>DASUWQ010000305.1:0-6089 GCA_036378375.1 Chthoniobacterales bacterium
GGTCCATCCGCTGCGGAAACAACGAGAATAGCGCCGTCCATCTGCGCTGCACCAGTGATCATGTTCTTCACGTAGTCAGCGTGACCGGGACAATCGACATGCGCGTAGTGACGGTTTGCGGTCTGATACTCTACGTGCGCCGTGTTGATCGTAATACCACGCTCCTTTTCTTCAGGAGCATTATCAATCTGATCGTACCGCGTTGCCTGCGCCATGCCCTTCTCGGCCAGTACCGTCGTGATTGCGGCAGTCAAAGTGGTCTTACCATGGTCCACATGTCCGATAGTGCCGATGTTCACGTGCGGTTTGGATCGTTCGAATTTATCCTTCGCCATTTAAGGTCTCCTTCTTGCTCTATCTTCTATTTAAATAATCTAAGGTCTTTTTTAGTAAGGACATGGAGCCCATGACCGGGATTGAACCGGTGACCTCGTCCTTACCAAGGACGTGCTCTACCAACTGAGCTACATGGGCATATGTTGTTTCTTTAATCGGACGAGTCGCACACAGCGTGAATCGGCCGACCTCTCGTGCCGGAAATTGATATCAATCAAAAGGCTCATTCGTCGCTAATCCTGCAAAAAGAGGCCGATCGATCGCTACTCAAGGTCCGTCAAGCGAGCCGGAAACTTAACAAAGAGCGCATTAGCGTCAACAGGATTCTCCGGGGCAGGAGCTAGGAGCTAGAATCCAGGAGTTAGGAGTATTTTCTCTCTCACCGGCCAGTTGATCTAGCGAGTCCTTTGCGACTAGTCTTAAGTGCTCGAGGCGAGCTAGCCAAAAAACCCCAATACTCTTAAATAACAGAGCTGGGATCGAGTCCTCCTAGATTCTAGCTCCTAGCTCCTTCTACGCTTCCCACCGTGTGTTCCTCCCGGTTTGCCGTCGCCGGACTTTCAACCGGTGCCGGCCGATAAGTCTCGGCTACACGCTGAATCGACATTGCTCGTCCGCTCTCTTCATCGATATCGACCATGAGCCCGTGCAGCTTGACCTCTCCTTTCGCCACGGGAAAATTGACGGGCATGCTGGTGTAAAAGCGCTGGACGATAGGCTGAATCTCGCGTCCTAAGACAGACTCTGTGGGTCCGCACATTCCTACATCGCAAATGAAGGCAGTTCCACCCGGGAAAATCTGGTCATCAGCGGTCTGTACATGGGTGTGAGTCCCAGCCACAACCGATACTTTCCCATCCAGGAACCTCCCAAGGGCAATCTTTTCACTGGTCGTCTCGGCATGAACGTCGACAAAAATGACCGGCGTTTGCGCCCGGATCTGTTCAACCTCATCCCACACGCGGCGAAACGGGTTTTCCAGGGCGGGAAGCATGAACGTTCGTCCTTGGACGTTAATCACCCCGACTTTTCCTTTCGCGGTCTCCAAAACGATCGATCCTCCCCCAGGAGTGCCTTCAGGATAATTGATTGGGCGAAGCAGCCGAGGCTCAGTGTCGATAAATGAAACGATATCTTTCTGATCCCAGACATGGTCGCCAGTTGTGATGACCGCGGCCCCGCAACGAAGCAAATCGATCGCCAGTTTGGGCGTTATACCTCGCCCAGCAGCAACATTTTCGCCATTTACGACGACGAAATCGAGCTCCCAGGCGGATTTTAGGGTCGGTAACATCTCGATAACCGCCCTGCGCCCGGGCTCGCCGATGATGTCACCGAGAAAAAGAAGTCGAAGCATCGCCTACCCGCCAGTAATTACATTTATATAAGGGTGGAAATACCCTGAAGCAAATTCGGTATGCTGGGAACGCGCCTCGAATCGCACTCGTATTCGTCCTCGTCCTCGATGAGGCGGGGCAGTGGGGTCACAGCGCGGTGGACCATTGGAGCTTGCCCTCTGGTGAACGAGCTATACCACCGTAGCGCAATTTCCCAACCCGCCGCTCCCACGAATTCGAGGCCGAAGACGACGAGTACGAAACGCTTAGTGACTGCCACCGGCCTTATCCTCCTGCTCGCAACCGGCGTATTGACTCCATCCTTAGCCGATCCTCTCACCCCGCTTAGCAGCCGCCCCGACTGGGACGGACTCCAAAAGTTCCAAGGAACGATCACTCACGACCGATTTCTTCACCTCTTAAACGATGTGTACGCGGCCGGCGGCACCGCTCAAAAATGGATTACGGTGAAACCTGATTACGCAGAAATTCAGACCTCGGCTAAACACCGGCTAAAGCTCAAGTTCGCGAAAGACAGAGGGCGACCATTCGCGAAATACTGGCACGACCCGAAAACGCTTCCGGCGGACAACGACCAGCCTTTGGCCGGGGTAACCATCGCACTGGATCCGGGTCATCTGGGCGGCTCGTGGGCAAAAATGGAGGAACGATGGTTCCAGATCGGGAACGCCGAGCCGGTCAAGGAAGGAGATCTTACTCTGCAAACCGCGAGACGTTTAGCGCCCCGACTGGAAGAATTTGGCGCTAAGGTCGTTTTCGTTCATTCAAAACCGGGCCCGGTTACGTCTTTGCGTCCCGATGATCTCCATTCCGAGGCACGCGCTTCTTTGAAATCGCGCGGGGTGCACCCCATCTTACGCAATTACAAGGGTCCGGCTGACCCGGAAAAGGAGTATTCGATCGCTTGGGAGGCGGAACGTCTTTTCTACAGAGTTGCCGAGATTCACGAAAGAGCAAAGCGCGTCAACCACACATTGAAGCCGGACCTCACCCTTTGCCTTCACTTTAACGCGGAGCCTTGGGGTGACCCTGCGAACCCTACTTTGACTGACATCAACCATCTGCACTTGATTGTGAACGGTGCTTACGCTGAATCCGAGCTGGCCTACGCCGACGTTCGTTACCAGATGCTTCTGAAACTGTTGAGCCAATCCTTCGACGAGGAGCTGGGTATCGCTGAAAGCATTGCTCATTCGCTTTCCGACACCACCAAATTGCCCGCCTACCATTACAACAGCGATAATGCCCGCGCAGTCGGCGCCAGCGGCTATGTCTGGACTCGTAATCTATTGGCCAACCGGCTCTATCACTGCCCGGTCGCCTACGTGGAGTGCTACGTAATGAATAGCCGCGACTTCTTCGACCGATTCCAGGCCGGAGAATACGACGGCTTGCGAGAATTTAACGGCGTGATGCACAAAAACATCTACGCGGAATATGCCGACGGGGTTGCGCAGGGGTTGGCTGATTATTTTCGCGCGGCCAGGGGGACTGGAGGAAAGTGAAAGGTGATTCGTGAGTGGTGATTGGTGATTGGTAGAACCAGGCTCCCGAAGAACCTGGAGGTCTTTCCGGAGCATCGCCTCACCAATAGCCTCGGGCGTCAACCAATCACGAATCACCAATCACATTTTGCTTCCGATTTCCCTCGTAACCCTGTTCATTATAACCACTCCCACACCGGTTCGTTCGTACCGGTTACGGATCAATCCCCCAGATTATGAGAACACGTGTTCTGCTCAATTGGGCAACCCACTTCGGTTTGCCCTTAAGAAAAAGAAAGCTCGCCCCCATTGGAATCGGGCTTTCCTTAGCAATTCTTGGCGCCACGGCGGTGTCGTTTGCACCGATACAAGCCTCGGCCGCTGACAAAGCGATCTATTATTGGGTTTCTCACGGCTCGCCAACTGACCCGGTTTGGACGTATTTCCTCCAAGGAGCGGAGCAATGGGCAAAAGACACCGGTAACGATGTTCGGACTTCGTTTCACAGTGGCGATGTGCCATCACACCAAGAAGCGATCAGGGCTGCGATTTCAGCGAAAGCGCGAGGAATCGTCACCAGCACTCCAGACCCGGGAAGCTTGACGAAGGTCATCGCTGAAGCCCATGCCGCCGGTATTCCGGTAATCATCATGAATACCGAAGACAAAACCAGCGGTCGAGATGCCTATGTCGGCGGTGACAACGTCGCCATCGGCCATCGCTGGGCCCAATATCTGGTCGACCATAACTTTGTGAAAAAGGGTGATTTCGTCTGGATGCCGGTCGAAGTGCCCGGCGCCACCTATCAGACCCTGGAAACGCAGGGAATCGACCAGGTATTTAAACCGCTCGGAATCAACTACGAGATCACTGAAGCCAAACTGGATCAGGCTGAGATTATCACCCGTATGTCGGATTATCTTACCGCCAACAAGAGCAAGATTAAGGCGATCATCGGTCTAGGCGATCTAGTTACCGGCAGCATCAAACGGGTGTTTGACCAGGTTCACGTTAAGGCCGGTGAGATTCCGGTTGTTGGTTGGGGCAACTCTATTGATACCGCGCAAGAAGTCCTCGACGGATACGTAAACGCGGCGATGTGGCAGGATCCGCAAGCGACCAGTTACCTGGCGCTTTCCCTAGCCGCCATGGCCGCGGACGGTATCCCGCCCGGGTTCGACATCAGCGTCGGCACTTTGTACGAGAAGGATAAAGCCGGCAGTTACCTGAAAATAATGCAGGGTTCGGGACACAAATAATTGGGCATAAAGTCGTTCCTACAGAAGGTCGTCTCTCAACCCGAGTTCGGGCCTTTCGTGTTGCTAGTTGTGGAGATCGCAGCTTTTAGCTCGCGGTCTCCCGCCTTCCTGTCAGCGGGGAACATCAGCAACCTGCTGGCGTTCACCCCGGAGCTCGGGATGATCACTCTGGGGATGACGCTGTTGATGACCGCGGGCGAGTTCGATTTGTCGGTCGGATCGGTCTTTGGCTTTGCGCCGATCGTTATGTGGACCCTGTACAATACCCACATCGCCCCGCTTGAGGTTGGATTTGTGGTCGCGCTCTTGTTCGCGGTCGTTGTGGGTCTGGCCAACGGTTGGTTCGTGACCTACCTAAAGATTCCGTCGTTCTTGGTCACCTTAGGAATGCTCTTAGTCGTCCGGGGAACGGCTCTATATGTCACAGACGGCTTTCCTCAACGTACCTGGACCGCGGATTCACCACTGATGAAGATCGTGGTCGGCGAATTCGCGATTGGCGACCTGTATATCTACGCGTCTCTGCTCTGGTTTATCCTGTTTGCAATCATTCTCGGGTACGTCCTTACCGAGTCGAAAGCCGGCAATTGGATACAGGCCGCCGGCGGAAACCCTGACGCAGCCCGAGCCCGCGGAGTGCGGGTTACTTACACCAAGATCGCACTATTTATTCTCACTGCGGTGATGTCTGCTTATGCCGGCATCACGAGCTCAATCCGAGTCTCGGCCGCCAATCCGAACAGCGGCACCCAGTATGAATTAGAGGTAATCGCGATGGTGGTCATTGGCGGTACCGCTCTCACGGGCGGACGCGGCACCATCATCGGCACCGTACTCGGAGTTCTGATCCTCCGCACGATGCGCAATGGTATCGTACTGATCGGCGTACCCGGCTTAGCCTATAACATTTTCATCGGAGGGATCATCTTGGCGATGATGGCTCTCCATTCCTGGCTCGAACGCCGTCACCATGCAGGCACTTGAAATTCACCACAGAGACACAGAGAACACAGAGAAAATGTCACCACAAAGGCACGAAGGACACGAAGTTTTGAAGAGTGGTCGCCCCCAAAAATGCCCCTCTGTGAACTCCGTGTCTCTGTGGTGAGCCTTCCGTAATTATGCCAGAAGAACTGGTCCGGATGGACCGCATTAATAAATTTTTTGGGCGGGTACAGGCCCTGAACGACGTCACCCTGTCGGTCAACCGGAATGAGATTGTTGGCCTCTTAGGGGACAACGGCGCGGGCAAATCGACGCTCATCAAAATCCTCTCTGGCGCGTTGCGGGCTGACAGCGGGGATATCTACATGCGTGGGAACCAGGTTAAGATTAAGAACACCACCGACGCGATGGCTTTGGGCATCGAGACGATCTATCAAGACTCGGCTCTGATCTCGCAGCTTTCTATCGCTCGCAATCTGTTTCTCGGGCGTGAACCTTTAAAAGGCCCGCGTTTTCTTGATCGTCTCGATCACGACACCATGAACCAAGTCGCTCGTAAATTGCTGAAGCAGGTCGGCATTAAGAAAGAGATCCCGCCGGCCACTCCGATTAGCGCGCTTTCCGGAGGGGAACGCCAAGCGGTTGCCATTGCCCGAGCGATGCATTTCGAGAGCGAATTGATTATTCTGGACGAACCGACCAACAAC
>DASUWQ010000306.1:0-2879 GCA_036378375.1 Chthoniobacterales bacterium
GGTGCATATTTTGAAGGGTTCCGTTCGAAAGTAGTGAGGTTCGCGGTGGAGCTGAAGTAATAAGTAGCTCCTTGATAGTTAGTCTTGTATTTAGGAGTTCCTTTTACCGCTTTCTTTTGAGAGAAATAAGCCACTGGATCATAGCCTTTAAGAATTACTCCGTGACTATCTAGGTTTAACTTATGGGCGCCTTTCTCGAGCCAAACGCGAGCCCCGATGTGATCGACTTCCAGACCATTGCCAGCACCAATTGCCATCCCGCTTTTCGGGTCGGCGTTACTCTGATAAGCGGTGGCTAGACTCAAAGCGCAAACTAATAAACCTCGTTTCAGAGCCTGCCACGGACAACGGTTGGGCCGTTCCCATACGGGATATTTACCATGGGGATTCGCGTCGAGTGAATTAACTTCAGGGACAGCGTTCATGTTGATCTGACCTGACTTTCTGATTTCGACAAATGATGTTCGTTCCTTGATGTAATTGAGTAGTTTTAGGTTACTCGGCGGAGTCGATTTGTTCGACTTCGAGTCGTTCATTCGATCAGTAAGCCAGATCGACCTCGCGCTCCGCCGTCCTATCTAGTTTGAGACCGCAGACCAGGAGCTCATTCCCGATATTTTTCGGGCTATCAGACCGCTGGGCGGCGAGACAGTGATGCATAAGCGATCCGGAGCGCTTTCGTGGACGATCGCGGGCTTGTGATTTGGCCAGCTGCCAAAGCGCCCTTTCGCGGCTATTCCGTCTTTTCCTCGTGAACTTTGTGTCTTTGTAGTGAAACCGGATGTCCAATTCCTGCGCGTTCATTCGTCGATTCTTGTGAATGAACGTCGCTATGAACACCACCAGTCTCCCACCGGTCGTTTCCGCAGAAGAATGGGCTGCTGCCCGGGAAAAACTACTCGTTAAAGAAAAAGCCGCTACCCAAGCCCACGACGCGCTGGCCGCCGAACGTCGCCGTTTACCAATGGTTTTGATCGATAAAAAATACGCTTTCGACGGCCCTAAAGGCAGAGCTAGCTTGCTCGACCTTTTTGATGGGAAACGGCAACTCCTCCTTTACCACTTCATGTTTGCTCCCGGAGTCCATGGCTGGCCCGATGCCGGGTGTCCCGGTTGTAGCATGTTCGTCGATCAGATTGGTCACCAGGCGCACTTTCATGCCAGAGACACCAATTTTGTTCTGGTGTCGCACGCGCCGCTTTCCCAAATCCAGGCCTATCAAAAGCGAATGGGATGGACCCTCCCCTGGTTTTCTTCTTACGGAAGCGATTTTAACTATGATTTCGGGATCACGACCGCTGACGGCGAAGAACATGGTCTCAGTGTATTCCTCCGGGACGGCATCAACGTTTATCGAACCTATTTTACTTCCCGCCGCGGCGTGGAGACCCTCGGAAGCATCTGGAGTTTCTTAGACGTGACCCCATTCGGCCGCCAAGAATCCTGGGAGGATTCCCCTGACGGCTGGCCGCAAGCTGAGCCATACCAATGGTGGCGCCGGCATGATGAGTATTGAGCGCTAGCTCAATTTCCCTCGTGCTCCTGCTCGCCCTCGTGCTCGAAAGGTCTTGGGACAGCGGCGGAAGTAATCAGTAATCAGTGGGTCAGTAACCACTTTAGGAGCTAGGAGGGCACGTGCGGCTTGACGCGACATCCTCGAGCCTAATAAGGCGTGAGGTGCGGCAAGCCTTATCGGACCGATGGCGCTGGGGCATATGCGCCCTCCTCGCTCTTAGATTCTCACTCCGAAACTGGTCGCTGTTTCCCAAAGGCGGAAACCGCCGGCAAACGCGTTGTTGTTCTCCACGATCCGGCATCCGGGAGGGACGTCCTTTAGATATTTCACGTTACCTCCTCCAAGCACTACATCTTCCGGCTCAAGTGCAGCGATGAACCGGGCGACTACATCTTCTACATAACGGCGCCATTTCTTTTTACCGAAACGTTCCAAGCCCCGCGTACCGACGTAATCTTCGAAAGTGGCCTTTTTATAAGGGAGGCGGCAGAGCTCGGTTGGTACCACGATTCCCTCCACAATCATGCTCGAACCGAGACCGGTGCCAAGTCCGAGGAATAGCATTTTCCCCCGCTGATAACATCCCAGTGCCTGCATGGCAGCGTCGTTTATCATTTTAACCGGACGGCCGAATGCGCCATGGTAATCAAATCCGACCCAACCACGACCGAGATTGAACGGTTCTTCCACCGGTCGATCCTGGCGGACCGGCGCGGGGAATCCGATGGTAATTACATCGTATTTCCAATCTCGGGTTAGTTCTCTGATACCGAGCACCATGTCTCCCGGTGTAAACTTGGGCCCAGTAGCCAATTTCCGGGGCTCACTTTGCCCCGTCACCAGGATCTTTACGTTGTGCCCGCCCACATCAACCACGAGCACACTTGTCGCTGTGTTCTGTGAACTCTCTGTCACGCCGAATAAATATTACACCACAGAGACACAAAGAACACAAAGCCGAACCGCAGATTGGAAACATAAATGGGCACGAACAAAAGATTAAATAATCCGCAGATTACACGGATTACGCAGATTTCGGTCGGGGTAGCACAAGTCGGGCCGGCTTTTCCGCTTTCAACCCTTCGACGCGCTCAATGCTTGCTCAGGGCAGGCCTATCGCGTTTCCGTCTCTCCTAGCTCCTACATTCTAGCTCCTGGCCTGATTACTTTCGCCGCCCTGGTCTTTCGTAGCGCCGTGACCTAGGCCCGATGACTAGCTCAAGGGACATCAGCAGCACGGATTAGCGTGATACAGAACGTCGAACGGATCAGCGACGCTCCGCGTTCTCGCGACGAACTGTTGCCCTCCCGAGTTAACCAACTGCTGTCGTAGTCGGGTACCGAGGTAATATGCCGGATCCTG
>DASUWQ010000307.1:0-4311 GCA_036378375.1 Chthoniobacterales bacterium
CATGGAAGTGAACAAGAGACCCAATTTAGATGAATCGAGACCAAGTTGTTTCAAACCTACCACGGGTAATAGCGCAGGGATAACCGCGATAAACACGGAGAAGATAACGTCACGCACTAACACAACCTGAATCCCCTGTGCATACCGAATATAGCGGACCGCGCTGGCTAACGAATCGAAGAAATTCTCCAGTGGCATTTTGGGCGTCACATAGACGCGCCCCCAGCCAGTGAGGCTTAGTAGAAGAAGGAAAAAGCAGATCGCGTTTGCTGCGAAAACGTATTGAGCGCCGAACATCCCGAGCACGAGACCGCCAATCGCAGGGCCAATGATACCGGAGATGTTAAGTTGAAGCCCACCCAGAGTGATGGCAGAGGCTAATTGTTCCTTTGAGACTATTTCGGGAACAATGGCCGACCAAGCCGGCGCATAAAAACTAAAGCCAACGCCGATCAGAAAAACAGATAAGAGAATCAGGTATGGGTGAAGCAAGTTTAACCCCGCCAACAGGGCTAAGCCGCCGGCAGCACAACCGAGCCAAATATTCATCACCCAGAGGAGCTTGCGCCGGTCGGTCATATCGGCCAACGCACCCGCGGGCAGAGTAAAAAGGAAAAAGGGGAGCGACGCCACGGTCGAGATGAGCGAAATTAGAAAACTCGAATGAGTCAGCCGGCTCATGAGCCAAGTACTGGCCGTGTCGTGTGCGGAAACGCAGCAGCCCGATATGAGGCTCATTATCCAAAGCCTCTTGAACAGTGGGTTTTGGAACGAAAGAAACGTGGAGGTCTTCGTCATCTACTCTTTGGCAGCGTAAGCCAGTTCTTAATCTCGATAAATTGCTATATTAGATCCTGCAACTCCCATCCTGATTACACCTATCATTAGCGGACTCCTCGGAGCAGTCGTGCTTGTATTCGAAAAAGAACCTTGACTTATATGGAGCTAACTTATGCCTTTGCTGAATTCCGAGCAGTCGGCCGACTCTCCGGAAGCTCCCCCCATGGTAATTAAACGTTCACCAAAGATTATCCTGGAAGGCACCCGCCTGACGGGAAAGACCGATCTAGCGTTTGCTCTCAATGAGCACCCGCGGATTGTCGGAGTCAGAAAATATCGGTACCACTCGCCGATCATATCGGCGGAGTGGAACGGGTTTACTCGAAGCCCGTACGGCGCCAGCCTAATAAACTTCACGCCTGCCTACGAAGAGTTGGCCTTGGATGCTTACCGCACCTGGGCAAAGCTCTTTGAGCTTTACCGTTACTATTCGTGGATTGTCGATCGGTTTCATATCTCGACTCAGGCGTGGCAATCAATTTATGCAAAGCGTCATTATGATTTCGCCTGGTTAGAGAAGAGACTAGTGCCGCTTGGATTCCGTTTAGTCTTTTGTTGGCGGCGACCTGACTCGTTTGAAAAAGCCAGGCAACGCCGGCTCGCCATCTCGAGCAACCCTTCACAATACGAAGATCTAGAGATTTTCTTGCGGGAACAAGAAGTCGTTCAAGAACTATTCGATCGATCGCTTCTCCCGAAGATGGTCGTCGATGTAACCGATAAAAACTTGGATCATATGGTCACCGATGTGGCCGACTGGTTAGAGGCTACTGGCGGGCTGACCGTCCCCGATATGGACCCAACCGTTGCAGAAGAGAACATTTGGACACGCGAAACGGGTTCCGACGGCAATGGCCGCAACCCTTGAAATCGACGGATCCAGTCGAAAGTCATCAGTAAGCAGTGAGTCAGTGATCAGTTCGGATTTTTCGGTCACTGATTACTGATTTACTGATCCCTGATTACTGTTTAAATTTGAGGTGGCCGCAGTTCTGGCCCAGATCCGTCATGCGCTTCATTCTTTGTGCCGTTCTCGCCCTCGCCTGGGCCCGCCCAGGGTTCGCTTGGGTCGATGGAGAGCTTTCCATTTGGATGGACGCAGATCGACTGCCTGCGATGCAGAAAGCCGGTCAAAAATTTGAGCACGATTACGGAATCAAAGTCAATGTCGATGCGACTGAAAATATCCCGAATAATTTCCCTCTGGCTGCCCAGTCCAACAAAGGGCCGGACATTGTCATCTTCGCGCACGATAAACTCGGCGAGTGGGCCGATGGAGGATTAATCGCACCGGTGCCGGTCGATGCAGCGTACCGGTCGCGGTTCAACAGCCAGGCTTGGGAAGCGGTCCAACATCGGAGGGAATATTGGGGCTACCCTCTGTGCTTTGAAGTCGTCGGACTGATCTACAACAAAAAACTGGTGCAGACTCCTCCCGCCCAGCTTTCGGACTTGATCGAGATCAACAAGCAACTCAAAGCCGAGCATCCGGATGTCATGACCATCCTCTGGGACTACGCCAGTCCTTATTACTCATGGGGCATTTTCGGCAGCGCGGGGGCCTATGTCTTCGCTAAGACAGAGGAAGGTTACGACACCAAGGATATCGGGATCGCCACCCCCGGAGCTATTGATGCACTCAATCAACTGGTTGGGTTAGTAGACGCGGGTGTTCTGCCCAAGACCGCATCTGTCGCTGGGATGCCAAAACAGATGATGGCAGAAGGTAAGCTAGCGATGATGCTTTCCGGACCGTGGGACTGGCCGGACTTGATGAAAAGCGGCATAGACTTCGGCGTAACGCCCGTACCGGGAGTCGGCGGAAAACCAGGAAAGGCGTTTATTGGCGTATCCGTTGCTTATATTAACAGGAGCTCACCTAATCTGGATATCGCCCGGGAGTTCTTAGAGAACTACGCGATCACGGACGAGGGACTGGCTGCGGCGAACCGGCTAAAGCCGCTTGGCATTCCCGCGCTAAAATCGCTCTACGAAACGATGTCAAAAAGCGACGAACTGCTTCGGGAGATGAAAGTGTGCGCGGATGATGGCGTAGTAATGCCAAACATTCCTCAGATGGGACGATTCTGGGGTGCGATGGGTTCCGCGCTTCAGATAGCCACCAACGGGCAAGCAACCGCACAACAGGCGTTAACCGAAGCGCGGGAGAATATGCTTCCCCCGCGTAAATGACAAATGCGCGGATCCCCGTAGTGGTTACAATACTACAGAATACTGATTACCGACATGAAGGCTCTCGTATACGATGCACCCAGGCAATTTGAATATCGCGACGTCCCAGACCCGGAACTCGAGGCGGACGAGATCCTGATGAAGATTCAGGCCTGCGGTCTTTGTGGTACCGATTTGCACATTCACGAAGGCGAGTTCGCGCCTAGTTTCCCCCTGATTCCGGGTCATGAGTTCACGGGAACGGTTGCGGCTGCCGGATCGGCTGTGACGGGGTTAGCCGCCGGACAGGCCGTGGTAGCGAATAGCAATATGGCCTGCGGCCATTGCTTCTACTGCGAAAGAGGAGACAGGCTCTTGTGCGACAATCTGGAAGCGTACGGGGTCACGCGAAATGGGGGGTTCGCCGAGTACATGAAAATAAAAGCACATCGAGTATTTCCTATTTCGCAACTTTCTCCACGCGAGGCAGTTATGGTTGAACCAACGTCATGTGCTTTGCACGGCATGGAAGTGCTGGACATGCAGCCGGGGAGCGACGTGCTGATCTTCGGCGCCGGTCCGACCGGACAGGTGTTGGCTCAATTGATGAAAATGAACGGTGCGGCAACGCTCACTGCAGTTGCGCCGGCGGGGCCAAAGCTTGACTTAGTCGGTCGCTTGGCCGCGGATCATGTCGTACCGATGGATCGTAAAGACCCCGAGGTACACCGACGGCGGCTCAAGGAACTCGCTCCGAAGGGATTTGATTACGTCATCGAGGCGACAGGAGCACCTCCTGTTTGTGAGGAAGCCCTGAATTTTGTTCGGCGGCGCGGCACGATTCTGGTTTACGGCGTGTATCCGGAGAAGGCGTCGGTGAGGTTCGACCCGTTCGACGTATTTCGTCGTGAAATTACGATCAAAGGTTCTTTCGCGCAGATCGATTCATTTCAGCGGGCTCTAAACTACCTGGAGAACGGGCGAATCCAGGTAAAAGAAATCGTGACCAAAGAAATCCCTCTAAAAGATTGGGGGAAAGCGCTTGACCTGGCTTGGTCCCGCCAAGGAATTAAGACGGCGCTAGTGCCGTAAAAGGGTCTCGCTGGGACGAGCTCCTGCGTTGGTTCGATCGCAGGGTCGTTCGGGAGCGTCGCTCCCCCAAGGCCGAGCGGGAGCTCATCCCTACCGGTTTCGCAAATCATCCTTGCGACTGTGATAGGTCGTGTTAAACATTTCTCTCCCTTGAACCAGCTCGGGTGGTGAAATGGCAGACACGTACGTTTGAGGGGCGTATGCCGT
>DASUWQ010000308.1:0-7398 GCA_036378375.1 Chthoniobacterales bacterium
GTTATGGAAAATATCTTCGCGGGCGCGGAGATCGTAAAAAGAGGGTTCCTGCAAAAAACAGAGATGAGACGGCAGACCTTGGGAGTTTTGAAATACCTCAAGAGCGGACTCAGTCCGGATGCCAAGATGGACGACCTAAACAGCAGCGGGCAGAAAATCGTTGAGATCGCGAAAGGACTTATTTTCAAGCGGAGAGCCATTATTCTCGACGAGCCAACAGCTTCGCTTTCTTCCGTCGAGATCGAGAATCTGCTCGATATTATCGAGACCGTTAAGCATAGCGGCCTCGGAATCATCTACATCTCTCATCACCTGGAAGAGGTATTTAAGATTGGAGACCGGGTCACGGTATTACGAGATGGCCGCAAAGTCAGCCAGCATGAGATCGCCGGCCTGACCAAAACGACACTGATCAGAGACATGGTTGGACGGGATCCTTCCACGTTCTATCAGCGCGAAAAAGTGTCTATCGGCGAGGTCGTATTCGAAGCCAGAGCGGTCACCGGCAACGGCGCTCGCGACATCTCCTTCACTCTGCGGAGAGGCGAGATTCTGGGCATCGCCGGCATGGCGGGTTCAGGTCGCTCCGAGTTAATGAACGTCCTGTTCGGCAGCGCGCCACTCGACTCCGGCGAAATCCTGATCCATGGAAAAGTCGTCAAACACTCGAACCCGGAGAAAGCCATCCGAAATAAGATGTGTTTCATCACGGAAGACCGGCAGAATACCGGGCTCTTCCTTCCCCAAACGATTGCCCAAAACGTCACTATCGCGAACCTGGTTAACACGCGGAAATTCGTGGTTCATCGCCGGGACGATGCTGAGACCGGAAACAAGTTTGTTAAGCAACTCGCAATTAAGTCACCCAATTCACAGACCCGGGTAGTTGAATTATCCGGCGGCAATCAGCAAAAGGTGGTGTTAGCGAAATGGTTTAACACCAACGGCGAGATTTTCATTTTTGACGAACCGACCTTAGGTATCGACGTCGGCTCGAAGCAGGAAATCTACAAGGTGATGGTCGACCTGCTCAAGCAAGGCAAAGCCATCATCATGGTTTCATCCGATATGCCTGAGGTAATCTCGATGAGTGATCGCGTTATCGTGATGAAGAACGGGGAGAAGATGGCGGAACTCACTACCGAGCAGATTTCGGAAGAGAACATTCTGACCTACTCGATTGGACACAAGGAAATATGAGCGAGCCTGCGAAACCCAAATCTCTCTTCCAGCGACACGAGAATTTGAGGGTCTTGTCGATCTTTATCGGGTTCGTCATCATCATCATCCTGTTACAATTGATAACGGAGGGGACAAACCGGTTCCCGACGTTTATCAGCCCGGTAAATCTGCTGAACATCTTACAGCAAGTTGGGGTACCAGGAATCGTCGCGATCGGTATGACGATTGTGATGATCTCTGGAGGCATTGACCTCTCAGTCGGGATGCTCGCTTCCCTCGTCTCTATCGTGACGGCAACCGGGATATCAAAATGGCATATCGGAGTTGTGCCTTCCATCCTGGCCGGAATCATGACCGCGGTCGTTCTGGAGACCATCATGGGCTACATCATTTCGCGGACCAAGGTAGAGCCTTTCATCATTACGCTGGGCGGGATGATCACATTCCAGGGAATGGCGCTCTTACTCTGCAATTCGCGGGAAGTGATCATGAACCGAGAGCTGGACTTTTTGAAGGTGAACTTGATTCAGGGAGCCCGAGATCCGTTCAACCATCTCAGCCTGATCATCCCGCCCTACGTCCTCATCTTCTTTTTGATCGCGTTGCTCGCAGGTTTGCTTCTGAACTACACGAAATACGGGCGGCGGATCTATGCGGTCGGCACTAGCCCCCAAGCGGCCTACCTTGCCGGGATCAATGTTCAGAATATGAAACTCTCGGTTTACGTCATCATGGGTTTCCTGGTGGGTATCGGCGCGGTCATGCTTCTGGCGCGCGTGAACACCGGCATTATCACCCTTGGTCAAGGCTTGGAGATCGACAGTATCGCCATGGTGGTCATCGGCGGGACCGCGCTCAAAGGTGGTAAGGGCAACATTGTGGGTACATTGATCGGTGTTTTCTTTTTAGGATCAATTGGCAACGCCATGAACATGCTGCGTTTACCGTCCGAAGTGCAGTTCGTTGCCAAAGGGCTCGTAGTGATCATCGCGGTATCGGCAGGAGATGTCTCGACTAGAATTTCTGGGTTCCTGTCAAGGAGGAAGGAGCTGCGTTGGCGCGCAGAACAACGGGCAGCGAAAGGAGAAAGCGTGGAGTCGACAAAATAGCAAAACAAGAATGAAACGAAGTTCAATGGATCAAACGAAGATCAGATGGCAGACGAATCGTCTGGCACTAGTGTTAACCGGCCTCACCGTTCTGAGCGCAGTGTTCTTACCTGCCGGTAAGATCCTAGCGGCTGGGGGTAAACCAAAGGTCATTGGTTATTACATGGATGCCTCCGATGACTATTACAAAGCGGGTTTCCAGGTGTTCAAAGCGCTGGCCACAAAAGCTGGTTGGCAAGTACAGGACGTAGTTGGTCAAGGAACAGCCCCCGAGCAGATTTCTGCGGTCGAGAATTTCATTACCCAGGGAGTGGACGCGATCGTGGTTGTTCAGAACTCGCCCCAAACTACCTCAGAGACACTGAAACGGTGTCACGATGCCGGGATCCCGGAGTTTCACCTCACTCACAATCCACCAAACGAGCCAGGGCTGGCGGGGTTTGCCGGATTTGACTGGGTCTACGACGGAGAACTCGCCGGGCAATCGGCCATGAAACACAACGTTAAAAAGTTGATTATGATCGAAGGTAAACTCGGTCAAGGGACCGCCGCCGGCCAGTCGCAAGGTTTTCTCCAGGCGTATAAGAAAGCCGGCAAAGATATTGGCAATTTGTTGGACAGCGTTGGGGTCAAAGGTGCCGGAGGCAAAGATTTGCAAGTTGTATTTTGGGGCTCAGGCAATTGGTTTGCTGACCCTGCTAAAAAGGTGATGCAGGACGCTATTACGTCGCTGGGACCCGATGGCTTTGATGGCGCTTATGTCCAGAATGACGAGATGATGACCGGCGCCCTCGAAGCGATGGAGGAAGCTGGCCTTGATCCAAGCAAGTATTGGCTCGGGGCTAGCAACGGCAAAGAGAAATCCTGGGATTGGGTAGCAAAGGGCCAGACCACGATGGACGTAAATCAATGTCCGACACTCGAGGCAGACATTTGTTTTCAGCAGATCACCGCGTACTTCGATAAGAAGCCGTATAAACGAGCGGTATTCGTTAACTTTCTGCCATTCGAAAAAGACAATTTAGATAAATCGAAGCTGATCCCCTGGATTTTGAACGATTATATGTCGAAGCGAGAAGCGAACGCCTTCATCTACGACATCAATAATGCAGTATTCAGGGAAAACCCTTCCTACGCGACAGCAGCGAAGTGAATTAGAAGGAGTTCGAGAAGTTCAAGGAGTTGCAGGAGTTCAAGACTAGCCTTTTCGCGCCGATTGGTGTGACCCAACCGGCGCGGATGTCTCGACGAAGTAGAATTTGCCGCGAAGCGGCTATATAAAATAGTCCAGGTCTTTAGGCCTGGGTAGGTCGCCAGGCGAACCCCTAAAAGAGGCGGCCGAATATTGGCGTGCGTGTGAGGTGGTCGTGCACCGCCAATTCCCCAATCGCAATTACCCAATGCATTCGATCAGCCCAAATTCCTTAGGGCACCCATTCCGCTTTCGGTCGCCCTTTCAGGGCGGATTGACTACCAACCCGACCCAGGCCTAAAGGCCTGGGCTATGATCTGGGGCCGCTTCGCGGCCGCCCTATCGCAACCGAATCGCCTTATACGCTTTCATGGTTTCGGTGATGGCTTTCTCGACTGGAAGCCGCTCCATGCTCGAGGCACCGTAAAAGCCATGGACGCCTTTGGTCCGATGTAAGACGTATTCGGCGTCACTCGGCTCAGAGATAGGTCCGCCATGACAGAGAACAATGACATCCGGATTTACCGCTTTGGCTGCATCGGCGATTTCCTGAACCTTGGCCGGAGCATTCTCTAGGGTCACCGCCGTTGTCGCGCCGATCGATCCTTTAGTGGTGAGTCCTAAATGCGCCACGATGATGTCGGCTCCTGCTTCCGCCATGGCCTTGGCTTCGTCCGCGTTAAAACAATAAGGCGTGGTCAACAGATTCATCTCGTGAGCCAACCGGATCATGTCGATCTCGAGACCGAAGCCCATGCCGGTTTCTTCAAGATTCTGGCGGAACAATCCATCGATTAAACCGACCGTCGGAAAATTCTGTACCCCGGAAAAACCAGCGCCGGCCACTTCTTGTAAGAAAAGCGACATCTGGCGAAATGGATCGGTTCCACAAACCCCGGCCAATACCGGGGTATCTCTGACGATGGTGAGAACTTCACTTGCCATTTCCATCACAATGGCGTTCGCGTCACCATACGGCAGCAAACCGGACAACGAACCGCGACCGGCCATGCGATAGCGGCCGCTGTTGTAGATAATGACCAAGTCAACACCCCCAGCGGCCTCGAATTTAGCCGAGATGCCTGTCCCGGCTCCGCCCCCGATAATCGGCCGACCTTCCGCCATGACGGCTCGTAGCCGTTTAAGAACTTGTTCTCTGGTAAACGCCATAATACAAAATTCACCACCGAGACACAGAGAACACAAAGTTCGGAATTTTTGCTCCCGTGATAACGATTTCAATCATATCTCTGTGTCCTCTGTGCCTCTGTGCCTCTGTGGTGAAATTCAGTTGTTAATTTTTCCGTTGGCTCATGAGCTCGAGCATCATCTCGACTGCTTTAGCCGAGAAGGCCGGGTCATTGATATTCAGGTCGACCTCAACAAGGGGGATACCGGGTTTAACCTTGGCCTTGATTGCGTCGAACATCGCGCGATCCGCTTCCCGGTCACAAAAAGGCTGGCCATCACCGTCTAGCATTGAGACACCGCGTAGCGGAATCAGGAAAGCAACCGGGCCGGTGGCGGCATTCGCTTTCTTGGCGAAGATTTCTCCCATTTGCCGATTCTCGTCCACGTTGGTCCGCATCAGCGTTACCGACGGGTTCCATTCATAGAGAAGCCGTTTCGCTTGACGAAACTTCTCTGGGACAGTTGAGGGCGCACCGAAGTTGGCCATGTCGACACAGCCAGGTACGATCAGGTGAGGTATCCCCCGTTGACCGGGCGCATCGAGTCTTTCCGGTCCCGCGCTGAAAACGCCCTGACAAAGTTCATCCGCCCATTCTGTGGTGGTGATATCTAACACGCCTTCCACCAAACCGTCTGCGACCAGCGTCTCCATGGCTCGACCTCCGGCTCCGGTCGCGTGGAAAACCAGGACCTCAAAGCCTTGGTCGCTCAATGCCTTCACACAAGTGTTTACACAATCGGTCGTGTTGCCGAACATCGAGGCGGTGATAATCGGACGATCGGCGCCGATCGGTGGTGGCGCATTTTGGACCATGCCGGAGATGGCGCCGGCAGCGCGCGCATAAATCAATCGCGAGATGCGGTTCAGTCCAGTCACGTCAACGATCGACGGGATAATCGTGATATCTTTACCACGGACGTAAAAGGAGACGTCACCGGAGGCTACGGTTGAGACCAATACCTTGGGTAAGCCGATCGGTAATGAACGCATCGCAGATGAGATAATCGCTGAACCAGCGGATCCGCCCATACCGATGATGCCGTCAAATTTTCCCTGCTCGTGTAACTCGTGGACCAGCTGCGGTGCACCTTGATCGAGCGCTTTCATCGCCGCCCCTTTATCCCCTTGAGCACGTAGTTGATCCAAATCGACACCAACAGAGTTCAGCACTGCGCTGGCTTCGAAATCAACCGGGAACAAAGTGGTTGTACCCAGCACACCGACGTTGATGGTCAGAACCTGGTGACCGAGCTTAAGCAGTTCCTGACGCAAGAAGGCATGGTCTTCACCCTTAGTATCAAAGGCGCCGATTATACAGATCGTTGTGGGCATGGGGGGAACAAATCCTCAGTGATTGGTGATTAGTGATGGGTGATTGGTAGAATCAGCCAGTCGACCAGATGGCCTTCTGCCGATAACGGTCGCTCGATTGCCTTGAGCTCGACCCACGGGGCAATGTGTCATCTGTCATTCGTCATCTGTCATTACCCCGCCGCGGTCACCTTGCAGCCGGGAATTTCCCGCAGCAACCGTTCCGGCCCGGCAGGCGAGTAAACGACGATGAGCTTCATCGGTTCATTCCCGGTGTTCAGGGTTGAGTGATAAATATCGGCCGGGATATAGATGCTCGCTCCGGGGCCAACCTTGACCGGGGGTTGATCGTCCACCATTTGCTCGCCTTGTCCGGAAACGACATAGATGATCTCTTCCGAGCCGGGATGATTGTGACGTGCGTGCCCTTGTCCTTGGGCCAGCTCAACGATCCCGAAACTGAAACGTTCCGCATTCGTTACCCGGGGTTCACTGAGGAAATGAATCTTTCCCCAATCAAATTCAAGCCGGTCGACGTCGTCTGTAGTGGTAATAAAACCAGATCCAAGCTTCTCCATAAAAGGGGGGATGGGTTGTTCGATGAGGCAAAGAAATCTGGCAAGAAATTCCGGGTAACCAAATGATTTGTTAGGGTGGGCGGCGATTGACCTCGTTCTCGGCGATGGAATTCGGGCGCGCAAGGGCGTGGCACTGAATGGGACCTATACGACTTATAGGACTTATATGTTTCCGTCTCATAGGTCCCATGTGTCCTATGAGTCCCATCCGTCATCGAAGCCCCGCCGCCACGATTCGAGGACGAGTACGAAAATTATCAGCCGAGCATCTCCTTCAGGACGGCGCGCAGAACAGGCCGGATATGAGCGGCTAATTCAGGATTAGCGTACGCTACCCATGAGATCGGCGAAGTGGTATCCAGAGGACCATCCATCGAACTGCCGTCTGGGGACTCTAATATGACCCCGGCTTCTTCCAACACTAGCGCGGCGGCCACATCGTAAGGATGGCAGCAAAGAGCGGACGGAATACCCAGCTTCTTGAAAACTAGAGGCCGAATATCTGCGATCATTCGATCATGTCCCAACAGGAGCTCGGAGAACTGGCCGCCGGTCGAGATATACTGATCTTCAAACACGATTACTTCTTTCCCGGCTGCGCTCGGGTAAAGCCGGTCCCACAACTGCTGTTCGATCGCAGCCGTCAGCGCTTTGCCGGCAGGGAAGAAACGCGAGATATAGCCGAATCCATGCAGCACATCGGCGGCTTGCGACGGTCTCACGGAACGCAACTGGATCTCGCCGGTAAGGACATTGACAGCATCGCTAAGAAACCCCTGACCCCGAATAGCGGAGAATCTGTCCGCCCGCCATTGTTTCGTCGTCGGTAGCTCG
>DASUWQ010000309.1:0-12960 GCA_036378375.1 Chthoniobacterales bacterium
CTTGGGTAAAGCAAAGCGGATCCGGATGGATCCAATAGAGTGCGTCTATACGAAAGATATTGGGATGGTTTCCGCTAAGGTCTGGAAGCCGGTTGAAATCGTCGGAGAAGATCTAATGAAAATTGTGCGATCTCTTATCGCGGGAGCTGGAGTCGGCCTTTGTCTATGCGTGATCGCAAGCGCTGACGACGATCAAGTTCCTAATGCCCGAAATTACGCAGGTCCTGTAGCTGTTAAGCGCGTCATAGTATTCAGGAGTCCTGGAGGCCAAGTGATCTATGTCAGGCCAGCCTATCAACTTCATTCCACTCTCCCCGCGAACCGGTCATGGTATTCGTCCACAGTTGGCCAGAGCCACCGACGCAGCCTGGAAACGTCTGGTTCCGCAGACAATTACAATCATGACGCAAAAACGCTAAAAACGGGGCATAGCGTTGATACAAATCAGTCAGAGCACCAAGCAAATAAAGACGATAAGTCGGCGGACCATAAAACTGCCGCAAAGCAGACCGAGGCTAAACAAGGGGACAAAACACAGCACCAGACAAACCAACCGGAGGATGCCGGGGGTTGGGATCGGCTGACAGTTCAGGCACAAAAAGAAGAAGCGGCCCTGACCGCGGAGCCGGGCGGGATCGAGCCCAAAGGTAAGTGACCCGCGACCGGACGGTCTCGGCTAGGGTCGCTCCACGCATTCTACGATCGTCGTTTCCTTTCTGGACGTGAACGATTTAATCAGACTCCGACCTTTAGCTAACGTACTAACAAGCCAGGTGATCACGGCAAACTCTCGTGCGCGCTTTGACGCTAGCTCCGACAAGAACTCGAGCAACATCAAGTCGAAAGTCTCAGGATTGTCTAAATTAGCGAGATGGCCGGCCTTTGGAATAATTCGATAATCGGCACCCGGGTAAGCTTGCTGCAAGATTTTGGCGTGGCGAAGAATAAAAGGAGAATCGCTTTCTCCATTGAGAATCAACGCCGGGATCTTAGGTCGATAGAGGGGAGAGCTATCAAACTTTCGAAGAGCGGTCACGATCTTGACGACTTCTGGTGGACTGACCATGCCGACCGCTTCGCCTACGAAATCAACGCTTTTTTCAGTCTGAGCCACCCAACTATGATCTCCGAAGCACTGATTGACCAGATGGGTAAACCGGCGGAACTCTGGAACACCGAATAGGGTTGCTGTCGGTGTCACCAAGCCGATGGCTTGGTTCAAAAGTTTGTCGGTTAAATAGTGGTAGGTCGATACCCCGGTATCGCAAAGCACTAACGCTCGCAGCCGCTCCGGATATTTGGCAGCAAAGCTTTGGGCGACCATCCCGCCCATGGAAAGACCGCACAAAATCGGCCGGCGCAGTTCCAACGCTTCAAGCATTTCCGCAAGATCTTCGGCGAAAGTACCAATCGTATAGCGTTTCAAATCGGAAGCACCGCTGCGGCCATGTCCGCGCAGGTCGTAAGCGACACACTGAAATAAGTCGGAGAAGGTCTCGACTTGTTGGGTCCACAGACCGGAGTTCAGAAGAGCACCGTGGATAAACACAAGCGGAACGCCTGTGCCTTGGGTCTGAACATATGTTCTTCCCCGTCTAGTCTCGACGAAAAAGCTTTCCATTGTTATTACCCTAACTAACCCCTCTTACAGTAATCGATTTGTGAGCAAAACACAATATCTTCAATCAAGCCTAGTATAGGGTCGCTCAATCGACTGGAACTTGATAACCATTGGCCAAACGATTGGTCTCATTAGCCATCGCTATCACTGCTAACAATTCCCCAAATCCTCGTTCAGAAAGGCCTTTTTTAGTGGCCGCCTTGGTATGGGAATGGATGCAGTACTCACAGTTATTGGTAATACTTACGGCAATATAAATAAGTTCTTTAGTCAACGGATCCAGCTCACCCGGTGACATTACTTCTTTTAGGCTATCCCAAGTCCGCTGAAGGGTTACCGGATGGTTTGCTAGCGCTTTCCAGAAATTGTTTACTTTGTCGACCTTGCGAGTCGCTATGATGTCGTCATAGACTTGGCGGACTTCGTCTGACGCATCCTCATATTCAATCAATCGAGTTGGATACATACGTGCTGATTCCTTTTTCAAAGCGTCGCCGGTCGGGCGGACTGGATTTATTGATAAACGAATTTTAATCAAATCTAAATCGGAAATACGCTGACAGCCAAAATGCCGAGTATTATTTGGTTGTGGTATGCAAGACTTGAATCCGTTGTTTATTGTTAAGTTAGGTGGTATTCCACAACCGATCTTAGCGGCAATGGCTTTGATGGCAGAAGCTCACCACCTTGACGCCGTGCAAAATGGCGAACCGTCGCCAGGCGACTCTGTCGATTTGGAACGCATGGTAAAGCAGGACTCCTACCGGCTTCATAATACTACTGAAAACTAAAGGCCTTCCTGGACGCTTGCAGACTGCCGGAGCGCACCGGATGTTGGCGGCATGAGTACGACTACGGCGGCGACTCCAAAGTTCCAGCATGTGACCATTATTTTTCCTCCAGGCGAGGAAAAGCTTTTGCGGAAGTTTTACGTCGAGGTAATGGGATTTCGGGAAAAGGCGGTTCCCAAAGTTGTCAAACCCCTGGGTTGGATCTGGTTTTATACCGGAGAAGAAGGCGTCGAACTTCATTGTGTTCCGGACGCACGATCAGTCCCAGGAGATTGGTCTCCCCATTTCTGCATCGAGGTCAATGACTTGGATGATTATCGCGCCCAACTCAAAGCCGGTAGTTACCAGATCATCGAAGCAAGAGCGTTACCATTTCGTCCTCGTTTCTTTACCCGGGATCCGTTCAATAATCTGATCGAGATTGTTCATGTCGAAAGGGATTATATCGCGGCCGGAGAAGGGGCTGAGTGATTAGTGAGAAGTGATTGGTGATTAGTGGAGGCAGGGAGAAGAGCTGCCCACGTAATCAGTAATCAGTGTGACTGTAATCAATCCAGAAGAGACGGAATCTTCCGGATGCAGCGATCACAGGTCACTGTTTTACCGGTTACTGATTACTTTTACGAGCCACTCACTATCAGTGGCAACACTCACATAATGATCCGCTCCCAAACGCCGCCGTACACGAAGTTACGCACCATTTCTTGGGCATAGAAATGGTGTGGGAATCCAAGCTCGATTTTGCTGGCCTCGTCTAATGACGCGAGTTGGTCCGGGGTAAGAGAAAGCGTCAAACTCGCGATGTTGTCCTCCAGTTGAGTTAGCTTGCGAGCACCGATAATAGGAATGACCGGAACAGCGCGGTGCCGCAACCAAGCCAACGCGATTTGGGCTTGGCTACGCCCGGTCTGTTTGCTGATGTTTAGGAGAGCATCAACGATCCGGGCGCTCCGGGTCTGTTCTGGTAACCATTGTTTCATCATCTCGGTGGAATAACGCGAATCGCCCGCCTCGCCCGCGGCATATTTGCCGGTTAGAACGCCGCCCGCCAATGGAGACCAAGCCGTAACGGTGAGTCCAAGAGCTTTGGCTGCCGGAATCAACTCGCGTTCGACCGTGCGCTCGATCAGCGAGTACTCGATCTGCAAGCCGACGAAGGGCGACCAACCCCGGAACTCAGCAATGGTATTTGCTTTGCTGATCCACCAGGCCGGGGCATCCGAGACGCCAACATAAAGAACTTTACCTTGGCGAACCAAGTCATCGAAGGCGCGCATAACCTCTTCGACTGGCGTGATTTGATCCCAGATGTGAAGCCAATAGAGATCGATATAATCGGTCTTAAGGCGGCGCAGACTGCCTTCGACAGCCTGCATCATATTCTTACGCTGGTTTCCCCCGGCGTTCGGGTCGTTGGTGGTTAGCGCGTTGGTATATTTCGTGGCTATCGCCACGCTATCCCGGTGGCCGGAAACGAACTCCCCAAGAAACGTCTCGCTCGACCCTTGGGTATAGACGTTAGCGGTATCGATAAAATTGCCGCCAGCTTCGCGAAACGCGTCGTAAATTTTCGTGGCTTCATCCTTGGGGGATCCCCAACCCCAATCTTCCCCGAAAGTCATGGTTCCTAAGCAGAGCTCAGAGACTCGCAGCCCGCTCCGACCGAGTAAACGGTAGTTCATCATAAGCTGATCTGTCTATCGAACCCTGCGCCTTCGAGGCTTTGCTTGCAAGGACCGGAGAGTCCGAAGCAGATTTTCGTCCCACTGGCAAAACGCCTTGCGTTCGGGCGGATCACACTTACTGGTGAACTGGGTTAAACCCTATCAATACAGTATTCTTTTGATTGAGCTCAAGCGGCAAACGGCTGACCTGTCCGTTAAGTCTCGATCCCTGACCGGCCGGACCTTGCAGGTCCGACAGCGGTTAAGCTGTTGGACGTCAGGTGCGATTTCTGTTGTCGGCTGTTTATTTTGCTCGTTGTGGCTGGATCATACTGCTTACGCGGGTTCGGTTGACACGGTTCGAGTTGATTGGGCTTACTACAATCCGATTAGCCTGGTTCTAAAGAACAAGCATTGGCTACAGGATGATTTGGCGTCGAGCGGCATCAAGGTAGAATGGGTCCAGAGCCTCGGTAGCAACAAAGCGCTAGAGTTTTTGAGGGGAAAGAGTATCGATTTCGGTTCGACGGCGGGAGCGGCAGCATTCATCGGACGGGCCAATGGCAATCCGATCAAAGCAATTTACGTCTACTCTGCGCCTGAATGGACTGCTTTGGTCACGGGTCCAAAGTCCGGCATAACGCGGATCGAAGATCTCCGAGGCAAGCGAGTTGCGGTGGCTCGAGGAACCGATCCGCACATCTTCCTTTTGCGATCGCTGGCCTCCGCTGGTCTCAGCGAGAGCGACATTCAAGTCGTTCCGCTACAGCATCCGGACGGCAAAGTCGCGCTAGAACGCGGTCAAGTTGATGCGTGGGCGGGGCTAGATCCATACATGGCGCAGCTCGAGATTGAAAAAGGATTTAAGTTGTTTTTCCGCCGGCCGGATTGGAACAGTTTCGGCCTCTTGAACGTGCGGGAAGCTTTCGCTGCTGAGCATCCGGATATTACGGAATGTGTTCTTCGGGCTTACGAGAAAGCTCGTCTCTGGTGCTTAGGACATTTGGACGAGGCACGCAACATCCTTCAGTCGGAGGCTCAGTTGAGCCCGGCAGTTGCAGAGAAAGTGTGGGAGCGAACCAATCTTAAAGACTTCCGACTTGGGTCAGCCCAGCGCCAAGTTATCGTGGAGTCGGCGAACGCACTGAAAACGAATGGAATCATCGATCCGAATACGAACGTGGAGGAAATCGTGACTGAACTGCTCGATTCCGCGTTTGCGGATCGGATCGCGACCGCCGAATGAGGGATTAAGCATGGCGACGCCTTCACTGCTGTCCACTGCTGAGCCGGTCAACGCTACAGAATCGAGGGTCGAGCGGGATGCGGTTCGAGGCCGGGTGAGACGGCGCCAGCGTTGGAGTGCGCTTGGGGTGGTGGTGCCGTCAGTGGCATTGATCAGTTGGGAACTGGCGTCCCGCCTTGGCTGGGTGGATCGGACCATAACTTCTTCTCCAAGCGAGATCTTGTCTGAAATGAATCGTTTGCTATGGAGCGGGCAGATCTGGCTCCATCTTTGGGCTACCTTCGGTCGAGTCTTCAGTGGCTTTGGCCTTGGTAGCTCCGTTGCGATTATTCTTGGTGCGGTCACGGGCATTAGCCCTATCGCGTATCGGCTCTTCAACCCGACCATCCACGCGATTCGAAGCGTGCCTTCTTACGCTTGGGTCCCACTATTTATTCTTTGGTTCGGGATCTTTGAGATTTCGAAAATCCTTTTGATTGCTCTCGGGGCCTTTTTCCCGCTCTATTTGGCGCTAGCGAGCAGTATACGCAGCGTTGACCGGAAACTGGTCGAGGTTGCGCTGGTCAACGGTTTCCAAGGATGGAATTTAGCTAGAAAGATCTTTCTGCCGGCAAGTTTACCAGCGATCTTCGTCGGTCTCCGTCAGAGCTTGGGTCTGGCTTGGATGTTTGTGGTGGCGGCAGAATTCATGGGAGCGACGCACGGTCTCGGTTTTCTGCTGATCGATGGACAAACCACCGGTCGTCCCGCCACTCTGATCACAAGTATTTTGCTCTTCGCGCTTTGTGGAAAAGCAACTGACGGATTCATTGCCTGGGTCTCCGAGCGAGCGCTGCACTGGCAGGACGGCTACGACCCGAACTCGCCTGAGACTCGTTCGGAATGACAAATGACAGATGACAGATCGGGAAATTCTTTCGTCACGTGTTGTCGATCTCGGGCATCTGTCATTTGTCATCTGTCATCTGTCATTTTGAAGGAGCCTTAGCGAGTTCAATGGTCACGGTTGATCGGATAACAAAAGTTTACGGCAACAGTTCGGTGATTGCTGATATCGAGCTGTCTATCGAGCCGCAACAAGTCACGGTAATGGTCGGTACGACCGGCTCCGGCAAAAGCACGCTATTGCGGATCTTAGGCGGACTCGAGCGCCCGACCTCAGGAGAGATACGCTGGGACAGCGATCGCGGGAATAGCGCCCGGCCGAATCTGGGCATTGTGTTTCAAGAGCCCCGACTCATGCCGTGGCTGAACGTGCGCCAGAATGTGGAATTCGGATTCGGGCCGGAGGGACATCGCCACAGTGCCGAGCTCGCAGACGAGATCTTGGCGCAGGTGGGATTGGCTTCCTTTTCTCGTTATTATCCGCGCCAACTATCTGGAGGGATGGCGCAACGGGTGGCCATCGCCAGAGCCTTAGTGCGGAAACCATCTCTTCTCCTGCTTGACGAGCCATTCAGTGCCCTGGATGCTCTCACCCGAATCCGGTTGCAAGACCATTTAATGGAACTTTTTGTCAGGCATTCGTTGACCATGTTTTTCGTCACGCACGATATCGAAGAAGCGGTTGCGTTATCGGACACCATCGTAGTGATCAACGGACGGCCGGGACAGATCCACCAGCAATTTCGGATTGATCTACCTCGGCCTCGTTCCCGTCAGGATAGTGCGTTCCTGGTTTGGAAAGAACGGGTGTTAGCAGCGCTCATAGAATGAATAGCGATGGCTGGGTAGGAACGATTCGGGGAAAACCGAGACTCGGAGATTCGGCGGAGCGTACCCGAGCAGTCACGGAGCGTGACATCGCTCTGTTTACGGAGATCACGGGCGACCGGAACCCGTTACACTATGATCGCGAAGTTGCAGCGGGATCAGTTTTTGGAGGATTGATCGTCCAGGGAGGAATTACCTCAGGGATTCTGAACGCGATCGTGGCCGAAGATCTTCCCGGTCCGGGGACGGTTTTCCTAGGGGTGGAATGGAAGTTCGTTAAAGCGGTTTACGTCGGAGACGTGATCACCGGTAGAGTTGAAGTTACCGCCGTTCGGGATGACAAACCGATTTGCACCCTGGCGACCACCGTGCGTAATCAGCACGGGGCGGTGTGTCTCTCTGGCAGTGCAACCACCTATACTGCGAAGCTGCGGTAGGGACTGGCAGCACGCCGCGAAGAAGCGGAATAGGACGTATGGACCAATAGGAGTTATAAGATAGCTCCGGCGACCTATAAGTCGTATTGGTCCCATGGGTTCGTCTTCTCCCCCTAACGCCGAAAGACCCAGCACCGACTCCGCGCGCACGAGCTCTCCCTGAGTCCGCCTACTCCTCCGACACGGCTTCCGGAGCCGGTGAGATCAACGCCGACGCGGATTCGCGAGAGACGAGGATACTTCGTAACAAGGACGTTCCTAGGACGACGCATCCCCCGATGATTGACCATTGGGCAGGGCGCTCACCCACGGCGAACATAACCCAAATCGGATTAAGGATTGGCTCGATCATGCTAACTATGGACGCATCCAGTGCGCGCACGTGCCGGATGGCCCGTGCGTAAAGCAAATAAGGAAGCGTGAGTTGAAGGACGCCCAAGGCGAGCAACCAGGGCCAATTATGTCCCAGGCTTACCGGGGGCCACATAGCCGGAGCCGCCACTAACACCGTCATCAGATTGCCGAGGAAGACCGTTGCTTCGGGCGATGCCGATTTTTCGCGGCGCATCAGCATAGTAAGCCAAGCGTAGGAAACGCCGCTGGCAAGTGCGGCAATGACTCCCCAAATCCCCGCCAACGAGAGTCCGTCACAGAAAAACAGGGCGATTCCGCCAAAAGCGACACCGATAAGGATCCAGTCCAACCGGTTAACGCGTTCCCGAAGGAGCCATGGGCTCAACAGAGCGATATAGATAGGAGCGGTATACTGCAGGAAAATGGCATTCGCAGCGGTCGTCAGCTTTGTTGCAACCACGAACAGCACGACTGTTATCGTGTACGCCATTCCTCCAAAAACTGCTGTCCAGGAAAACTTCCGGAGGACCGATGGTCGCAGGATGGCGATCAAGAAGACCGCAATCAAGCTCCTCGACCCTGCGATGGCGACCGGGTTCCAATCGATGGACTTGATGAGGACTCCTCCCAGGGACCAAAAGAACGCGGTGAACAGTAGAAGGAAGGCGTACCTACCCGTTTGGCGTTCAGCGCTTGTCGTTTGTCGTTCGCCGTTGGCAATGCGCTCGAGATGACCGCAATTCTTGGGATCCGTCATGGTCTCGGAGCGAGCGGTCGCAAGTTTTTTGAAGCGCCAAACGCCGAACCCCAAAGGCCGAACCTTAAACGGACACTACATCGCTTTGAAACAGAGCGATGCGTTATGGCCTCCGAAGCCAAAAGAGTTGTTAAGAGCAACTTTGACCTTCTTCTCGCGCGCGACGTTAGGGACGTAGTCCAGGTCGCACTCCGGGTCAGGGTTATCGAGATTGACGGTGGGAGGCACCACACCATGTTTCATGGCCAGGATGCAAACCGCGCTCTCGACTGCTCCGGCGCCCCCGAGCAGATGGCCAATCATCGATTTGGTCGAGCTGACTAAGAGGCCGTTCTTAGCATAATCACCGGCGAACCGTTTAATGGCATTGGTCTCGCAGGCATCGCCGACTGGAGTCGATGTGGCATGAGCATTGATGTAATCAATATCCGACGGATTGAGCTTGGCTCGATTAACGGCGATTTGCATGCCCCTGGCTACGGGCGTTCCATCGGGCTTAGGCGCCGTCATGTGATACGCATCGCAGGTAAGCCCATAACCGGCCAACTCGCAGTAGATGTGTGCCCCTCGGGCCCGAGCATGTTCGTATTCCTCGAGAATCAAGACTCCGCCGCCTTCACCCATGACGAACCCGTCTCGCTCTCGATCGAACGGACGCGATGCTCGTTCCGGTTCATCGTTCCTCGTGCTCATCGCTCGCATCGCGCAGAACCCACCGACGCCAAGGTTATTGATAACCGCCTCGGTCCCTCCGGCTAAGAAAATCTCCGCCTCATCGTCGCGAATCATTCTCCAGGCTTCCCCAATGGAATTTGCAGAGGTCGCGCAAGCAGTCACAATGGAGTAATTCGGCCCTTCGAAACCGTATTCCATGGCGATCATGCCGCTTGCCATGTTGACGATCATCATCGGCACCATGAAAGGAGACACCCTGGAAGGCCCCTTCTTTAAGAAGACCACATGTTGATTTTCCAGCGTGGTCAGTCCGCCGATCCCGCTACCGACCAGGACACCGACGCGCGTACGGTCGATGCGGTCCAGATCGAGACCGCTGTCTTCTAGCGCCTGCTTGGAGCAGGCGAGAGCAAATTGGGAGAAACGATCGGTTCTCCTAACATCTTTGGGATTAGCCAGATACGTAGCGGCGTCGAAGTCCTTGATCTCGCCGGCTATCTGACAGTCAAAAATCGAAGCGTCGAATGACGAGATCTTACTGATCCCGCTTTTCCCGGCTACGAGGTTCTCCCAAAAGGTTTTGATATCGTTACCGATTGGTGAGATAACGCCCAAACCGGTGACTACAACACGTCGATCGCTCATCGCTTACTGGAGTAACGGGGTATTTTGCTCTGCGGAATTAGGCAACTGAATTCTTAGGAATTTCGAGATCCCATCCCGACCATTTGCGCCTGCTGAAACAATTTTCCCTCTGTGCGTATGGACGGCGCGATAATGACCTCGGTTTCTTGAAACTCTCTGAGGTTTGCAGCTCCGACGTTACCCATGCAAGTTGTAATGGCACCCACTAGATTCTGGCTCCCATCGTCAACCTCGGCAGGTCCGAATAAAATTTGCCGTAAAGGACCGGTTGTTCCCACCCGAATGCGTGTGCCTCGGGGTAAATTAGCGTGAGGTGTCGCCATGCCCCAATGATAACCTTTTCCGGGGGCCTCGATGGCCTTGGCGAACGCGCTTCCGATCATCACCGCGTCAGAACCGCAAGCCAGGGCTTTACAAACATCGCCTCCTTTACTCATGCCGCCGTCGGTAATGATGGGCACGTACCGGCCAGTCCTCTTCAGGTGATAATCTCGAGCGGCCGCGCAATCCACGGTCGCTGTTACTTGGGGAACGCCGAGGCCTAAAACGCCCCGCGAAGTGCAAGCTGCGCCCGGCCCTACACCGACCAGGACTCCTGCCACTCCGCATTCCATAATTTCAAGGGTGACCTCAAAGCCAACGGTATTTCCTACGATTACCGGACAACGGAGATCTCTGCAAAGTTTGGCCAGATCTAACGACCGATACTCCGTGGAGATATGGCGCACGGTCGAAACCGTGCTCTGGACGACAAAAACATCGGCGCCCGCTTCTTGGGCGATCTGCCCGTACCGCTCCGCTTTTTGAGGGATGGAGCTAACTGCTGCCAGGACTCCGGCATCCTTTATCTGTTTTATCCGCGCGGCAATCAGGTCTTCTTGGACCGGCTCCTGGTAAATCTTTTGGAGCAATGCTGTAACGTGATCTTTCTCGGCTTCCAGTACTTTAAGGAGGACTTCCTCGGGGTTCTTGTAACGAGTCTGTACCCCTTCAAGGTTGAGAACGGCTAAGCCACCCAATTTTCCCATCTCGATGGCGAAGCGGACGTCAACCACGCCATCCATCGCGCTAGCCAGAATCGGAATACCCAGCTTCAAGGGATTCCCGATCTGCCTAGGCATTTCGAAGGTGATATCCACCTCGTTCGGGTTGATCGTTACTTGTCCCGGCACCAGCGCAATTTCATCGAAACCGTAGGTTACGCGGGCCTTTCGATTTCGGCCGATGAACATCGACATTTGATCAAAGTCCTCCAAAGTTTCTTCTCTCATTCAAACTGCCGCATCGTGGGCAACGAGGTAGCGGCACGTTGGTCTTGTCTTCGAAAATAGAGGCACAAATCGTGCAGCGAACCGCGTAACGCAAGGCTTGTTTTTTACGTTTTCGGCTCTTCCAGCCGTCAATGAACCACAGGCCGCCGATCACGATCACAGAAAGATAAAGATAGATAAAGATCAGGGACGGAAGTTCGATACGAATCATGGACAGAGCGATCGGCTTATCCTATCACCGTCCCGCGGAAGGGGGGGTGCGTCAAGGTGAGGGAACGAGGGTGCTGAAAGGTGATTAGTGATTTGGTGATTGGTGGGGGCTCGCCGTCACTCCGCCTGCAGCTTGTCAGCGAGCGGCAAATCGCAAGGGACTTCTCCCGACCAACCGTTGGGCGGCAGCGATTTGTTTTCGGCAATTTGCAATCTGGTAGGAGGTAGCGAGCTTCGCCTACCAATCACCAATCACCAATCACTAATCACAAATCACTAATCACTAATCACTTCTCACCCCGCACCACCGTTCCCCAATGGAATGAGATAGTACCCCAGGTCTCCATATTGGCGGGCTGAAACTTAAGGCGCTTAAGGGACTCTTCGGCAAGGTGGTCCAACTGATCATTACCCGAACTTCGCCATAAAAAGAGATAGGTTACTTCGCCTTCTTTACTGATTCCTGCGAAGAAAGTGGTCGGTTCGTTCAGACGCTGGCTGGCGGGCAGTGTCTCTATTGTGGCTGGCCGCCGGCTCTCTAAGGCCGGTCCGAACTCAAGATGACTCACGAAGCTGGTCTTTTGTTCAACTGGAGTAGGGCGGACTTGCCTCGGGAAAAGATTTTCGGGAGTAAAAAGGGAAGGAGTCGCAGCTTCTTGGGCCGAACCACTGGCTTGGCTTTTACGAATCTCGGGGGTTTCGTCGCTGAACGTTGGGCGATAGCTCGGAACCAATTTTGCTACCAGACTTTCGTCCACTCTGGGGGCGCTGATGGAGGACGGATCGTTCAGGTCCACCCAATCAAGCAAACGGCGGTCCTGAGGGTTCTGCGGATTCAGTACAGAGACTTGAGCGGCCGGCGGGGGGAGGGAAGTGGTTGACGGGTAAACAACATGGAAAACGTAGAGCCCGGCGAAGTGCAGGCATAACGAAAAAACGATTAGCCACAGCAGACGGCCACTCCATCGGCCGCGGTCCCAATCGAAAATGGAGTTTTGAAGAGTGCGAGCCGTCGGCTTCACGGTGATTTTGGTGAAGTTGCCAGAATCACCGAATAGCCCCGGTCAAGACAGAGATTCATAACTTGAACGACCGAGCCTTGGGGTGCGTCCCGGTCGGCTCTTATGATGATCGACTTATCGGTTACAGGGTCTTTTTCGAATGCTGCCCGTAACTCATCCAAGGTTACGGCTTGATCCCGATAATAAATTCGGGGAAACGGGCCCGCGGTTACGGTGACGATCGCGGAGTTTCCTACGGTCCCTAGAGTAAACTTTGAAAATGGCAGGTTTACGCTGATCCCGGGATGAACCAAAAAGGTCGAGCTAACGACGAACAGTAAGAGCAGTAAACAAACGACTTCTACGAGAGGGACAATAAACAGAAGATAAGGATTGAGCCGGACCGCTCTTTCCAACTTCATCTCTTTTCACTGGCCGCTTGAGACGACGGATCGAACTCAATGATGGACGCGGGTGTCTCCGTATCGGTTAGGATGTTGACGATCTCGATCCCTGCTCTTTCCATTTCATGCATCAGCGCGTTCAGCCTGGAGGAAAGGAAACAGTAGGCCAAG
>DASUWQ010000310.1:0-4091 GCA_036378375.1 Chthoniobacterales bacterium
GTAGAAATAGGTGCAGTGGGCCTTGGAAATGTCTTCCCGATTGATTCCAACGTTTACCAAAACGCACGTCGAGCAGGCGAGCCGGCGGGACGCTTCGACAACGTCAGCGGGTACCCCTTCGATCATTGGAATCAAGTCGGGAAGCGGAATCGAAGAAACCACACCGTCGTATCCTACGACATTGCCGTTTGCAAAAGTGACCAATTGCGCCCTGGGATCAATCGAAGTCACTTTATGGTTAAGGTTCAGTCTTCCGAGTGGTACGAACTTCTTAAGGTAAGAGACGAACCCTCCCTGCGTGGGATAACGGAAATGCGTGATATAATGTATCTGAGGAGCGGAAGGCGAAATGGCACCACGGAGAACTTCTTCCAGGCTGGGCCGATAGACGCGGGGCCCAAGCCAATCAGTGGTCAAATTCTTAGCGTCCGTGGTGTGGTACTTTCGCGTGTATTGCATCGGGAAAAGCTCGGCGAAGCTGTTCCCAAAACTCGTCAGCAACCAATCTTCATAGTTCGCCACCGGCCTCTCAGGCTGATGACATTCCTTGGCAAAATCGGAGATCACTTTAATAATAACATCCTCCGGCAGACCATGAAGATGTAGCTGAACAGGATGTTGCGGCCAGTAACCGCGCCAATAATTGTTCAAATAGACTTGTAATGTCTCATACTGCTGTTCAACGCTTTCCGCGAAAAGTTCCTGGATACGGGGGTCCTTTGTGTAGGATATGTGCGGACCGACGTCGAAAAGGAATCCGCTTTCATAGCGGAAAGACGCGGTCTTACCTCCATGATAGCTGTTCTCGTCGAACATTGTCGGTATAATCCCCTCGCCGTGAAGGCGATATGCGGCGCCGCATCCTGCCATGCCGGTTCCAAGAATAACGATGTTAGGCATACGATTTTTCTCCTGATTTTCTGTTGAGAGTAGAGATATCGAATCGGCAGCCGAGATACTTTGGGGAATTCGGGCCCCCGCTCTCGTTTCGGAATATACACAGCAATCTCAATTGCACGAAAGCACTCGATATCGTTCGAGTTGTTCCTGTAGGACGCCCCGAACGTCCTTGCCCGCCTGGAATACCCGGTACCACTCCACGATCCACTTAAGCGCCTCCGCCAGTGGCAGCCGGGGACGCCAGTTCAAATACGCCTGCGCCTTCGAAGCGTCCAGTTTCAGATAGCGAGCTTCATGTGGGTGGATCGTGGAATCACGACACCACGATGCGTTGTCTCCCCATAACTTGACTAAACGGTCGGCTATCCAGGAAACCGGCTTTGCATCCGAGTCAACCGGACCAAAATTCCAGCCACCGGAGAATCCTTCTGGGTTTTCAGCAAGTTTTTCGGCAAGCAACAGGTATCCGCAGAGTGGCTCCAGTACGAATTGCCATGGCCGGGTTGCCAAGGGATTACGAATCAAACAGGGTTGTTGCGCCAGGAATGCTCTAATCAAGTCCGGGATGAGTTGATTACTGGTCCAGTCACCTCCGCCGATCACATTTCCGGCGCGAGCAGTGGCTAAAGCAACACCGTGATCTTCGAAGGATGGCGGCGCAAAATAAGACTCGCGGAACGCATTGCTCACCAGTTCAGCACAGCCCTTCGAATTGGAGTAGGGATCCCTGCCGCCCATTGGCTCATCTTCTCGATATCCCCAGACCCACTCTCGATTCTCATAACATTTATCGGTAGTAACGTTCACAATTACACACCGATGTTTCAATTGCCGAACGGCCTCGAACAAATGGACGGTTCCCATTACGTTCGAAGAATACGTTTCGATCGGGTTATCGTATCCGCGTTGAACAACTGACTGGGCGGCCATGTGGATGACGACTTCCGGAGAAGACTCGCTGATCACCTGTTTGAATCGCGTGAAATCGCAAATGTCTCCGGGTATAGAGTGGATACAATCATTCACTCGCGCTAGAGTGAAAAGGTTCGGCTCTGTGGGAGGTTCCAGAGCGAACCCAGTTACGCTCGCTCCCAGCGCATGAAGCCATATCGAAAGCCAGCTCCCTTTGAAGCCAGTGTGCCCGGTCAGCAACACACGGCGCCCTTCCCAAAACGCTCGATTAGGCATGAATGGATCCCGATTGATAAGCAACGCCATCTTCAGGGTGCCGTTTGCACCGCCTCAGGTTGACGCAGAAAACCTTGCGATTTTTCCGTGTAGACCGGCCAATGCATGAGCTGCTCTTGCCAAAGTGTTTCGGCCAATCCATTTGGAGCCTCGACCAAGTCCCTGAACGCAACAACCTGGTCCTTTGCCACATCCCTCTTAAGGACCCGGCCTTCGGACAATGCGATCGGCAGGGCGTCGATCGATCGCGCCGAAACTGCGTTATCGATCAATCCGTAAGCACTGAACCCGCCTATTCCGTCCAGACGTTCGCCGGCCTTCAGATCCCTTTTCGCCACTGTTACTACTTCGCAGACAGGTCCCCCGAGCGGAGCAACGGTCGCATCGCGATAAATAGCCGCACGAGCGATCGTTGAGGCGATCTGGATATGGGGCAAATGGAAAGGCGTGTAGAAAACGTAAAACGGGCCGTCTCCCATTTTGTAATACGCAAGCTGAGACTTTTTCAGCGGCGAATCTTCGTGCACCATCACAAACGCCCCGGTATGAGGTGCCGCTCCGACGGCGTAATCAACCAGCCCATCCGCAAGGAGCTGCTCAGCGGGCAAAAGGTTTGCCAGATCCCGAACGTGTGGGCAGGCATGCCCGTACATCCCACGCCGGCCAACCTGAAATCCGGTTCCATTGGCGAGAACCGCGGTTTCCATGGACAGCTTGGTGGCGTCGGCAAAAGAAGTTACTTTTCTAACGTCCTGTCCGTTCTTTTCAGCAAATGCCCGCTGAGTGTCTGGGTTACGGTAGTAATCAACCATTCCCTTAATATTCCCTGCAGCGACGGGTCGAAGACCCAACGACCTCAGATAGCGAAGCAGAGTCATTGCGACTCCCGGTTCATCGCCATCTGTATGCGTAAAAACGATACCTGCGCGATTCGCTTTGGCATTCAAAATGGGCCCAATCAAAGAGTCCAGCTCGGCATTCATCAGCACGACGCTTTTCCCGTAATTGAAAGATTCCAGCACTACGCGGGCCGCCGGTTCGACTGTCCCGGTCACCTCCACCAGGACATCTATGGCCTCGCATGAGGTCAAGATAGTGGGGTCATCTGTCAATATCGGGGTCCCCTTTGAAATAGTAATTTCCGCTGCAGTGGCTGAATCAACTCGCTTCCAGTCGGTAACTCCGGATTCGCGAAACGCGCGTTCTGCGTTCGCGATTGTACGATTCGCGATCGCCACCAGCCTGATGCCCGGAGCCGGTGTTCCCAATTGTAGTGCTATTGCGCGCCCCTTGGCACCGGCGCCCACCATCCCGACCCGAACCGGGCGACCGGCGGATTCACGTTCGCGAAGAGCAGTATCGATCATTATATTTGTTCTCCATAGAGCGGCCATTTTCGATCCTGATCGGACACGATAACCTCAGCCAAGGGCCATTGAATATTGAAAGTGGGATCGTCAAATCGAACCCCCGTGGCTGCGGAAGGCGCGAAGAATTGTGAAGTCATATAGTAAATTTCGGTCTCGTCTTCGAGAGACTGACACCCATGCGCACAGAACTCCGGCACGAACAGCATTCTACCATTTCTTGCACTCAGTTCCGTTCCATACCACTTGCAAAACGTGGGTGACCCTGGTCTCAGATCCAGGACGACATCAAAAATCCTCCCTCTCGTGCATCGAACCAGCTTTGCTTCTGGAGCCGGTTCCTTCTGAAAATGCATTCCCCTGATCGTCCCTTTCCGGATGCTAAATCCCATATTGGTTTGGACAGGGTTAAAATTGATACCGTTGTCTGAGAACTCCTTTTCGCACCAGGCTCGCATAAATCGGCCCCGAAAATCCTCGTGGGGCATCGGATCGATTACCTTGGCGCCGTCGATCTCTGTGTCGCTGAATTGCATCAGTTCCCAGCTATTTCCTAGAGGAAAATGAATCCGGCTGACATGAGGAGGTTAGTTCGACGCTCCCACCAGCCGCATTCCAGAGCGATCAGGACTTGGA
>DASUWQ010000311.1:0-2265 GCA_036378375.1 Chthoniobacterales bacterium
TCTCGCGCTGGCTCCCTATAAACTCTTTTTCGCTCCAGAGACTTCGACACAAAACCGGGCAATGATCGGCGGGATGGTTGGCAACAATTCTTGTGGCGCCAACTCGGTTATTTACGGCAGTACCCGGGACCATCTGATTTCGGCCCGAGTCGTGTTGAGCGACGGTTCTATCGCCCAATTCGGTTCTTTAAAGCCGGCGGAACTAGAGAAAAAATGCGCCGGCGACACACTGGAAGCCGCGGTCTACCGGCAACTAGTCGACTTGCTCGGCAACCAAGAGAATCGCGACGAAATCGCCCGCGAATTCCCTAAACCGTCGATTCATCGCCGTAACACTGGTTACGCCCTTGATTCGCTGGCAAGCTGCGCTCCTTTTAACCAGGCCGGTTCACCATTCAATCTTTGCCGGCTGTTGGCCGGCTCCGAAGGGACGCTGGCTTTTTTGGTCGAAATCACCTTAGCCTGCCAGCCGTTACCGCCGCCGGTAGCCGCATTAGTCTGTGTTCATTGCGCTAGCATCGATGAAGCCCTGCGAGCAAACCTGACTGCTCTCAAATTTAAGCCGCGTTCTTCCGAATTAATCGATGATCGAATCCTCGAATGCACCAAGGTGAATCTGGAACAACGGCAAAACCGCTTCTTTGTCCAGGGCGATCCCGGAGCGATTCTGGCCGTGGAATTAGCGGGCTCCAGTAAAGAGGAGGTAACCGAAACCATCGCACAGCTCGAAGCGGAATGGCGTACGGCCGGCCTCGGCTATCATTACCCCGTCGTTTGGGGCGCCGATCAGAGCCGGGTCTGGAACCTCCGTAAAGCGGCTCTCGGTCTTTTGTCCAATATACCCGGTGACCGCAAACCCGTTGCAGTCATTGAGGACACTGCGGTTGACCCTGCCGATCTACCGGGTTTTGTCCGCGATTTCGATAACCTTCTCGAGCAACATCATTTATCTGCGGTTCACTACGGGCATGCGGCTTCTGGTGAATTGCATCTACGGCCCATCCTTAATCTAAAGAATCCGAACGATCGACATTTGTTCCGGCTTCTGGCAACCGAGGTCGCCCACTTAGTTAAACGGTATCACGGGTCGTTGAGCGGTGAGCACGGAGATGGCCGGCTAAGGGGCGAGTTCTTGCCATTCATGGTCGGGAAAAAGAATTACTCGCTATGTCGGTCGATTAAACAGTGTTGGGATCCGGCAAACATTTTTAATCCAGGTAAGATCACGGATACACCGCCGATGGATACCGCACTCCGGTATGAGGCCGGTCAGACCAGTCGGGAATTCCGGACGGTGCTCAACTTCTCCGCTGCCAGCGGAATCCTGAGAGCAGCAGAGCAATGCAACGGATCGGGTGATTGCCGAAAAACCCATCTGATGGGCGGCACAATGTGCCCGAGCTTCATGGCCACCCGGAACGAACAAGATACTACCCGGGCCCGAGCGAACATTCTGCGCGAAGTTCTGACTCGTTCCACCAAAGCCAACCCGTTCGAGAGCGACGAAGTAGCCGCCGCTATGGATCTGTGCCTTTCCTGCAAAGGGTGTAAAGCGGAGTGCCCGTCCAATGTCGATGTGGCCCGGCTCAAAGCAGAATGGCTTCAACAGGTCTACGATACTCAAGGTGTACCGCTGCGTTCCCGGTTGATCGCCAACTTTTCGACGGCGATGAAAGCTGCTTCTGCCACGCCGGCCGTCTATAACTTTCTGGCAGGCAACCCAGTTACAGCAAAGTTCATGAAGCAGTTAGCCGGGTTCGCTCCGGACCGATCGCTACCTCTGCTTGGTAAAACTACGGTTCTCCGCTGGTATCAGGCGAAAGCCCAGCAAGACGGTTCTTTCCCAAACGGACGCGTGTATCTGTTTTGCGATGAATTCACGAATTTCAACGACGCTGAGCTCGGGATTAAAACGGTTCAATTGCTGAACCGGCTCGGATACCAAGTCGTGATCCCCCAGCACGTTGATAGTGGACGCGCGCAGATCTCAAAAGGATTACTCCGAGACGCTCAACGGCTGGCAACTCGGAACGTCGAATTGCTAAAAGACATAATCACAGGCGAAACGCCGCTGATTGGGATCGAACCGTCCGCGATCTTAGGGTTCCGAGACGAAATACCAGACCTGGTTCCCGATCACTTGATTCGGTCCGCTGAAGATCTGGGAAAGAACGCACTCTTAATTGATGAATTCATCGCGCGCGAAGCCGATCGCGCAAAAATTCGAAGCGACGCGTTTACTCAGGAGTCACGCCGGATCAAGCT
>DASUWQ010000312.1:0-15360 GCA_036378375.1 Chthoniobacterales bacterium
CTGTACACCATCTTTTTGCGTGATCAGCTCGGGTTTCGGGCAACGGTTAAAAGCGGCTCCCCTCCAGGGCGTCGAAACTTTCCAACCCTGTTGTCCTATCTCCATTCCCTTATTCGTTGTATCGGCGAACCTCAAACACTACTTACCATGACAACCAACACCTCAAACACGATCCGACTTCATCGAGTACTCAAAGCTTCGCCGGAGAAAATCTATCGCGCGTTTCTGGATGGCGATGCCTTAGCAAAATGGATGCCCCCACATGGGTTTACCGCCAAGGTTCATCACCTGGAGGCAAAAGTCGGTGGTACTTACAAAATGTCGTTCACCAATTTCACCACCGGTACGAGCCATTCTTTCGGTGGCACCTACGTCGAGTTGAAACCGAACGAACGGATTCGGCACACGGACAAGTTTGATACCGGGCTCGTCGGAGAGATGGAGACGACAATTGCCTTAAAAGAGGTGCTGTGCGGTACGGAATTAAATATCACCCAGGAAGGCGTGCCGGCTGCCATTCCGCCCGAGGCCTGCTATCTTGGTTGGCAAGAATCATTGACGCTGCTTGCACAGTTGGTGGAACCGGAAATTCCCGATACACACTGAGACTCCTATCACCGCTGATCCAGCCACGCGCTAAATATCTGGCGTGCAACTTGCGCCAGGTGCGGACCAAACTTAGCCGCCTCGTGCCGGAGAAGCCCCGGATCAAGTCGGTGCGTGGCCAGTTCGTGAGCATGACCGATCAGCCAGCGTTCGATCTGAGTATGGTCAGTTTCCAGGTGGAATTGGAGACCGAGTATTTGTTTGCCGATACCGAACGCTTGGTTCGGGAACCCTGGCGTCTGCGCAAGACGTGCGGCTCCTTCCGGAGTCTCGAATTGGTCACCATGCCAATGTGTTCAATCCTTTTGCTTTCCGGTTACTTTCGGCTAGGCGTATTCTTTCTGATCTATTCGTCAGCTATGGCTCAGCAGAATGAAAGAGAGATAACCCGGGGTGGCTTGAACTCGGCGGATGCGAACGATTTTGTTACCGTGCTTCGTCGCCGCGGTATTGTTCGCGAACCCGAGCATCAAGCCGTGCAAGTTCCGGTTCCGGAAACCCAGGGGACCACGATCCTGGCGTTCAAGTTTGCCCATGGTGTTCTCGTGGCCGGCGACCGGCGAGCAACTATGGGCAACATCGTGATGTACGATCGGACCGAGAAAGTCTTTGAGGTCGACCGGCATTCGGTCATGGCGATCGCCGGCTCATTTGGAGCCGCCTGGGAAACGGCTCGCACGCTTCAACATTCATTCCAGTTTTACCGGCGCAGCCAATTGCAGGAGATGAGTCTGGAAGGCAAGGTCCGCGCGCTCGCTAAGCTTCTGCGCGACAATCTCGGCATGGTCCTTCAAGGAGTCGGCGTGGTGGTGCCGTTGTTCGCTACCTACGACATCAACTCATCCGATCCGGCCAAGGTCTTTTTCTATGATGCGATGGGAGCGCATTTTGAGGCGACTGATTTCGCGGCCAGCGGATCAGGGGGGCCGGCAGTGCGCAGCATCCTTTATTATGAAAACGCGTGGGGCCCCACGCCACTGCGACAGCTGGATCAGAAAGGTGCGATCACGATAGCGTTACGCGCGCTGGATACAGCCGCCGAAGCCGACAGCGCCACTGGCGGTGTTGACCGCCTCGGTAAGATCTTTCCGATCGTCAAAATCCTGAATCAGGACGGGATTAACACAGTGGCACCTGAACAACTCGCTGCATTGTTCCAACCGGACCACGGTGATTGGTGATTCGTAATTGGTTGCGCCGTCTGCCTAACCCGGTGGGCGAGGCTCCCGAATGTTCTATCGCGTTCGCGAAGAATCGACTGCAGTGAGGCCAACTGATCTTGTTAGGGTAGTCAGTGCTGCGTCGACATTCCATGCGATTAGGCCCTTCCCGTGCCGAGCCGTGTTCCAGCGCCGGGCCACGGCTCGGCACGTTATTACGTCTATTCGCACCATTTGGAGCCCGAACATCAGCCACCCTGCTGAAAGCGGTTAGGTCTTTCGGGAGCCTCGCCCTACCAAGCGAGGGCGCCTCCGCCAATCACCTTTCACCGATCACTTTTCACTTCTCACCGGGTCCCAGAGCTCACCTCACCTGCTTATCTCCTCCGGCGGCGACGATGACTCCGATAATCACAAGGCCGGTTACGACATAACGGATCCCGGCGCTGACGCCGAAGGTGTTGAGCATGGTGAGCAATAGAACAAGAAAAAGGCCCGCACCCCATAGACCCGCAACGTTTGCCTTGCCGCCAGCCACCGAGGTGCCCCCAATCACCACTAGCGCAATGGAGGCGAGTAAATATTCATCGCCGATCTCGAGCGAAGAACCACGGAAATATCCGGCTAACAACGCTCCGCAGATTCCACCCAACGCTCCGCTTAGGACATAAGTCAGACAGCGGATCCGTTCCACCTTCATGCCGGCCAACCAAGCTGCTCGTGGGTTCTGCCCGATTGCCAGGACGGAACGGCCATAGATCGTTCGATGTAAAACAATCCCGACTCCAATGGTGAAGATCACGGTACCAATCGTGAGCACCGGTATCCCTAACATTTGGACGGTCGTAAAATCCGCGAATCCCGGAGGCGGCTTGATTTGGAGGCCGCGTCCGTAGCTGATACCGATCGATTGAATGATAAAACTGCCTGAAAGCGTGGCGATGATCGGCGGAATCCGAAGCAACCAAATCAGGAGATAATTACCGAACCCGATCGCAATTCCGGAAAACAAGGCCGCGAAAATGCCGGCGGCTGTCATGGCGTCTGCCCCGCCCATTACTTTCATCGCCACAGCACTAGCTAGACCGATATTAGCCGGCAAGGACAAGTCGATGTTACCAGGTCCTAAAGTGATCACGAACATCTGAGCGACCCCGGTGATCACCGAAAAGACCGCTAACGCCAATCCAGCGGTTAACATTCCTCCGGCGCCATAACCATGAGTAAAAACAATGGCGGCGAGCCAGACCAGCAGTGCACCCAGATAGGACCAGATCCAGGGTGAGGTACGGAGCGAGCGCAGTAAGTTAGAAGAAGTCACGTTGGAAGAAGATGTGAAAGGTGATAGGTGATAGGTGAAAAACGCCTCCGACAAGTCACGGAAATCGTGAAACGTAGAACACCTCGGGCTCCGATACATTTAAAAAAAGCGCCATGGAATCGCCTTGAGAAACAGATTCCGGCCAGTCTCTTTGGTCCACCAACGAACGCACGCGGGTTTTAGCCTTTCACCTCTCACTTCTCACGTTAATAAGTGCGCGCGCCGCGAGCACAATGATGAGAATGGCGCCTTCGGCTCCGACCTGCCAATCCGGTGAAATCCGCATGAAATTGAGGAGCGTGCCGGCAAGAGTGAGGGTGAGCGCACCAATCACCGCGCCGATTGGTGAGACTCGGCCGCCGACAAATTCGCCGCCTCCGAGAATCACCCCCGCGATCGAAAGGAGCGTGTACCCTTTGCCGATGTTGGCATCCGCCGAAGTGGTCAAACCAATCAAAGCGAGCCCAGAGAAGACACCAAACAGACCTGCTAACGCGAACATGAGGATTTTGGTTTTTAGTAGAGACCATCCCGCCCGACTGATGGCGACAGGATTACCGCCGGACCCGCGTAAGATCGCGCCATAAGACGTCTGCATCAGCCCGAAATGAACAATCGTGGCAATAACGATCGCGGCCACGATTGGAAATGGGATGTACGGTGTTCGCAAATTCATTAGATCGTGCATCCAAACCGGCGATTTGCCTCCGGGTTTCGGCAGAACGAGGATTGCCGCACCTTGCCAGACAAACAGCATCCCGAGCGTCACCACGATGGACGGCACGTTGCGAAGATGGATGACCGCTCCGATTAACGCATAGATCCCAACCGCAGCTGCCAGAACAGCGATACCCAGAGGCGGATTATCGCGCAACCAAGTTGCTCCAACACAAGCAACGAAGCTCACAAAATTGCCGATGGAAAGATCAAGATCGTTAACCGTGATAACGAACATCTGAGCGATGGTGGCTAAGGCGACTGGGATAGAAAGGTTCAGCATCAGATTGATGCCGAAATAGCTGATCGCTCGCGGATTGAGCCAAGCAATACCCGCTATCACGAGTGCCAAGGAAATCCCGGGTAAGGCGGCGCGCAGGAATCGCCGTGAAGAGGCAAAGCCAGCCAAAGAACCGAGCCCGCGACCGCGGGACGGGGACGCGATCCCTCCGTCGCCGCCGGCGGACGTCATGGACGCTCTACCTCCTCGAATGAGGATTGGATCACGCGTTCTTCGCTCAGCTCATCTCGCCGCAGGTCGGCCACGATCCGGCCGTTCCGGAATACATAAACATGGTCGCAGTTTTGCAGCTCTTCCATTTCAGTCGTGTACCACAAAAAGGTACGACCGGCCGCAGCTTCGATCCGGATGAGCTGATACACCTCAAGCTTAGTGCCGATGTCAACGCCCCGCATCGGGTCGTCCATCAGCACAATCTTCGCATTAGAACCGAGCGCCCGTGCAAACAGGGCCTTTTGTTGGTTTCCACCCGAAAGCGATAATATGTTGTTGCGCAGGTCAGAAGTCCGAATCTTGATCTTATCCCGCCACCACTCGGCGAATCGGTTCTCTAGACTAGGAGAGATTAATGGCCCCCTGCGCAAAGCAGCAATCGATCGGACTCCGATGTTCTCAGCGATGGACCATAGGGGGAAGATCCCATCGCTTTGCCGGTCCCCCGCGACCATCGCCACTGGATCGCTGATGGTGATCCCGGGCACCCGGCGGCTCGAGCCTTTGAAAACTGACAATAAGAGATCGGTCTGCCCGTGACCCGAGAGACCCGCCAATCCGACGATTTCTCCCTCGTGCGCAATCAACTCGGCCCCGTCAGTCTGAGTCGCCGGACGTGCTCTGATCCGAACCGGGGTCGACCCTCGAGGAGCCTTCTCCGCTTCCCGGGCAGCCACCGGGACGACGGTAGAACCCATCGCGGTAACCAGTTTGTCACGGTCAAACACAGTAGCCCGATCCGATGCCACAACCTTTCCATCTCGCATCACGACGATCCGGTCGGAGTACTCAAGGATCTCTCCGAGCAGATGGGAAATGAGGACACAGCTGGCGCCACTCGCGATTGTGCGACGGACATAACTCAGTAGTTGAGTGGCGCGGTGTGTATCCAGCGACGAGGTAGGCTCATCCAGTATGACCAGCCGAAGTGGTGCATCGGTTATCGTGAAAGCACGCGCAACTTCGACCATTTGGCGTTTCCCGATAGCCAGATCGCCGACCATCGTATCCGTGGCGATCCCATGACCTGGAAAAATCTGATCTAATCGATCACGGATCAGTCTGCCGGCTCGGCTTCGCCAGCCGAACCCGGCTATCGATGGGTGTAACACGTGGATGGTTTCCGCAACGGTGAGATTCGGGCATAATGAAAGTTCCTGAAAAACGCAGCGGATGCCCAACTTATGAGCCTGAACGACGGAATAATTCCGTTGTGCTTCAGGACCGACGACGATCTCTCCCTTATCTGCGGCTAATGTACCGGCGAGGATATTCATCAAGGTCGATTTGCCTGCTCCGTTGTGACCAACCAATCCGACGCATTCCCCTACCCCAACCGCGAAATCAACTCCGGCCAATGCTCGAACGGCGCCGAAGTTTTTTTCGACGCCGTTCAAAGTGACGATATTGACGGAAGGTTCATACATAGCCGCAAAGACGCCAAGACTGGTAGGGCGAGGCTCCCGTAAAATCAACCGTTTGAACAGGGAATTAGCGCTCTTCCTCAGTCATGCGTGGACCATCGCCCATACCCGGAGAGGAGCCGCATTAGAGATGTGCCGCCGCTAGGTTCAGAGACGGTATATCGCGCATATCGTCGAAAAGACGTGTCTGGCCGCGGCTCCCTGTCGGTGTTGCCGTTTTTTTCAATCTCAGCGTGTGGAACATCCTCTTGCCCCGGGGCGTCGCGTCTATCCGAGCGCCCTACCTACAACGGTTGTCAGCGCCGGCACGCCTGCCAGCTACAAAACGGAATGCAACGCCCCTCCGGCCTTCCACCCTTTATCGATCATCTGTCAGCAATCACCTTTAACCAGGGGCGAGGAATTACTTCTTCATGTTGGCCGCAATCGCTGCTTTGGCCTCTTCCAGTGTGTACTCATGGCTAGCGACGCCTCCCTTCGGAATAGTCGCTAGAGCCGCCTCGAAATTGTCTTGATCGAACGCTAAGTAAGGCACGAGCAAGTCATGGGGAATGTCTTTGTGGCCATCGAGAATCTGCTGAGCGACCCAAAAAGCGAGGGTGGAAACGCCGGGAGCGATAGATGCAGACCAAGTCGTATATCCGTTCTTGGCTTTCTGCTCTTTCCACCACTCCAATTCATCCTGCCGGTTGCCCATTATGATGATCGGTTCCTTGCGGCCGGCGGCAGCAAAGGCTTGAGCGGCCCCATAACCGTCGCCGCCCTGATCCACCACACCCGCGATGTCAGGAAGCGACGATAGGACGGTGGCGATCGCTTTTTGAGCAGTCGTTTGATCCCAATCACCTTCAACGCTGTTTACGATTTTAAATTCGGGGTGCTCTTTGACACCTTCCGCAATACCCGAATGAATCGCGTCATCGATGGAAGTACCGGCCAGGCCACGGATCTCCAACAGATTGCCTCCCTTTACCCATTTGGCCAGGTGAACGACTTCTTCTTTCCCGTAATCCTTGAAATCGACGACGACCCGCCAAGCGCTCGGTTCAGTGACAATGCCGTCGAAGGAGACGACTACGATGCCGGCATCCGATGCTTGTTTGATGGCGCCGTTCAACGCGTCCGGGGATGAGGCGTTTATGACTATAGCGTTATAGCCCTGCAGAATCAAGTTCTGGATCTGAGCGGCCTGGGTGGGAACCTCTTTATCTGCCGTTGTAAACACATCTGCTGCCGCCACGATACCGTCTGCGACCGCTTTCTTGGTGACAATGTCATAGCTTTTTAGCATGGCTTGCCGCCAAGAGTTGCCAGCATAATTGTTGGAAAACGCGATACGCATGGTCTTGGTATCGGCGTGGACTGTCCCGATTAAGGCGACACTGGCGACAGCCGCCAGCAAAGCCGGAATGCAGGTGCTTCTCTTCATGAAATGAATTTTTGTGGGTTCTTAAGAAAATGAACAGGGGGTGGCGCAGCTGGTCCCCGTTACTGGCGCCCTTTTCGCTCACCCGGACCAGGAAGAATGCTTCGAGCGATGGCCGAGAGGCTAGTTTACACCTCGATTCCGGTCAATGTGAATAGTTTGAACTGTATCGTTGTAGGAGTTCCAGGAGTCCAAGAAGTTCCAGGAGTTCAAGGAGCTTCCGTGATCGTTCTCGTACTCGTCGTCGTCCTCGTCCTCGAACGGCGAATAGTGGTGGAAAAGGCGGAGGGGCGTCGCATTCCGCGCGTACCGGGCTAGCGGGTGTCGACGCCTGAAACGCGCTTTCGGTTATCCCATTCGGAACGACGCGACGCCCTGTGCCTAGGATGCGTTCAACACATTGGAAAATCGGACGCCGACCCGACCCACCGCTTGCAAAATAGGAAACGATATATCCGTCTTGCCAGGCTCAACGCCGTGAACACGCCCTGGCTCCTGGGCGTCGCATCTATTCAAACTGAGAGAGCGAATACGATCTGTTTGCGCCGACATCTGATAGACCTGCCATACGGAATGCGACGCCCCTCCGGACACCCCCGATCACCCTCCGGGCCCCTTCTCACGCGTGCTTGATCACAATCTTCCCGAAGAACTGCCCGGCTTGATAATATCGAAACGCCTCTACGGCTTCCGCAAAAGGGAACACCCGGTCGATAACGGGCTTTAATCGGTTGACCTCGATTGCTCGGTTCATGGCGATGAACTGGGATCGACTCCCTACCGCTACGAATTGCAGAGTGGCAAAAGCGCTTCGTAAGGCGGCAAGGCTGATCGCAGGCTCACCCTGTGCCAATACCCCTACCCAGCTGATCTGACCTTGGACGGCGACCGACTTGAGCGAGTTTTGCAAGGTGCCTGCTCCGCCGACTTCAATGACATAATCAACTCCACGCCCACCAGTGAGTTTCCGTACGGCGGTATGCCAGTCTGGAATTGCGCGATAATTTACCACCTCATCTGCTCCCAGAGCGGCTAACTGTTTCGCTTTTTCGTCGTTCGACGTCGTAGCAATTACTCGGGCGCCGTAGAGTTTAGCGAATTGAAGGGCAAAGAGTGATACGCCTCCCGATCCAAGAGTGAGTACAGTGTCGCCAGGGACCGGTGGGCGGCCCCCGGTCAGCGCATGCCAAGCTGTTACTCCGGCACATGGCAGCGTCGCGGCTTCTTCGAATGAAAGGTGGTCCGGGATCAAGACTAAACCTTGCTCACTTAAGATGGCAAATTCCGTGAGCATGCCATCCAGCGAACCGCCGATCTGAGGCGCCACGTCAAAGGAAAATGGACCGCCGAGCCAAAGCGGAAACAGCGAAGCTGCCACGCGGTCTCCAACCTTCACTCGAGCGACCCCTTCCCCGATACCGGCTACCTCACCGGCCCCGTCAGAAACTGCGACGACGTCTGGCTTAACTGGAAGCGGGTAATCCCCGCGCAGAATCATCAAGTCCCGAGCATTCAACGAAGTTGCTCGGATTCTCACCAATACCTCGCCCGGTCCGGGCTTTGGTATTTCGTGTTCGCGTTGAACTAAGCTGTCAATACCGCCGCCATAAGTAACGTGATAACTTTTCATGGTTTTATGAGTAATAGGCCGTCGCCAGGCTAGCTATGCGGCCTGACAGCCCTATGTCAGGAGACGAAAAGGACTTCGAGGAGTCCAAAGAGTACGAGGAGTTCAGGGATCTTGTTCGGAGCGCAGCGCAAGCGTTCTCGTTCTGGTCGTCGTCCTCGTCCTCGATTAGTGGCTAGATGTGGAATGGACCCCAGCGGAGGGCGTCGCATTCCGAGTTTTAGCTTCCACGTGTGTCGACGCCGATGAATCGTTGTAGATATGGTGCTGGAATAGACGCGACGCCCTGGGACACGATGTATTCAACACGCTGGGTTTGAACGAACCGCCAATCGTGCCACGCCAACAGGGAGCCGCGGCCGCGCGAGTCTTTTCGCTCAGATACGTGGTAGACCTGTTCCTAATCTGGCGACCGGATACATTTAATGCGGCTCCCCTCCCGCCTGTGTGGTCGAACACGATTCGGCGCGGGGCGCTCATTTCTCACGAGGCAGAGCTCAACTTTTTGCCTTTCACCTTCCCTCTTCCCAGAACTTCTCAAATTTCACCCTTTTCTTTTTGGCTATCGGCTATTTGCTATTGGCTATTCGCGAAGCGCTATGATCGAAAAAGCATTGTTCGGACGCACGGGACATGAAAGTACCAGAGCGGTATTCGGTGGCGCCGCTCTGTCCAAAGCGACACAGGAAGAGGCAGACCAGGTTTTAGAGGTCTTGCTTCGTTACGGCATCAATCATATCGACGTCGCCGCTGGTTATGGCGATGCGGAGCTACGGGTTGCCCCTTGGCTTCGCAAACATCCGGGCCGGTTTTTTCTCGCAACCAAGACAGGTCTCCGAACTTATGACGACGCTAAGCGCCAGATCCATGACTCGCTGAAACGCCTGGAAGTGGAGCGATTCGATCTCATCCAGCTCCACAGTTTAGCTGACCCGATCGAGTGGGACATCGCCCTAAGTCCAAAGGGCGCGCTGGAAGCCTGTATCGAAGCTCGCGATCAAGGCTTAGTCCGATTCATCGGTGTCACTGGACATGGCGCCCAGATTGCCGCTACCCACCTACGGAGCCTTGAACGGTTCGATTTCGACTCCGTCCTCCTCCCATACAGCTACATCATGATGCAGAATCCGTATTACGCGGATGCGTTCGAGCGCGTCGCCGCGCTTTGTCAGGAACGGAACGTCGCCATGTTGACGATCAAATCCATTGCCCGCAGTCCGTGGTGGGGCCGGGAACGGACCCGTTCAACTTGGTACGAACCTTTCAGTGAACAGAGCGATATCGACAAAGCCGTTCACTGGGTATTAGCACGTCCCGGCATCCATTTCGCAACTGCCGGTGATATGCAGCTTATCCCCAAAGTGCTCGAAGCCGCCGACCGGTTCTCCGCGAAACCGTCAGATGCCGCCATGGAAGAACAACTGACCCGCCTTGAGATGCGGCCCATCTTCGTTTGAACCGCAGAATTTGAATATCCGCAGATTACACAGATTACGCAGATTCGGCTTTACGTTTGCGCTGCGCTACAACGCGAAACACCATGTGTTGCGGTAGACGTGCTTGTTCGGCCGACCGGGCTGATCCCAACCCAGGCCGTGTTAGGCACCTGCCCGCTGCTTGCGCTAAAGATGTATTTTTGCACCGACCGTTTCGATTCTCCGAGCCGAAATCTGCGTAATCTGTGTAATCTGCGGATCCTTTCCTATCGGCCGTCCAAACTGAGCCGGATCTCCTTAGCTGTTATATTCGCATCCATTCGCATTCGTTTATCTGCGGTTCGGATGTTTAGCTTTTCCCAAAATCCGTGCCCATCGCCACGGTCTTGGCGGCTGCGCCGTTCTCCGTCTCGCTCTTTGGAGTGACACCATGCCGGCGACTTTGCACAGCTCGATAGAGACCGGCATACATCTCCATCGCGGTTTGAGACCAGATATCGTTATGGTCCTGAATCAATTCCTTTCCGCACGTTACGATCCAATAGTTGGATCTCTGCATCGCTAACGGTAAACCATCAAGAGTCATCGGAGTTCCGGGATCTCGGTTAACCAGTCGCCAAGCGGTTGCCGGATATTTCGGCGTTTTTGAGGTGTAAAACAAATTTGGATCGTCGACTGTCGAAGCTAAATTGGCGCGAAATACGGCATCGGAGCTGACATCTGGCGGCAAGGGTGCATCCGCCTTCACAAGCCAATGATTGATCAGGTATCGATTGTGCCCAGGTGTAGTGGTGTAAAACTTCCATTGCTGGATTCCCGCATGCGTAGGAAATGTTTTGTCCGACTGTTTCTCGCCAAATATACCCGACGTATAAAGGCGTTGGAGACTCGGTGACACCGGGGCCAGAAGGTTGCCTAGCGGATGCAATAGACCGGTGGCCCAATCCGCTTCGGATGTTACCGAGACTATCACGGGAACATCTGCATCCGGATCACCAGCCGTCTCCAGCGCTGCCCGGTCCGCCTCCAGAAAGTCGCGTAACTCTTTCGCGTAGATGGCGGGAGCAGCGGAGTTTACCAAGAGTACGAAATCGAACGGCAGTTTCGCCTTTGGTTTCGGTGGGATCGCTCTGTGAGCAGGGTTCTCTCTCTCTTTGTCCCACCACTCCATCGTGATAGCTCCGGTCATCGCTTGCCCAAGCGACCGTTCAAGCAACAACGCGCCAAACGAATGGCCGATGACACAGACCCGATTCCCGGGCTGGCCGCCATAGTCCTTGGCAGCCCCCGCATAGGTAAAAATCGACCGGGCGATAGGCAGCCCCGACGCCTTAAATTCACCGGTCCCTTTTCTGCTCCAATAACTCAGATTCTCGGCAATGGACCAAAGAGGTGATTTCGCTCGCTGATAGACAGCGTCGATAATGGCTCCTCTGAATTCCTGCACGGTTTGCAGGTAGGCGCTGTCCGCTACCGTTTTTTCCACATAAGGACGATAAACATTCCCGCGCCATCCAAGATAGATGCCATGCACACGGAGGCCATCTGACTGCATCGCTGTAGCGAGCTTGCTAAGAAAACAGTTAAACGCCGGGACGTTATCCGATTGGGAATTGTTCTTCCATCCGTGGCAATAGATGACTAGCAGCAAATTGCCTGCTTTGGCGAAATGCTTCAGTCGCGCCTGGCAGTCCTTGTGCTGACTAAAATCGAGAAAATCCCCCCGTTCATCGAACTCCACAAACGAACAGGAAATCGGGACGCCAGCCGCAGAAACACCTTCGATGTACCAGCCTTTGCTGTTGCCGGGTGGCTCTGCGCCCCCCGGATCAAATCGCATTGGCTTTCCATTTAGACTAAATCCGGTGCGTAGGAGGAGATAGCCTCCTAAGGCGATAAGAATTACAACCGCGACAATAGTGACCAACCCAAGCCAATGTAGCATACGCGCGAAGTCTCCTGACCAAGCCTATGCTACGCGCGAATCCCGTGGGAATACGTAATTTAACGTACATCGAAAAGATAAAAATCTCACGCAAAGGCGCAAAGGCTAAGACAAGCTTAGTGGGGCGAGGCTTCTGTGCGGTGCCGAACGTTTTTGCGAAAGGGAAACGGGCCTCTTAGCGCACCTTTTTTAGTCGTTACAAATCGCCGATAGATCTTCGTCTTCCGGCCTGCAGAGACGTTAAAATTGTACGGGAGCCTCGCCTCACCAAAGTTGTCTGCGCCTGTGCGTCTTTGCGGGAGATTTTACTTTCTTACTCCAGCGCTTGATAGACGAGGTTCGTAAACTGTTCGAACAAACCGTGTTCGTCGTACGGGAGGTGTTGGGTGAAGACAAGCAATACTAGTTCTTCTGCTGGGTCGATGACACAATAGGTTGTCGCTTTGCCGCTCCAGCCAAATGCGCCAAGTGTTCCCAATGTGCCTGCCAAACCGTCATTGATCCGAACGGCGACCCCCAGTCCAAAACCGTACCCTTCGCTGTACGTCCGATTCGCCACCGGTTTGCCTGCAAGATGATCCACCGTCATTTGCTCAAAGGCCTTTCGACTAAGAACTCTGACTCCGTTTAATTCGCCTCCATTACACAACATCTGGGCGAAACGGCTATAATCTTCGATAGTTGAAAACAGGCCGGACCCGCCCATGGGAAACTTCTTTTGTCCCTCGATCACTTCAAACTCGAAATGTTGTACGGGTTGGAGTTCCCCGTTTGTGCCATGTTTATAGACCTTGGCTAGGCGGTTGAGTTTGGCAGCGTCGACCCGAAAACCGGTATCCGTCATCCCGAGAGGACCAAAGATGCGTTCTTGGAGAAAGCGATCGAACGGCTGCCCGCTAACGACCTCGACAACTCGCGCCAAGATGTCGGTGGAGAAACCGTATTGGTATGCCGTGCCAGGCTCTCTATTTAAGGGTAGTGTCGCCAATTCCCGGACAAGACCAGCTAGCGAATCGGCCTTCTCCATCGCGGATGCCTGATAGATTTCGTCAATTGGTTCGTCGTTATCCCCATAGGTGACACCGGACATATGGGTAAATACATGATGGACGTTTATCGGAACCTTCGCTGGAATCAGCTCGCGTTGTTGGGCGTTCCCGCCAAAGATCTGCATCTCGTTGAACTCGGGCAGGTAATCTTTGATCGGATGTGACAATCCCAGTTTCCCTTCTTCGATCAGGGTAAGAGCTGCCACACTGGTGACGATTTTGGTTAGCGAATAAATCCGGACAATCGTATCACCTTGCATCGGGGCACTTGCCTGCCGGTCCCGATATCCAGCTGCAAAAAAATCTGCTACCTGGCCGTTGCGGAGCAAGAGAAGGCTGATACCCGCATGTTTCCCCTCGTGCACGAACGATTCAATTTGTCGATGAAGCCGTTCAAGCCGCTGAGGTGAGAACCCGAGCTGTCTGCTGGTAGTACCGGATGACGTTGCGGTGGTAGTCACGGCGAACGTTAGCATCGCAGACCGCATCTGTCGTTTGAACAGACACGCTCGTATTCCTCGTCGTCCTCGAGGGGGTGAGCAAGGCGCATGATCTCCAATGCGGCTCCCCTCCGATCGGGTGCTTGCCCCTCAATTATCTGTTGCTAAGCGCGGCGCCTTTCGACCCCGCATTTATGAAATCGCGCACGTTCCCGATCCACAAGCCGGGTTGATCTTCAAAAGCCAGATGACCCGAATTCGGCAAAATGACCAGCTTCGAGCCGGCGATCTTTTCATGCATCTCCTTGGAAAGAGATGGATCGCATTCGTCATGATCGCCGCAGATAACCAGAGTCGGTACTTTGATTGTCGGTAAGCGATCCACGTACTCGACCGATTTCAGGTTGCCGTCGATCACGAACTCACCATCCGAGCCCCACATCTCGCGATAGAGCTCCCAGTTCATGCCGGCGTTATCTGTGGTCGGATCGTAGTTCGAATCAGGATGCGCTCCAAAAAGGAAAGGGAAATAGCCGTCTCCCCAAGCCAGCTTCTCGTATTCTTCGGAATAACGCCGACGCTCCCAAAGGGCGCCTTTGTCGTAAAGTCCTGCCTTTTCCAATTCTTGGATTCGAGCCAATTTTTCCGGCGGCATTTGCGACTTCTCATGCGCCAGGACCTCGTTCATCTCTTTGGTCGACGGAAAAGTCGATGCCAGGACGAGATGGCTAAGATTCTTTTGATATTTGAGAGCGTAAGCCTGGGCTAATACCCCACCATAGCTATGTCCGAGTAAACTGATCTTACCAAGCCCCAGTGCGGTTCGCACCGCTTCGACATCTTCCACCATATTTTCGACGGTGTATTGATGGACATCTTCAACGCGTTCGGAACGACCGGATCCACGCTCATCAATGAAGACAAGACGGTTCGTTCGAGCTAACGGCAACAGCCACGGAAGAAAATACTCGTGTGAGGCGCCGGGACCGCCATGCACAATCAGAAGCGGTGAACCATGGCCCATCTCGACGTAATAGATCATCACCCCGTGCGCATCCACGAAACCCTCCTGAAGCTGGTAAACATTCGGCGCGGCTGCAGCTGCCGGCATAGCCAATGCCAAAACAGCTGAAACCATGAAAAGCAGGCCTAGAGAACGCTTCATGGAGGCCATTCTATGCTCCATTGCCGGTTCAAGTGCACCAACTTTCTAAGCGGAGTACAGTAAACTTTGGAGTAGTTCTTGTGGAGCGCTGCCTTCCCGCCGCCGCAGTTGCCGGACTAGCATAACCTCCGCGTTGCGGCTATAGCGTGGACCACCACCCCGACGGAGGGGAGCCGCATTAGAGATGTGCCGCCGGCAGATTCGGAGGCGATCTATCGCTCATAGGTTGAAAAGATGTGTCCGGCCGCGGCTCCCTTTAGGTGTGGCAGGTTCTATGGTCCCTTAGATCCCAACGCGTTGAATATTCGTTCCATCCAAGGGGCGTCGCCTCTATCCAAGCGCGATACTTAAAAAGATTCGTCGGCGTCGACACCCGTGCGAGCTCTAACACGGAATGCAACGCCTCTCCGTTCGTTGTCCTTTAACGGCTAGCGACATTCGGGAGCTTCGCCCTACCGTAAATATGGATTGGCTCTTCTGAGAGCCAAAAATACGTCCGCTGAGATTGACGGTCGCGAATAAGCCTGTAT
>DASUWQ010000313.1:0-9589 GCA_036378375.1 Chthoniobacterales bacterium
CAACTGGCACGTCACGGCTGGACAACCACTGTTGAAACTAGATCCACGCGACTATCAGGTGGCGCTGACTCAAGCTCGAGCCAGCTATTTGCAAGCCAAAGCTCAGCTTGTCCAGGCGAACGCGCAGATACCACTGGTCGAGGCACAATTAGCGCAGGCCCAAGCTCAGGCAGACTCCACCAAAGCGAACGCCGACTATTTGGCGCGCACCTTCGAACGGGACAGCCAACTGTTTTATCAGGGGAGAGGAGTCATTTCTAAGCAGGACCTGGACAACGCTCAGTCCCAGGCGCAAACCAATCTTGCTAGTTACAAAGCGAGCGAGGCTGCGGTGACGGTGGCCAAGGAAAATCTGAAAGTCGCCCAGGCTCAACAGCAAGCGGCCAGCGCCCAGGTTGACGCTGCTCAGGCCCAGGTTCAGAACGCCGAGCTGCAGCTCTCTTACTGTACCGTCGTTGCTCCGGTTTCCGGGCGTATCGCTCAAAAAACGGTTCAAACCGGGAATCGAGTTTCAGTCGGGCAGGCTTTGATGGCGGTGGTCGAGGATGATGTTTGGATCCTGGCAAACCTCAAAGAAACCCAGTTGGAAAGAGTTCATGTTGGTCAGCCGGTCGATATCAAAATCGATGCGCTCCCACACTACCGGTTCAAGGGCCGGGTCGACAGTCTGCAGCCCGGAAGCGGCTCGAATTTTGCCTTGCTTCCGCCGGACAACGCCACCGGCAATTTCATTAAGATCGTCCAACGCGTACCGGTGAAAATTCTGTTCGATCCGGAAAGCATCAAAGGGTTTCAGGATAAGATTGTCGCCGGCTTATCTGCTCAACCCAGTATCGCGGTTACCGAGGAGGTAATCGATAAACCGTATCAGAATGGCCCTGAAACCGGAAAACCCTCGCAGCAAATCCGGAGTCAGCCGATCACACAGATCCAAGGGGTCCCGCCAGCCGGCGTCGTGCAGTGAAGAAAACGCTGGGATCGCTCGGGAACGCCGAGATCGCCGGGAACGACCAATCACCAATCACCTCTCACCAATCACTTCTCACCCTATGAGTGCGTCACCAACAGAGGAACATGTCAGTCTCCGCACTTGGGTAGGCGTGCTGGGCACGCTCTTGGGAGCTTTTATGGCGGTGTTGGATATCCAGATTACCAACGCCTCGTTACGGGAGATTACCGGTGGCATCGGCTCCACCGCGGTTGAAGCTTCCTGGGTTTCTACCAGTTATCTAATTGGAGAGATCATCACGATTCCGCTCACCGCCTGGCTGGGACGCGTTTTCGGTACGCGTCTCTACCTCCTGGTGAATGTTTCTTTGTTCCTGCTCTTTTCCGGTTTATGCGGCACGGCCACTGAACTGACGCAGATGATTATCTATCGAGCGTTCCAGGGCTTCACCGGAGGTGTGATGATTCCCATGGCGTTCACGGTCATTAACACTCAGTTGCCGCCTTCAAAACGCGCGGTCGGGTTGGTTCTATTCGGGATCACCGCCACCATGGCGCCCGCCGTTGGACCTTACATCGGGGGTCTGCTCACCGACAGCTATGGTTGGTCAATGGTCTTCTACATCAATCTCATCCCCGGCGTCATAATGCTGGCTACGATCTTCTTCGCGATCGATCCGGAGCCGATGAATCTGCCGCTACTCTGGAAAGGCGATTGGTTGGGCACGGTGTTTATGGCCATCGGGCTTGGCTCGCTCATTGCCTTTCTGGAGGAAGGGCAAAACGACGATTGGTTTACCAGCGTATTCATCCAACGCTGTTTTACGCTGGCAATGATTTTCATTCCTCTTTTTATTATCTGCGAGCTGGTTAGTAAAACTCCGGTGGTCAATCTCCGGTTACTACGGATTCGCAATTTAGGCTTAGCTTCGGCAGTAAATTTTTTGTTAGGGGCAAGTTTATACGGGTCTGTATTTCTTTTGCCGGAATATCTCGAGCAAGTTCAACAGTATAGCGCCAAGCAAACCGGTGAGGCCATGGTGCTGATCGGTCTCCCCCAACTTCTAGTGTTCCCGTTCGTGCCTCGTCTGATGAAAAGGTTCGACCTGCGTCTTATCGTCTTTGTTGGGGCGCTGATCTTTGGTGGTAGCTGTCTATTGAACATCTACATGAATCCCCAATTCGGCGGACCGCAATTTCAGTTTGCTAATATTGTGCGTGCGTTAGGGCAGCCATTCACCATTGTTCCGCTGTCCGCTCTGGCTACTGCGGGTCTAATGCGGGAACAGCAGGGAGATGGATCGGCCCTCTTCAACATCATGCGAAATTTGGGCGGCAGTGTGGGCACCGCTCTGCTGAGCACCCTGATCACTCAGCGAGAACAATTTCATGATTTCCGGATTGGAGAACGCGTCACGCCTTACAGCCCTTACGTGCAACAGTTTCTAACAAACCAATCCGCACAGAACCTGCAACATTCCGGAGATCCGGCTGGCGCGTTGCACCAGGCATACCGAATGCTCCAACAGTCAGTCCAATTGAACTCGTTCGTGATGGCTTATAGCGAATGTTTCCTGGTGCTCGGAATTATCCTCCTAGCCGGCTCGGTCGCGATTTGGCTTTGTAAGCGAACCAAAGCAACCGGCGCGGCTGCGGCTCACTGATCTGCAGTGAACTGTGAGAGGTGAGAAGTGAAAAGTGAGAGGTGAGAAGTCAGAGGTGGGGGCGTGACGTTTGTTGTACCCAGGGCTGACGCCGTGGGCTGTTCTGTCCGGCCATTTCATGGCCAAAAATCGGAATAACTGTAGGTTCCTCTCATGAACATGAAAGGCTCGGACCTGCTCGTTGCTGCGCTGGAGAATGAAGGGGTCGAACGAATCTTTGCTGTGCCCGGCGAAGAAAACCTGGACGTGGTTGAGTCGCTTCGGAACTCCAAGATTGAACTCATCATCACGCGCCACGAGCAGGCCGCCGCTTTCATGGCGGCGACTTATGGCCGATTAACTGGGAAGGCCGGCGTTTGCCTGAGCACCTTGGGACCGGGCGCGTTGAATTTTTCGACTGGGGCAGCTTACGCACTACTTGGCGCTATGCCGCTGGTCCTTATCACCGGACAGAAGGGGATCCTGCGTCGAAAACAAGGCCGCTTTCAGATCGTCGATGTGGTTCCCAGCATGACGCCGTTGACCAAAATGGCGCTCCAGATCGTGAGCCCGAGCACCATTCCAACGGTCATTCGTGAAGCCTTCCGCGTCGCGCAACAGGAACGTCCCGGTCCCGTTCACTTGGAATTACCGGAAGATATCGCCGGTGAACCGGCCCCGGACGTGCCCTGTATCCCGCCTCATCCGATCGATTTGCCCGTAGCCCAACCAGTGGCATTAGATCGTGTCGCCGGCTTGATCATCAACGCGAAGCGTCCGTTGATCATGTTAGGCGCAGCCTCCAGTCGCCCCCGGCTTACCGAAGCGTTGTCCGATTTTGTTCGTCGCCTGCGTATTCCCTTCTTCACGACCCAAATGGGTAAAGGTGCTGCTGCGGGTGGCACTAACCTTTACATCGGGACGGCCGCCCTTTCGGAGCGCGACTATGTCCACCAAGCGATCGACCAGGCCGATCTGATCCTGGCGATTGGGCACGACACGGTTGAAAAACCTCCATTTTTCATGGGGCCCGGTGGTCCCACAGTCATTCATATCGGTTATTTGCCGGCGACCGTAGAGGAAGTGTTTTTCCCACATGCCGAAGCGATCGGTGATGTGGCCGGCACGCTTTCCCTGTTAGCCAATCGGTTAGAAGGTAAACTGCCAAACGCTTCCGCTCTTTTACCCTTGCGCGAAAAGATCCTCGCGCATTTGGCGGATCGCGCTACCGAAAGCCGGTTTCCGTTAACTCCGCAAAGAATCGTTCATGACGTGCGCGGCGTAATGCCAGATGACGGGATCGTCTGTTTGGATAATGGGATGTACAAGATTTGGTTTGCGCGCAATTACCGCACACGTGTCCCCAACACATTACTGCTCGATAATGCACTAGCCACCATGGGAGCCGGATTACCTTCTGCAATTATGGCGACGATATTATTCGCGGAACGGCGAGTTCTGGCGGTCTGCGGTGATGGCGGGTTCATGATGAATTCGCAAGAAATGGAGACCGCAGTGCGACTGCGATTGAACCTGGTGGTGCTGGTAATCGAAGACCACGCTTACGGTATGATCCGTTGGAAACAGGCAGCGGACGGTTTCCCAGATTTCGGCCTGAACTTCGGTAACCCGGACTTTGTGAAATATGCCGAATCCTACGGCGCGCACGGTACCCGGGTGGAGACTGCGGACGGATTGGGTCCAGCTTTGGAGTCGGCGTTTAAAGCCGGCGGAGTGCAGCTGGTGAGTGTGCCGGTTGATTATTCGGAAAATCAACGTGTACTGATCGACGAGTTGGCGAAGTTGGGTAGGTAACCTGGTTGCGCTGCCGCAGCGGTCGGCACGATGGAGGGGAGCCGCTTTTACCCGGACCCCGTTTGGACGCGCATTCTTGAAACCCCGCGGTTAACCGGATGGACGTGTGCGAGCAGGCGGCTCCCGCGAACGTCTCCTGACGCCTACAACCCACGGCGATTCACTTCGTTTCCTACCAATACAATACGATAAGCCCAAACCGCATCGTGGGGCGTTCCCGGGAGCCGCCCGCTAGATTACGTCTCAGCAGACTTCGCCCCATCTCCCCCTTTAGCTACGTCGGCCAAGGAAATACGATGGTTGTTTGCGCAACCCGCCAGGTTACGGGCAACCTTCAAAAGCGGCTCCCCTCCACGGGTCGGCGAAATTCGCAATTGCCTTCCTAAATTCATTTATCATGGTCGAGCCTCCATGACCTTCGGTTTCTACTACGATTAACTGACTCTCGCTCCAACATTGGTGCAGTTGCCACGCCGTGCCCAACGGACCGCTAACATCCAACCGCCCATGAATTAAAACGCCGGGTAAATGCGCGATCCGCCCCATGTTTTTGAGGATTTCTTGTCCTTCCAAGAATGCCGCATTAGCAAAGTAGTGGATTACTAGAGTAGCAAAATTCGTCCGGAAATTCGGGTCGGCGAAACGAGCACTTGGTTTTGCTTGAGGATCGAGCGAGACGATTACGTCTTCCCATTTACACCAAGCCTCGGCACCTTGTTCGCGCATCTTCCGATTTGGGTCTCGTATCAATCGGTAGTAGGCATCGATGACACTTTCCCCAGGTCTCCGATTTGCTGTCTGTTCAAACGCTGTCCAGGCCTCTGGGAAAATGCATCCGATAGTTTCCGTTAGCCACGTCACCTCGGCCCGGCTCGTAGTCGTTACCGCCCCTAGAACTATCTCAGTAACTCGCTCGGGGTGTGCCTGCGCATAAGCAAGTGCTAAAGTCGTACCCCACGAAAGACCGGCTAGCAGCCACCGCTCAATCCCAAGATACTCCCGCAACCGCTCAATATCGGCAATTAGGGTCTGCGTCGTGTTGGAGCCGAGGTCATAACCCGGGTCGGCGACCAGCGGCCGGCTGCGTCCGCAGCCTCGCTGATCGAGAGACACAAAGCGCTGGTTTCTCTTTGGGATTTCCCGAAACCTCCCAATAAATGCTGCTCCCGTCTGCGAGTTGAAGAATCTCCGATTTAAACGGTTCGATGGGCATGAAACTCCTCCGTGATGTCACAAATCCGGGATCCTAGTTCGTCTTAAATGTAAAGAGACAGAAATATCACGCGACCAAGAAGGACCACCAATCTATTTGCGCTATGAAACGTATCGTCATCTATCGCCATCCTGAATGTAAGAAATGTGGACGAATGGCCCGCTTGCATCACTTGTTTGATTGGTTCAATCATGTTGCGGTTGTAACCACAACGCCACCCACCGGACCACTGCAGATGGGCGAAATCATTGTTGAAGACCTCCTAACCGGCCGGTTCTTGGCCGGCGCCGAAGGACTGAACCTTATCTGCCGGCAGATTCCGTTGTATTGGCTAGTCTTGCCGCTCCTGTGGATTCCCGCCGTTCGCGCTCGTGCCGATCGGGAAACACGTGGCTGCACAAACGGCAGTTGCCAGATTGGTAATTTCGGCCGTAATCCAAATGTGGTGACACGTTCGTAATGATTGAACCGTTCCTTGAGCACCGCCAGCTGCTTTTCAGTATCGCCTATCGAATGTTGGGCAGTGTGGCGGAAGCTGAGGACGCGGTCCAAGACACGTTTCTCCGCTGGCAGCGCGTGACCGAAAAGAAAGAGGAGATCCGTTCGAGCAAGGCGTGGCTAGTCGCGACCGTCACTCGGTTGTCAATCGATCGTTTGCGCTCCGCTCAACGCCGGCGCGAACAATACGTCGGCGTTTGGTTACCGGAACCTCTCGAGGCCGCTACTATCGATTCCCACAACCAATCCGACGCACTGGCCGACTCGATCAGCACCGCGTTCATGGTGATGTTGGAAACGCTGACTCCGGAAGAGAGAGCGGTTTTCATCCTGCGCGAAGCGTTCGACTACAATTATAACGAGATCAGCCCAGTTCTGGGCAAGAGTGAGGCGAACTGCCGGCAGATTGCTCGTCGCGCCAAGGAACACCTTTCTCAACCCGGCCGGCGGCGTAATATCGATCCCGCCCGAGCGGAAACGATGGTTCAGCAATTTCTGTCGGCCTGCCGGGATGGCGACGTCGAAAGATTGATGGCGGTGTTAGCAGAAGACTCCACGCTCTGGTCAGACGGTGGAGGTCGCGTGCGTGCTGCCCTGCGGCCGATCCAGGGAGCAGAGAGCATTGCCCGATTCTTGTTCGGGATTCAGAAGAATATTCCAGCCGATGCGGAGTTTCGACTCGAACATTTCAACGGGGGCATCGGCATTCTAATCGTTTCTGCCGGTGTGCCTATCTCAGTGGTTACTTTTAGTGTCATCGCCGAGCAGATTGCCGGGATCTATATCGTCGGTAATCCGGATAAGCTCCGTCACCTGAGGACGTGAGGTCTGAGACGCGAGAGGCCTGCCCTGAGCAAGCATCAAGCGCGTCGAATGGGGAATCATCCTTGAGGCCGGCCAAGGACCAGCACGCCATCCTTAAAATGGAATCCTTGCCGGAAAAAGGTAAAAACGGTAGACGCGATCACAACCGGAGCCGGCCAAAGCGCCATCCAAAGAAAGGGTTGTTCGCTGGCCGCAGCCTTAGCCAGCCCTAGAATGGTTAATAGACAGCAGGCGATCCAAATGAACACAAAGGTTGGTCGATCTATCGGCTGGGACCCGCCAGCAAAAGAGCCTGAGCGTTCTGATGCCGAGGGCGGACTCCGATCGTGAGATTCGTTGTGGTTACCCTCGCTGCGCTTTCTTCGGTCAGCGCTCGGAAGATCAAATAGATCTGTAGTCATATCATAGAAACGACGAACGAACCGTCGAGTCGGGGACAGTCACTGCAGATTTTTATTAGTAGAATGCTCGTTCCTAGTCCCATCCAGTTAGACGTACTAACTTCTGGATTCAGCTAAAGCGACAGGCTCATCTCTCTGTCGGACTCGGAACGCCCATTCGACTATGTCGGCGGCTACATCCAATCCGCGGGTCTCTTTGATAATCTGCTGGAACCAAAGTGCTTTATCACGATAGCTCGGATTCGATCTTACCTTTGTAATCTGCTCCGCTAGGCGTCGCGTGGATAAATTTTCTAGTTCCACAAATTCACCAACTCCGTGGTAGGCAATCCTGGAGGCAACACCGGGTTGTTCATAGCCAATCGGGATCGCTACCATCGGCACACCCTCGCCCAGCGACTCCAAAGTTGTGTTTAACCCCGCATGAGTGATGCAAAGCTCGGCGCGTTTCAGCAGTTCAGTTTGTGGTGCACTCCGAACCACGATGGTATTCGGCGGGAATGGCTCCAGCTCGCTCGGGTCCAGGTTCTTGCCAACTGAAAGGACCAACTGTGTCTCGGGAAATTGGCTAACCGCTTCGAGTATTGTGCGATAGACCTTGTCCAGGCCGTTTACGAGTGTTCCCAATGAAGCATAAATCAACGGTTCCCCGGTCAACCTCTCCCAGGGAAAGGGAATAGACTCTCGTCCTTCATCGTCGCGAAGGGGGCCCGCATAGTGAAATTGCGGAGCCAGACCAGAAATGGGTAAATCAAACTCCTTCGGTGTCTGTGTAATCACCGCCAGTTTGGAAACGGTCGCAGCCGGATCGGCCCAATCGACCTCGAGGCCAATCCGTTTAGCATAGGACTGAGCGATCGGTATCGCGTTTCCGAAGAGCTCACTGAGTAGTTCCAGCCCCTCGACATTCCTCGCTTGAGCTTCCGGGCTCGTTTCGTGGGGCCAACCATAAAGACTGAGTGGTGTCGATCCGGAAGAGTCGAAGTGGAGAATGTTCCAAACCTGAACATACGGCAGACCCAGATGCATGGGCACAATCTCCAAAAACAGGTAGACTGAATCGATTACGAGGGCATCCACACCGGTTTCTTCTATCTTTGCTGGTAAATGCTCCAATGATGCTCTGAGCAGGTCAGGCATTAGTTCCTTGCACGTATATCGGATCACATCCAAGCCCTGCTTGTTTGCGACTGCTCCCCAGCTTTTGGCTACATAACCACGCGGAAACTCTTTTTCACAAAAGGGCGCGAACTCGAGATTGGCTGCGCGAGCAACGGGTTCGATATCCGGAACTCCGATAAATACAACTTCGTTTCCTCGCGACTGCATTTTACGCGCAAGCGCAGTCATCGGATTCAGATGCCCGGCTAGCGGCAGGCTCAGGAAGCCAATTTTTTTTGTCTTAGTAACTCTTTGTTTTACAGCTTTCATTTCGGTCTAGTGGTCCTCGGGCCGCGAAATCGCTTTGCCCGCAGCACTAGACGCCAGTATTTGAGGGGCTGGTTCATCCTTGTCCGTTTTGCCGGAATCCTTGTCGTAACCGCACACCCCCATCGTCCTCGTATTCGTCGTCGTCCTCGTCCTCGAAAGCGGTCGGCACCCATTCGCCGTATCGCCCATTCGCCGTATCGCCTACTCGCTCCCTTCTCACGTCGGTTTGTGCGTTAGGGACGAGCTCCCGCTCGTCCGCCCGGTAGGGAGGATCTCCTGCTCATCCCTACCGAGTTGAAACGGAGAGGGAATGCTCGACGAATCCGAAATGCGATTCGGCCGACTGAGCCGCGTAGCGGCGGCATATTTATAGCCTAGGGCGAGCCTGCGAGCCCTAGGTATAGATTTAAAAGAGGTTTAGCGCTGAAGGCGCGACAGAACCGGCGGCGATGTGTTCGCACCCAGTTGGTGAGGGTCGCAGTTTTTGGTCTGTTCCTACCCCCTCTATGATGCGCCTTCACCGCTTGGCAATTTTTACTTACGCCAAGCTAGGCTATAGATATTTCACCGCTACGCGGTTTCGTCGGCCTGGCCGCCAAGCTTAGAGGTTGGCTAGAATCGATCTTCAGCAAGGGTCTGCACGATTAGTCTCTAGGGAGGCTTGAAATCAACCAGTCCTAAGAAGAAACTAGAGGGCGAAATATCGAGAAAGGACGATATGAAAAAAGGCTATTGGGTAGTTGCGTACAGATCGGTGTCGGACGAATCGGCACCCAAGGCATACGCGGAATTAGCGCTGCCTGCACTTCAGCCGT
>DASUWQ010000314.1:0-4383 GCA_036378375.1 Chthoniobacterales bacterium
AACGCTAGATCCTAAGGGAACTAGGGAATGATTTTACCGCAAAGCCGTCCGGCCGCGGCCGGACCACAAAGAAGGATCTTTCTGCCTGCATCTTTGCGATCTTCGTGGCCCTGTGGTTAATGATTTTCTGTCTTTGCGCCGTGTGAGATGATCTGGCTTCAATGCGCGTTTTAATTATCGGCGGAACCCGGTTTATTGGATGGCATATCGCGTCCGCGCTAATCCAGGCAGGGCATAGCATCTGTGTGTTTCACCGAGGCTCAACCCCGCTGGAAGGGCTGGAGGGGGTGTCCGAAATTCTCGGCGAAAAAGAAAATCTGTCTTCTTACCGAGATCGGTTCCGTGATTTTCATCCCGAAATAGTGATCGATTGTATCGGTTACACGGAAACCGACGGACGACGGCTCATCCAGACTTTTGCTGGCTGGATTCCGCGCCTGATTTTTTTGAGCAGTTGCGACGTCTATCGCGCCCATGCGGTGTTGCACCGAGCAACCGATGATCCAGTGCAAGTCACGCCGTTGACCGAGGATTCGCCTTTGCGCACCAACATTTATCCTTATCGGAACTACGCCTCTGGACCGGAGGACTGGCAGTATGATTACGACAAAATTCCGATAGAAAGAATGTTGGTAGATGAACCCGAGCTACGGACAACGATATTCAGGCTACCAGCGGTTTACGGTCCGCGCGACTATCGGCTCCGCGTTTGGGAGTATCTAAGGAAAATGGACGCCGGGCGAAAAGCAATCGTGTTAGCGTTAACTCTCAGCGATTGGCGTTGGGGACGGGGATATGTCAAAAACATCGCCGCGGCGATCAGTCATTTCCTCAGTAAAGATTCGGCGTCATCGGCTGTATTCAATCTGGGCGATCCGATTGCTCTTTCGGAAGCGCAATGGGTTGAACACATTGCCGGAATCGCAGGCTGGGCGGGTAAGATCGCGATCGTTCCGGACGATCAGTTGCCAGATCCGCTTAAAGTGCCATTCAATGCGGCTCAAGATTGGACAGTCGATTCCAGTCGCTTCCGCAGCGAAACCGGGTTTACAGAACCCTTTGCCGTTGAGGAATCGCTCGAAGAGACGATCATTTGGCTCCGATCAAATCCACCGAGCGTTCCCGCTGAACGGCTGGAACGCTGGGAACAGGAGGGCGGGGCGGAAGACCGATGGTTGGCGGGAACTTAAGGTGATGCTCCGGCGGCGTAGCAGGAATTGGCGCGTAGGCAGCAACCGGTGTCGGAGGGGAGCCGCGTTAGACCTGGTCCGTCCTTGGACCGTGAAAAGGTCGATATTGTGAGACGGACCAAAACGTGTGGACTGCTTCGGCTCCCTGTGCGCGTGGAACGACCTAGACACGTTTTCAACCCTAGCGTGTTGAAGGTGCATTGGGTCCCGGGGCGTCGCGTCTTATCGAACGCCATACCATCTGGAGCGTTTCCTAACTGCTGACGCTATGCTCGATTACAACACAAAGTTTGATCGGCGCGAGTCGACGACGATCTTGGATGAGGCAGAGATTCGTGAGCTCGTCCGTTCACACCTCGGCGGCTCCGAAATCGAGTCTGTCTCGGTCCTCACGGGAGGTTTTCTTAATTCCAACTACCACCTGGTGCTCCCAGATCGTCGTTCACTGGTTTTGAGGATCGCTGCTAGACCCGGCGCCTTGAAGAAAGAGCTTCGAGTTCTGAAACAGGTTCAGGGCGCTGTTCCGGTTCCGGCGGTCGTCGCTGAAGATTTTTCCGGGCCATGTCCCTTTGCTTTGCTTGAGTTTGTCGAGGGGAAGCTGTTCTCCGATGGCCTGAGCTCACTCCAGGCTGTTGATCTGACCCGAGTTGCGTTTGAGGCCGGACGCTCTCTTCACGCCATCCATTCATTCGATTTGGGCAGGGCTGGATTCTTCGATGAAAATCTCGTATTCAATCCGGCGTTTGAGAATTTCGGCGGCGGTTTTTACGAATATATCTGTTCCAGTCTGCTATCTCGGCGGGTTCGGGAACGCCTCGGGGAAAATCTGGCTGCGTGCGCGTTGGAGTACGTGCAGGCAAATCGAGACCTATACTGGTCGAATCCAAATTCGACTCGCCTTATTCATTGCGATTATAACCTGAAAAACATTCTGATCAGGCAAACCGGCTCCGTTTGGAAACTGGCCGGGGTGCTGGATTGGGAGTTCGCCATGGCAGGGTCTCCTCTGGTGGACATCGGAAATTTCTTGCGGTTCGAGGATGAATTACCACTGGGATTTAGTGAGTCCTTTATCAAGGGGTATCTCTCGAGATCGATCGGTTTGCCGGACAATTGGAGAGAAGTTGCCCGGCTTTTCGACCTGGCCGCAATGATAAATTTTTTGGATAGCGAAGAAGAAACTCCCAAGTCCTTTCGCACGGCGGTCTCGGTGATCGCGAAGACGGTCGGGGCACGGCAAGACAGCACCGGATAGCCGCGACAGACGTCGCCGAGGCTATGTCGGCCAAGATGAGTTCTTGACGCGAGGATTTCACAGGGAAGAACCGTAATAATTTTTCACAGCAAGGCCGCAAAGGCCACAAAGGGGAAGCCTTCTGTTTGAGATCTTTGTGGCCTTTGCGGCCTCGCTGTGAAATTTGTCTTCGTCTTTGCGTCCCTGAGTGAGATTCGCTGTGTTTGGTTGCGCCTGGCCGCGCTGTGTTTTTTCGCGGCTATCCCTGACTTTTGCCGTATCATGCCGCTTTGAGTGAAAGCTCCAGGCTGAGCCCGTTGGTCCCTTCGGGATAATTCCAGGCTCCGAAATTACTGATTACTGAACTATCGATTACTGATTACTTTCCCCGGCATGGATCTCATCTTTAGGCGTGCAAACCTTCCGGATGGCCGGACGAACATTGACGTTGCCATCGAGGGCCAGACTATTGCCGCGGTCGGACAGAATCTCCCGGCTACCGCCGCGGTCGAGGTAGACGGGAAAGGTAAATTGTTGTCGCCCCCTTTTGTAGACTCACATTTTCATCTGGATGCGGCGCTCTCCCTTGGTCTGCCGCGACTGAATCGTTCGGGAACACTTCTCGAAGGGATCGCGCTTTGGGGCGAACTGAAGCCGCAGCTGACCCATGAGGCCGTGGCCGCTAGGGCATTGGCTTATTGTGATATGGCCGTCGCGCAGGGGCTACTGGCCGTTCGCAGTCATGTCGATGTTTGCGATGATCGGCTTTTGGCAGTTGAAGCCCTGCTCCAAGTAAAGAAGCAGGTGGCGGACTATCTGGATCTACAATTGGTCGCTTTTCCGCAGGACGGATTGTATCGATCCCCCAACGCCGAGAAAAATCTTTTGCGGGCGTTGGACCTGGGGGTCGATGTCGTCGGTGGCATCCCGCATTTCGAACGCACCATGGCAGATGGCGCAGCCTCGGTAAAACGGCTCTGCGAGATCGCGGCTGAACGGGGACTGCTGGTCGACCTGCATTGCGACGAATCGGATGACCCGCAGTCGCGCCATATCGAAACTCTCGCTGCTGAGACCAAACGGCTTGGATTACACAACCGAGTCGCCGGCTCTCACCTGACGTCGATGCATTCCATGGACAACTACTATGTCTCGAAGCTGATCCCGTTGATGGTAGATTCCGGTGTAGCCGCGGTGGCGAACCCTTTAATTAACATCACCCTCCAGGGACGGCATGATACCTATCCAAAACGACGTGGATTAACCCGCGTCCCGGAATTAATGACGGCCGGTGTTCCAGTCGCTTTCGGTCACGATTGCGTGATGGATCCATGGTACTCGTTCGGCTCGGGCGACATGTTGGAAGTCGCACACATGGGAGTGCATGTCTGTCAGATGACATCGCTGGCTGCGATTCAATCTTGCTATGACGCCGTAACGGTTAATGCCTCTCACATCCTGCACCTGGACAAATATGGGATCGCCGAAGGTAACTGGGCAGACTTGGTTTTATTGCAGGCTGCCGATCCTTTTGAAGCGATCCGATTAAAAGCGACGCGGCTAATGGTTCTGCGGCGGGGTAAAATCATAGCGCGAACCGCCGAGAGAACTGCTGAATTAAACCTACCCGGTCGAGCGGGCAACGTATCGCTGAACTTTGTGCCCGGTTCCGTGACGGGCTAGCGGTTCGCGTTTGGCGTTTGGCGTTCGGGGCGCTTCGCCAATCGTACTCGTTCTCGTCGTCGTCCTCATCCTCGATTTAGGCAGTGCGTGGCTCAGGACTCGTTTTTCGGTTGGCAGCCGGCCTGTCAAACCCATAAGTCCCATGTGTCCCATAGGTCCCATTTGTCACTCGTTTGCATGGGTTGTTCCTGGCCGGACGCACACTACGGACCGGACTGTCCCGAGTCGAGGACGAGGGCGACGACAAGTACGAGGACGAGCAGCCCCGAACGCCAA
>DASUWQ010000315.1:0-5917 GCA_036378375.1 Chthoniobacterales bacterium
GATCACGCGGATCCGGAAAGATCGTTATGTTTTGCCGCGGGAAGCGGATCTGATTGTGGGGACGATTTTGATCAATCCACAAGGGTTCGGTTACGTGGTCAATGAGACCGGCGACAGGCAAGGGGATGTTTATATCCCGGCAAGCCAGACTAGCACTGCCCTTCATCGCGACCGGGTCGTGGCGCGAATTACCGATGAGGAAGTGACCTTAATTCGTGGCCGGAAACGGGCCGGTAAGGTGATCAGAATCTTGGAGCGTGCCAATAGCCGGGTGGTCGGTACGCTTCAGCAGACCCAGAAGTTTTATTATGTAGTTCCGGACGATCCGAGTCTGGTGCATGACGTTTATGTGCCGTTGATGCCAGATGCAACCGGACGAAAGCCGACGGTCAACGACAAGGTAGTGGTCCGCTTGAGCGAATGGGAAAACCGGCATGTCAGCCCGGAGGGCGAGATCATCGAAGTGCTGGGGCCGTCGCACGACCCGAGAGTCGAAATACTCGGTATTATTAAGAAGCACGGCTTGCCGACTGACTTCCCTCAGCCAGTGCTAGAAGAGGCAGCTGGGATTCCCACCGAAATTTCTAAGAGTGAGCTGGAAAGCAGGATCGATCTGCGGCATGTGCCGGTCTTCACGATCGACCCGGACGATGCACGGGATTTTGATGATGCCATTCATGTGGTTCCCAGCAATGATGGATGGGAACTCGGCGTTCACATCGCGGACGTGTCGCATTATGTGAGACCGCATTCCGCGCTGGACCAAGAAGCTTATCAGCGTGGCAACAGCGTTTATCTTCCCGATCGGGTGATACCAATGTTGCCGGAGCGATTATCTAACGGCGTTTGTAGCTTGCGTCCGGACGAGGATCATCTGACCAAGAGCGTGCTGGTCCGATTCGATCGGGCAGGCAGACCGCAAGGACACAAGTTTGCAGCAACTGTCATTCGGAGCGGAAATCGGTTAACTTATCGAGAAGCCTTTGAACGGTTAACCGGCGCCCACCGAGATGAGCTAACTCAGAACTTGAAACGTGCGTGGGACCTGGCTTCGAAGCTGAGACAGAAACGATTCCAGAACGGCGCTCTTGATCTCGATATGCCGGAGGTGCGGGTGAAAGTTGATGCGAACGGGCGCGCGGTTGGCTTGGTCCAAGAAGTCAACGACATTTCGCACCAGTTGATAGAGGAGTTCATGCTGCTCGCCAATGAGATCGTCGGACGCGAAACGAAGGTGCATAGGACCGCCAGCGTCTATCGCGTGCACGATGATCCTGATCCGGACAAATTGCTGGATTACCGGGAATTTCTTTTATCGCACGGGATTCAGGCTGGAGATCTGAGCCAGCGAGCCGAAATGCAAAAGTTGCTGAAGAAAATCGAGGGGCGAGAGAACGAGGGGGCGTTGAAAGTGAATTTGCTGCGGAGCCTCAAGAAGGCTGGTTATTCGCCATTGCCGTTAGGTCACTACGGATTGGCGAAAGCGGATTACAGTCATTTCACCAGCCCGATACGACGCTACGCCGATCTACTGACACACCGGGCATTTAACGTGTTACTTCAACGTCGGAATGCAGGGAAGCAGTTAGCACGTTCGAATCAATTAGAGTCGATCTGTGAACATCTGTCGTTGACGGAGCGATTGGCAGCGGAAGCGGAGCGAGAGGCGACCCGTTTAAAAAAGCTAGAATTTCTAGAATCACTAGTTAGGAAGCCGCATCGACTTGCCAGCGTTGTGTCTGAAGTTCGTAATTATGGACTGCTGGTAGAGGTGCCGGAGATTTTGATGACCGGGCTTATTCACGTCAGTTCATTGGAAGACGATTTCTTCAGCTTTGATACTGTTCGCCGGCGGTTAGTGGGGCGAAGCCGTAAGCGTGTTTACCAAGCTGGCGATCACCTCTTTGTACGAGTTTCGCGAGTAGATCGATTTAAACAACAAATCGACTTTACTGTGGTGAGTGAATAAAAGATAAAGTGCGAAAGCGTTACACTTTTGCTATTTACGTCGCTCAGATTTTGTGGCACTTAAGAAGATTCTCTAAAACAAGTCTTGGTTTCAGTCCAAGGCGCCAAAGGTGTAATGGTATCGGTATCCCCTCCCAAAAATGTCATGGACAATGTCATCATAACGAGAGAGTTGCAGGTAGAGCGTAAGCATTTCTATATCGAATTCCGAGAAAACGAGCGCGGCCGGTTTATGCGGATTACGGAAGAAGCGCATGGCAGGCGTAATACAATCATCATTCCGAGTACGGGTTTGGACGAGTTTATGTCCGCCGCGGGAGAAGTGATTCAATCGGCGGATCGAGTTCCGGCAGCTTCCTGATAACTCTCTGCAGGCGCGAAAACGCCTGAAAAGGTTTCCCCCCAAAGCCTGCATCGTTTAAAAATGCTTAGACATTTTTAAACGATGCAGGCTATGGCAAAAATAAACTGGCTGACGCCAGCATATTTTTGCTGCTTTCTGAACGCGCATTCAACGTGACTCCGCGCTGTCTTTTCGACGCTAGGGAGGTTCCTTCGAGAAGGTCTTTGGAATAGCCCGCGCTGGTCTCAAATGACATATGCATTTGAGACCGGCGCGGGCTGTTGACACACCCCATCGGTTCGTTAGTTTGACCGTTCTGGCGGCGAGGAACGGCCCCGCGTCAGTGTGTGTTCGTCACCGACCCCTAATCTTTTTATGGCAAGAAAACTCAAGAAAAGGACCGCTCTGAAAAAGCAGCGCTCGAGCAAGAAGACGGCTGCAAAAGCTGCATCCACCAAAAAGACCCGCTACGTTTACTATTTTGGTGATGGCAAGGCGGACGGCAATGGCTCTATGAAACCATTGCTCGGAGGAAAAGGAGCTAATCTGCATGAAATGACTCGCATCGGGTTGCCGGTGCCTCCGGGACTTACGATTACGACCGAAGTCTGCACTTACTTCTACGACAACAAAAAGACCTATCCGCCCGAGCTCGAGGATCAGGTCGCTTCCTCATTGAAGAAGATTGAGAAATCGGTCGGTAAGAAACTAGGAGATCGGAACAACCCTCTGTTGCTCTCGGTTCGTTCGGGCGCCCGGGACTCGATGCCGGGGATGATGGACACAATTTTGAATCTCGGGATGAACGATGAGGTGGTTGAGGTCGTCGCCGAGAAGAGCGGGAACCCTCGTTTCGCTTGGGATTCATATCGCCGCTTCTTACAAATGTATGGCGATGTTGTGATGGGCGTGCAAAAGCGACCCGGCGAAGATCACGAGCCGTTCGAAACGGTGATCGAAGAGGTCAAACACGAAGCAGGAGCGGAGAAAGATACTGACCTGTCGGTAGAGGCACTCCAGACTTTGGTCGAACGCTTTAAGCAATTAATTAAAGAACGCACGGGCAAAACCTTCCCCCAAGATCCGCAACAGCAGCTTTGGGGCTCAATCGGGGCCGTGTTCGGTTCTTGGAACAACGACCGCGCAATCGTTTACCGCCGAAAATACGGGATTCCGCACGAGTGGGGAACTGCGGTGAATGTACAGACGATGGTATTCGGAAATCGGGGTGAAAACAGCGCCACCGGCGTCGCTTTTACTCGGGATCCGGCAACCGGCGAAAAGATCTTTTATGGTGAATACCTGATCAATGCACAGGGTGAAGACGTCGTCGCCGGGGTACGGACGCCGCATCCGGTGGCGCACTTGGCCAAGGAAATGCCAGCCGCTTATAAAGAGCTGCTTAAAGTCCGGAGCACCTTGGAGGAGCACTTCCGGGACATGCAGGATCTGGAGTTTACGGTCGAAGAAAGCAAGCTTTACATCTTACAGACCCGAAACGGCAAACGGACGGGGTTTGCGGCGGTCCGCATTGCTACCGACATGGTAGAGGAGAAGTTAATTAAGAAAGAGGAAGCCGTGGGCCGGATTCCGGCCGACGCTCTATCGCACTTATTGGCGCCGATTTTCGATCGGGGCAGCGTCAAACAAGCCAAGAAAATCGCGGCTGGTCTGCCGGCTGGTCCTGGTGCGGCCACTGGACGCTTGGTGTTCAATGCCAAGGACGCGGTTGATCTGGCGCACAAGGGCGAACCGGTAGTTCTGGCGCGAATCGAAACGTCACCAGAGGATTTGCGTGGAATGATCGCGGCGGAAGGGATCCTGACCGCTCGCGGTGGCGTTTCTTCGCATGCCGCTCTGGTTGCACGGCAAATGGGGAAAGTCTGCGTGTGCGGTGCTTCCGCGTTGCAGATCGATTACTCGGCTCAAACTTTAAAGGCCGGAGACGTGACCCTTAAGCAAGGGGATTTCATCTCGATCGACGGTACGGCCGGCGAAGTTTACGCCGGCGAAGTGAAAACGACGGCCTCCGAAGTCGTGCAAGTCTTGGTCGAAAAGAAACTCGATGCCAAGAAGAGCAGGGTCTACCAGGAGTTCGTCTCTCTAATGGGTTGGGCGGACAAACTGCGGAAGCTTGATGTCCGAACCAATGCCGATACGCCTGAACAAGTCGCGACCGCGATCGCTTTTGGAGCCAAAGGAATCGGACTTTGCCGGACGGAGCACATGTTCTTCGAAGGGGACCGGATCGACGCGATGCGCGAAATGATCCTGGCGGAGACCTTGGACGAGCGAAAAGCTGCTTTGGAAAAACTGTTGCCATACCAAAGAGAAGATTTTGTGGGTATCTTTCGCGAATTAAAGGGTCTACCGGCAACGATCCGTCTTTTGGATCCGCCTCTGCACGAATTCTTGCCGCATGCTCTCGCGCAACAAGAGGATCTGGCCAAGAAATTAGGCGTCTCAGCGGAGCGAATCGCGCGTCGAGTCGCGGAACTGCATGAGTTCAACCCGATGCTGGGACACCGTGGATGCCGGCTCGGGATCAGTTTCCCCGAGGTTACTGAGATGCAGGCACGAGCGATCTTTCAAGCAGCGGTCGAAGTGCAGAAATCTGGTACCAAGGTTAAACCGGAAATCATGATTCCGTTGGTTGGGTTCCCGAAAGAGCTGGCGGTTCAGCTTGAGATCGTTCATCGAGTCGCGGCCGAAGTGTCGAAAGAGAATAAGGTGAAGTTGAACTACCTCGTCGGCACCATGATCGAGATTCCGCGGGGAGCAATTGTGGCGGACGAAATCGCCAAGGATGCAGAATTCTTTAGCTTCGGCACGAACGACCTGACACAGACTGCGCTGGGTATGAGCCGGGATGATTCCGGTAGTTTCCTACCGCATTATCAAGAGCTCGAGATCGTGAAGAACAATCCGTTCGCCACGATTGACCGAGGCGGTGTCGGAAAGCTGATGGAGATCGCACGAGATCAAGGGCGCAAGACCCGCCCGGATATCAAGCTTGGAATTTGTGGTGAACACGGCGGTGACCCGGAAAGCGTCAAGTTCTGTCACCATCTGGGGCTTGATTACGTCAGTTGCAGCCCGTTCCGCTTGCCGGTCGCGCGTTTGGCGGCAGCGCAAGCGGCGTTGCAGAAGAAGTGATTGGTGATTGGTGAGAAGTTGGCGCCTACGGCGTTGACCAACCAAGTATTGGTGTGCCGTCGAATCGGCACACCGATTGTGGGTGGCGCAAGGGGTTTACGGTATTTGTCATTCCGGGCGAGCCTAAGGCGAGCCCGGCTCACCCCGGCTTTCCTCTAGCTCAGACTCTTTGAGCCGTATTTTAATCTGCCGCGACAAAAGCCAACGGACTCCGAACATATCGATGGTCGCCCGCAGGGCACGGTTTCCGAACGTGTATTTGCTCGCGCCGTGGCGTCGGGGCCGATGATTGACCGGGATTTCAACCAGCTTATAGCCCATCCCCTTGATCAACGCGGGCAAGAATCGGTGCATGCCGTAGAATGGAATCAACGCTTCCCGGCATTCTCGCCGCATCGCCTTTAAGGTGCAGCCGGTATCGCGTACGCCGTCTCTAGTAAAGCGGCTCCG
>DASUWQ010000316.1:0-25594 GCA_036378375.1 Chthoniobacterales bacterium
GAGTGGTTTGGATATGACCCGCGTCCATCAAATGGCCAAGCTCGGTCAATAGTCGTCCTTGTTCGCTCATATCCGGCGTGTGGAAAAGCGGCCGAGTGAACATAAACTCCCACGACACCTCGCGAGTCGATGAAGAATTTAGTTTTTGCCGGGTTCGTCAGGACGGGGAACCTTCGACTGTTCTAATAGTAGCTCCAATTACATAAATTTCATGGAAGCACATCCAACCGAATCCTGATTTCTCAGCCAGGGGCCGACGAATCAGATCCAGCGAATCCAATGATGTGAGCGTACGCGAACTCTTCTGAAAAAGATCTCAGCATCCACTATGATAAGGTATCCCCTCCTCTACTTGGTAGCTGTACTTGCTTGCTTCGATGTTTTCAGCCCTTTGCGCATGTCCGCCACAACCAAACCGGATTTTAACGGCACGTGGGATCTCGACCATCAAGCGTCGAGTTCGCTGGAACCTTTAATGGATAAAATCGGAGCCGGTTTTGTGGAACGCAAATTGGCAGCCGTGGCCCCACTTAAAGCCACCTTTCATCAAAGCGAAGACATGGTGACGGTTGCTACGCGTGCGCCCGGCTTTTCCTTAGACGAAATTCTTTACCTCGACGGACGCAGCCACCCAACCAATATCGTGCTCTTAGGAGGCACTACCGTCAACGCCAGCGCCGGCTGGTCGAACGACCACCAGCAGCTCATTTCGACTTATCAAATCAAAACCAAACAGGGAAAAGATGGGGAACTGACCATCAAACGGTACCTGACAAACGGAATGAAAAGTGAAGGCGTTGTTTTCACGCTCAAGCTAAACGGACAACCAGACGAGATTTCCGCCCGACAAGTCTGGAACAAACGAGCTTAGCGTTATCGCGGGATCAGCACCACTTTCCTGTTGAACCTGTGCACAGAATTTCGGAAGCGCGAGATCCAAAAACCAGCTGCGTAGCAGCGACATCCCCGATGCCTCAAACTTGGTTTTGACCGCCGTCGACCGTAAGTTCAATTCCAGTTACAAAAGAGCTGTCGTCCGAGGCTAGAAAGAGGACCGCTTTCGCGATTTCGTCGGAATCACCTATCCGGCCAAGCGGAATTCGCGCGGTCATCGTTGCTTTAAACTCTTTAATTTGTTCTTGGGTCATTCCTCCTTTGCCGATGATGGGCGTGTCGATCAGTCCAGGACTGAGAGTATTGACGCGGATCTTTCGCTCCTTCAGTTCGTCGGTCCATGAGCGGGAGAAAGAGCGCACAGCGGCCTTCGTGGCAGAGTAAACGCTAAAGCCCGCCAAGCCTATGCTGGCGGCAATTGAAGCGTTCAGAATAATCGAGCCCCCGTCGGGGACCAAAGGTAAAAGCCTTTGGACCGTAAAAAAGAGACCCTTCGCGTTGATCCCAAAAATGTGGTCGAACTCCGACTCGCTGACCTGGTCCAATGCGGTCACCTTTCCAATACCCGCGTTAGCAAAAATGATATCGACCTTTCCGTAGTTGGTCTTGATGTGCGCAGCTAATCGGTCGAGATCGCCAAGAATCGAGACATCTCCCGGGACTCCCTCGATATTCTGGCCCACTGACGCGACGGCTTCTTGCAGTTCTTTTTTTCGACGGCCGGTAATAACGACCTTGGCGCCTTCTTGGGCAAAAAGACGGGCGGTGGCTAATCCCATGCCGCTATTTCCGCCAGTGATCACTGCTACTTTTCCACTGAGCTTATCCATAAAATTGCGAATAATAGAGCCCTGAATTCCCGATACCCGTTCTTTATGCTCGGTCTGCCGCTTTCACGTCTTGAATCGCCAAAAAACCTGATCACTGGCCCTGATTAAATCCTGCTGCCAGGATAATGCGAGGTGAAATAGTAGCCGGATTTTTCGCTGGACGGCGTGATCCAGGGCCCCGGCGGGCCAAACGAAGACGGCTACCTTTACGGTGGATGGGCGGCGCCGCATGCCGACCCCGCTGCGGGAGACGCCATCGTCGCGGCGCAAGCTAATCGACCCATCCTACGAGCAGCTCGAGAGCCTTCGGCGCGCCGGCGAGTACATCACAACGGGCGGCCATGATATCCCAGAGTTATGGGCGGGCGGGCAGTTTGCTTATGCGTTTTCCGATCCGCCTTACGGCCTCTGGGCGACACCCGGAGAGGTGCAGGCTATCTTCAGGGAAATACTTGGACTGATCCTGCCTCGGGACCGACAGGTTGATATCCGGGACTGGGGCAGTCCGGGATTGCTCGACGTTTGTCCAGCTTACTTTCAACCGGGAACCGAATGGTGGGGAGTTTTTCTTTTTAGCCTGCATGACACGCAAGCTGGGAATTTAACGGTCATTGCAGGGGCAAGCACTGATTAGGCTCAGCAAAAGGACCAGAAGCGCAGCTAAGGTGGATGGCGAAGTAGATCACCCTGCATCTCGTTCCTCAGAAATCTAATCTGTTGAGTCGACTTTGACCTTCGCAAGAGAGGATACTTGTCCTTTTGGGAAAGCTTATCTTTCTCTTTACCTCCGCGTCCGCTGCGACCTCTGCGCGAGCCTTTGTGTTCGGGTTAACCGAACGATTTCTGAGATGCTACAGGCGCGCTCATTCGCCAAGCGTCTCAGTTGATCGAGCGTCTCTTCTTCGAGTTGAATTTGCGTTCTAACCATCTAACCACTCTGGTGCCGTCATTACACCATAGCAATGCCAGCATGATGACAGCAGGCACCGGCGTCTACTTGGCTTCGGACCGTGATTGTTGCTCCAATGACGACCGGTAGTAAGCCAGCGCCCTTCCGTGTTCCCATTGCTTTCCAAGGGAAGAGGGGCCTGATCCTGTTAGGCAGATTCGCACCATCGACAAAGCTCGGATGGTCAATCGGCTTGGAGCAGCGGGCTCTCTTAATGAGCCTTCTGATTCATCGGGTCACCGAAAGTCCACGTAACCATCTTTGTAACATTTGGGTTTCCGCAGCTAGTAGGCCAGAGCCACTGGGACCACGGGTCCTCGACGTTTGCGTGAGTGTTTGCGAGCCGCTCGCTGCCGCCTTTCCCGATTTATCCTGTAGCACATAATTAAACGAGAGGCGGGCCGGGTGGCGCGTGCTAACCACTCTCACCGATCTAGGACCCGTAGTGCGCTGGCCCGCCAGATCGATGTTAGTAAATCGCAGGGTCAGCCTGTACCCAGAAAATTGACTTCCCATCACTGGTTCCAGCGTTTGCGTCACCTCCCCGGTAAAGGCCGACGTGGAGTACTGGACATCACGACCTTGAACACGAAAATCCGTAAAGTTCTGTGGATTAGTATACTGAACGGTCACAACGACGCCGGCCACAGCCCCACCCCCGCCGGTGCCTTGGGTGGCGCAACCCAGGCCACCGATTAACAACCCTATTGCACAGGTTGCATAGAGTGCGGGTCTCATAGTTATCAATGGCTTATGGATGGAGCAACGTCAACGTAATCAATGATCCCAGGTAGGCTGAAGCGGTCTCATTCGCGGGCATTTTTCCGAAACTTATATTTATCGCCCAGTCTCTTAAACTCAGAAGCACCGGCTCCAGCGTCTTACCAAGTTCGGTCAGAGAGTATTCCACTCGTGGTGGAACTTCACGATACGCCTGGCGAGTGATCACTTTATCTGCTTCAAGCTCTCTCAACTGAAGGGTCAGCATCCTTTGGGTGGCATTAGGAACCAAACGTGAGATTCTTCATCAAGCCAATCCATGTTGGCCAATCAGGCTGTCGTGACCAAACGAGAATGCAGAGGAGCAGATGCCATGATCAAAACAGACCTGTCCGCCATTTATCGAGACTATATCGACTGTCTTAATGAGCGGGACTTACCGAGGCTCAATCAGTTCGTACATAGTGAAGTCCAATACAACGGTCAGCAGATCGGGTTAGCCGGTTATCGCCGCCTGCTGGAGAATGACTTTTCTGAAATCCCCGATCTTCATTTCAATATTCAACTGTTGGTTGCTGATTCGGCTTACGTAGCCAGCCGGCTCACCTTCGACTGTTCACCGAGGCAGAAGTTCCTTGGCCTCGATGTAAACGGGAAGAGAGTTTCCTTTACCGAGAACGTATTCTACGAATTTGAGCGGGAAAAAATTCGGCGCGTTTGGTCGGTGATCGATAAGGCAGCTATCGAAGCTCAGATCTAGGTGAAGGAAGCGCAAGAGTCGGTTATCGTCGGATCGGAATATTTTCCCTGGATCTAGCCGCGTTGTTCCATGATTCGGCCGACTCAGGCAAGCCGGCCGAATGGCTATCTTCTTGGTTCATACTGCATCACGGCCGCCCCCGAGGCGAACTCCAACCGGCTCACGAGCCTTAAATCAACCAGCTTCGATAGCCCCGCGAACAAGGTCGGTCCGTGGCCCACCAGCCGGGGATGCACCACGAACTCGTACTCATCGATCAATCCCTGCTCCGCCAACGATAGGGCGAGCTTCACGCCTCCCACAAACAACCCCTTACCTGGCTCTTGCTTGAGCTGCTGAACAGCCTTCACTAGATCCTCGCGCACGAGTTTCGCGTTCCAATCAACTCGCTCCAGAGTACTCGACACTACGTATTTCTTGGCCACATCGATCGTCCGGGCAAAGTGCTCCATCCAATCAGGCCTCGCTCCCGCCGGCGCCGTCGACCGCCACGCTGCCTCCATCATTTCGTAGGTAACCCGGCCAAGGAGGAGCGCATCGGCCTGGGCAAGGTTCTCAGCCGCGTGACGGTGTAAGTCTTCGTCGGCGAGCATTACCCGATGATCGCAGCACCCGTCCAATGTGACGTTGATGGAATACCGAAGGGGTCGCATTACGGAAGAGTACCGGGGAGTTCCTCGAGCTGTATTAACTTCCTGACACAATCCAATCGTGGGCCGGGTCGTTCTGGAATTTCCAAATCCGTTTCGGGCCGGCCATGACATTGAGATAGTAGGATTCGTAGCCGTGAGGAACAACCACCGGATGATAGCCTCGAGGAACGAGAACGACATCACGATCTTCGACCGCCATTGATGCATCGATGTCGCGCGAGTCTGTATAGACGCGCTGGAAGATGAAGCCCTGCGGTGGATTGATGCGGTGGTAATAAGTTTCTTCGAGCAGACTTTCGGTTGGCAGATTGTCGACGTCGTGCTTGTGGGGTGGATAACTGGAAGAGTGTGAGCTCGGGGTTATCACTTCGAAAATTAAGAGTGATTCAGCGGGTTGGCTTTCAGGCAAGATTTCGCAGACGTGGCGTACATTCGTGCCCTTGCCGCGAGAGAGTCTACGCATATCAGCAGGCTCAATCAGACGGGCTGGGAGCGTGCCTTTGCCAGGTGCAGCGCCGATGGCCAGCTCAGTGTCAGTTGTGGCCGTGACCGTGAGCTTGGTTCGCGGTGGCGCGTAAACCGCGTAAGGCGCGGCATCGTCAAACACGCTTTTACGTCCGCCGATCCCCTGCCAATTCTGACCTCCCGCCTCAACCGAGACGGTACCGGTCAAGACGATCGCACAAAGCTCTTTACTATCCTCGGTCAACGTGAGCGTTTGTCCGGCCGGTAATTGATAGACCGAAAAGCTGACATAACCCCATGCAGCAGATTCGGGGGTTACCTGGACGATCTCTTGGGAGTCCTTCCTGGGTTTAATGAGAAGATTCATACCGCGCTGTGTACGCTACTTCATTTATAGAACCCCCCAAAGCACAGGTATTTTATCTCCACAAAAGCGGTTTCTCCGAGGTCCTTGTCCAGCGTCACTAGCTAGCTGCGTTTCTAAAATCACAAGGAAACTCCGAGCCAGACCGTTGAGAATCAACAAACCAGAGTGCCCCATGAGACATATCCAGTCGAGCGGGTTTTGTGGCCATCGACGAAGTCTACGCGTTCGCCACGCATCAATAGAATTTAGGTCACCCCAAAAAAAGTTGCTTTGCCGCTGGCGACAACCATCTCTCTGGAAGATCATGCCGCGTGTCACCTCATCGCAAAGTTCATTTCGCCAATAGCGTCTGATCTCGAAGCTTGAAAAAGGAGACACCTCAATGCAGGAATACGACCTTTACATCAATCCGAAAAAGCCGTCCATAAGTCTCTACGTGCGTAAAGGAGCTGGCCTCCCTGATTTGGCCGATGCCAGCGAATGGTTATACGACGGTTCCGCGAACGATGTCGACTTACCGTCTGAGCTTGTCCGGAACATCGAAAGTACCGGTCACGCCTTTCGGGATCTGGATTGAGTAACGAGACCTGAGTAGATCAAGCAACGAGAAACGCGCATGCCATCCGTTACTCCACAACCCGTCGTCGCAGGGCTCACGCGCGCTGCTATCTTTCTTGTCGTCAGCGTCAACCCGGGAGCGGACTGTGAGACCGCAGTGCGGGCCGTGTGTGCTGATCTGGGTGGTCTTCTACGGGCCGTGGGCTTCCGGGACCTGCAAGGTCAACTGTCATGTGTCATGGCGTTTGGTTCCAATGCATGGGACCGGCTGTTCGGAATGCCCAAGCCGAAAGAATTACACCCGTTCCGCGAGATCCGTGGCCGGCACCACGCCGTCGCGACGCCGGGCGACATTCTCTTTCATATCCGGTCCAAACGAATGGACCTCTGCTTCGAGCTGGCGACCCAGATTATGTCGCGCCTCAGTGGGGCGGTCTCCCCGGTCGATGAGGTGCACGGTTTCAACTACTTCGATGACCGCGACCTGATCGGTTTCGTCGATGGGACGGAGAACCCAGTGGAAGAAGGCGCTATCGACGCTACCATTATCGGCGAGGAGGATGCTGCCTTTGCCGGTGGGAGCTACGTGATCGTGCAGAAGTACTTTCACGACCTCCAGGGGTGGAACGCACTGCCCGTTGAGGAACAAGAGAGAATTATCGGTAGAAAGAAACTCTCCGATATCGAACTGGACGATGCGGTGAAACCAAGCTCAGCGCACAATGCGTTGACGTCGATTGAGGAAGACGGAAAAGAGCTTGAGATCGTGCGTGACAACATGCCTTTCGGCGAAGTGGGCAAAGGAGAATTCGGCACCTATTTCATCGGTTATGCTAAGTCTCCACGCACGATCGAGCAGATGCTCGTAAACATGTTCGTCGGTCGACCACCGGGGAACTATGACCGGCTCCTGGACTACAGCCGCGCGGTTACGGGCACGCTCTTTTTTGTGCCATCGGCAACGTTCTTAGAAAACACCGTGGCCGAGGTGGCAGCTCCATGGACGGCTAACCTGACTTCGAATGAAAATAGGCGTGAGGCCGACTCCAAATCACAAGCATCGCGACCGGATGGTTCACTTAATATTGGCTCGCTGAAGAAAGAGGAAAGACATGAATAATCTACATCGGGAGCTTGCCCCAATCTCAAACGGGGCTTGGGGACAGATCGAGGAGGAGGCCTCTCGCACCCTTAAGCGCCACTTGGCGGCACGACGCGTCGTGGATGTGCAGGGCCCGAAGGGCTCGGAATTCCCGGCGGTGGGCACGGGCCATATCCGGCAGATCGAGGCTCCGGGCAATGGGATCCAAGCAGCGGAACGCGAGGTAAAGGCACTCGTGGAATTCCGCGTTCCGTTCGAACTCACGCGTCAGGCTATTGACGATGTGGAACGCGGCGCCAACGATTCAGACTGGTCACCACTAAAGGACGCGGCCCGCAAAATCGCATTCGCGGAAGACGGCGCGGTTTTCGAAGGTTATGCGCCGGCTCAAATTCAGGGTATTCAGCAAGGCGCCAGCAACCCGGTTTTAACCCTCCCCACCGATATCAAGGGTTATCCGGACACGGTGGCAAAGGCCGTGAGCGAATTGCGCCTCGCGGGTGTTAATGGCCCCTATGCTCTCGTGCTCGGCTCGGAGCCATACACGGCAATTGGCGGAGGTAGCGACGACGGATATCCAGTCTTGAAGCACATCCACCCTCTGGTAGACGGAGAGATTGTTTGGGCCCCCGCCATCAAAGGAGGCTTCGTACTTACCACTCGCGGCGGCGATTTCGCGTTACACATCGGCCAGGACGTTTCTATCGGTTACCTGAGCCATTCCGAGACCGCTGTCAGGCTGTACTTTCAGGAGACCTTCACCTTCCTGATGCTAACTACGGAAGCCGCTGTGGTGCTCGCGCCTTCCGAAAACTAATGTCTCATAGCGGAAGCTGATCCGTTCATTAGAACAGCGCCATTCCAGTGTCCTTAGAGTGGTCCCTGGTAATATTTGTCTTTAGGAATTCCAACATGGCTCCGATCTGTCACAGGGCCGGTAACCCTGCGGCATCTCGTTACAAGGAGATGCAAGCCCGGTAACGGTATCCTCAGAAAAAACGGTTAAAACAATTACAACTAACAGCCGTTTGCTCTGTGAAACTTTTGCTTTCGGTGAACTACACATTTTGCTCGAGTCTGCGCCGCTGCACTGGTAAACAAAGAAATTCGACGTCCGGGTTAATAGCAAGGCAAGATGAAAACCTCTGCCGCCCCTCGCTGGAGTCTGGTGGTTTCGGCTCTTGGCGTCGTCTTTGGAGACATCGGTACTAGTCCGCTTTACGCTTTTCAAGCAGCGCTAAATGCATCCCCTGACGCCGTGCCGGAAGCCGCTCTCGATGCGGCTTCTCTTATTCTATGGAGCCTTCTTGCTATCGTTACGTGCAAGTATGTCCTTCTCGTCATGTCCGCGGACTACAAGGGGGAAGGTGGCATCTTTGCATTGTTGGCCCTTCTCGGCGGCAAAGACCCTCCCTCCCGTCGACTTCTACAATACACAAAGATCACAAAGGATACGAAGACTGAGCGAAACTAAAGGCTATGGAATCTGTCTTTTGGTTCACTCGTCTGTCTTTGTGTCCTTTGTGTATTGTGAATTCCCTCCGTTAGCTCCTGTTCAAAGTTGGCGAGTAAGGGTCACGTCTTTTAAAAGAGACGCCCGTTAAGCGCGTCTTTTCTATAAAGTCGGAAAGACTCAATCTCTTGGTGAAACCTCTTCGGTCCAAGCCGCCGAAGCCCGATTATCCGGACTGGTAAGCAAAGGGCGAAAAGAATCCGTTCTTGTTCGACACCTCCCACTTTAGGCCGTAATCGCACAAGCTCATATGTTTCGATTTGGCCACCACCGCGGAAAAGCCAGGAACCGCGGTGAAGGGATGGCTAGCAATCGAGACGTCCCCACCATCCTGCCCAGGCAGCCCCTCAATCTCTGCCTCACCGAAGTTGCCCAGACGCATGCTGCGCCGCTTTCCTTCAGAGTGATATTCGATCGCCGCTGCCTTAACCCCTAGGACCTCGCCGATCAGCGGTCCAAGATTCGCCAGATGCCCTCCTGCCTGGCCTGAAAAAATTTGGGTCAAGGCATCTCGCTGATCCTGGTTTGCCCGTTCATCCACGTAAAGCGCCACTTTCCATTTGGTCTGCAGCATGTGACCAGGAGAATAGGCCGCGAGTGCGGCATTGAACCCGTCAAGATTGACTTCGCCGAACTGACCGTGGTCGATGTGCCATGTTAGCAAGACCGTGCAATCTCCGCTCGTAGGCGGGCTCAGAAAGACACAAGGACACGCAACGTCACAATTACAAGCTTCAAAGTAAGATCCGGCAACTCTCCATGAGGTAGGCATGACTGGGAGCCTCGCTTTTGTGTTGGAAGAAGTACTGCGGGAAGGGATTACACTGTATCTAACTCGGACTCGGAAAGCAAACTTGTCTTAACCGTTAGGTTTGGCGAAACATTAGCCGCTGGCACGCGGTTAACTCTACTTCTCACGTTTCCCTCTCCCTCGTCTTATCGGCTTATGGCCCCGTACAGGCACGCAATCGATCGGCGCAACCTCACGCCCCTTTAGGCCTTCAGACGGACCCAGTGGTAGCCGTAACCTTCTAGTTCGAGTGGCAGATCTTTACCGATAATCTCGGCTTCATCGGTATCACCGAAAAGGAACACGGCGTGAGCGAACGTGTCGCTCCAAAGTCGGATTTTAGCGGCTACCCTCTCGCCAGAGAGATTGTGAATTGCCAGAACTGCTTTTCCTTCTCCGTCTTCACAGGCATGAGCGAAAATCTTGGCCGGTTGATCCGATTCCAGTAGACGGTATTTGCCGCAAGCAAACTCGGGAAATTCTTTTCGCGTTCGAATCATGCGTTCAAGGCGATTCAATAACGAGCGCGGGTTCCGACGCTCCGCCTGAACATTTACCCGATGATAATCAAATTCGCCGAAGTCGATGACCGGCCGGCGCAACTGCTTCGGTGAGGCCGTCGAAAAACCGGCATTCGCTTCTGCCGTCCATTGCATCGGGGTGCGGACACTGTCGCGTTCCAGCAATCTGAGATCGTCGCCCATTCCAATCTCATCCCCGTACCAGATGATGGGGGTCCCTGGAATAGTAAAGATCAGACTAAAAGCCAGCAGCTCCTTCTGTACATCTCCACCTAGCATTGGTGCTAATCGCCGCCGGATCCCCCGGTCGTACGACTGCATTTTCTTTTCCGGACCAAATGCTTCAAAGCAACGCGCCCGCTCCATTTCACTTAGCCGGCTGAGATCAATTTCATCATGATTCCGGAGAAAATATCCCCACTGGCAATTCTCCGGGATAGCGGGAACCTGCAGTAAGCTCCGGACCAGCGGCTCCGGTGATTCATCAGCCAGGGCGAGAAACAGATGCGGATTCACGAAAAAATTGAGGATCATGTTCATCCGATCTCCGCGTTCGCCGAAAAACTGCGACATCTGGCTGGGAAGAACATTGGCTTCAGCCAGAAATACGGCGTCTCCCCGTTTCCAGGAAAGAAATTCCCGAAACTCGTTGATAAACTCGAATGATTCGTGCGGCTGCTTCTCGATTTCCGGACCTTTGTGTGCAATCACGAAAGGAGCCGCATCGACTCGGAAACCCGATACACCTAAGGCGAGCCAGAAGCCGATGACCTTCTTGATCTCCGCGCGTACTTCGGGATTGGCGGTGTTCAGATCGGGCTGATAATCGTAAAATCGATGAAAATAATAGGCCTTGGCTTTCCGTGAATAGGCCCATACCCCGCTTTGGGATCCCGGGAACGCGACTTGATCCCTCGTGTCTGGCGGTTTTTCTTTGCGCCATACATAGTAGTCATGATATTTAGCGTCCCCCTCCTCTGCGGCTTTAAACCACGGATGTTCGTTCGAAGTGTGATTAACGACTAGATCAATGATGACGCGGATGCCGCGATTATTGGCCTCATCCATAAAGGCGGCAAAATCTCCTAGATCGCCCAATGCAGGATGCACTCCTAGGTAGTCGGTGACATCGTAACCGTTATCTCTGCCGGGCGACGGGTAGAATGGGAGTAGCCAGATACAACTTATCCCCAGCCCGGCAAGATAACTTAATCCCTGGCGCAGCCCAATAAAGTCGCCGACCCCATCGCCGTTACCATCTTGAAACGTATCGACGTCGATACAATAAATGACCGCATTTTTGAACCAGTGCGTCACCATTTTAGCAAGTCCTCGTCAACCCGCGCATCGATTGCGAAAATTGGCCTTTGGTCTGTAGATTCACTTTTGCTGTTCGGAGGAAACGGCACGCATGGACTCGTTCCCATCACCCTCTTAGATACAATCCAAATAACCCGCAGGGGGAACTTCGTTTTCAAACCTCTGCGGCAACCGGTTAGTTCAGCCAAAATAGGGTAGCACTTTGTATTTATCTGTGGAGGCAAAGAGGGACGTGATATCCTGACGTGATGTGAATCCAGTGCTTTATGCTCAAGAACATCGATCTATCGCGGGAGGTTGCTAAGGCTGAGTACAAGCGGCTCAAAGCGGATGCGGATCTGAAGTTGGCCGACCTGCAGCGGCAAGTTAAGGGGCTGTTCATCCCTGTCATTATCGTATTCGAGGGCTGGAGTGCATCTGGCAAGGGTACATTAATCAATCAGTTAATTCTTCCGCTTGATCCGCGGGGTTTCACCGTCTACAGCGCAAGCGGGCCAACGAAGGAAGAGAGCTTTTATCCGTTCCTGTGGCCGTTCTGGAAACGCACGCCAACGCGGGGGCGATTCGCCATCTTCGACCGCAGCTGGAATCGCCGCGTTGTGAGTGGCCGGATGGAAGGGCAGCTCAAAGGGAAACAACTCCACCAGGCGTTCGAAGACATCCGGTCATTCGAGCGGCAACTGACCGACGACGGAGTAGTGATTATTAAGTGCTTTCTCCACATCTCCAAGGACGAACAGAAACAGCGCTTTCGTGCTCTGCGTGATAACGCTGCGACTGCCTGGCGAGTGACGGAAGCCGACCTGCGGCAGAATCAGCAATATGGCGAGTACCTGGCGGTTGCAGAAGACATGTTAACCGAAACTGATACCGAGTACGCCCCGTGGACCGTAGTCGAAGCTCACGACCGGCGGTTCGCGACTCTGAAGGTTTTCTCGACCGTGATCGATGCGCTGGACCGCCGCGTGGCGGTCGCCGGTCGAAAGGCCGACGAACCACAGGCGCCGCCGGTTCAGCCGGCTCCGGCGATTTACGCCTTCAAGACAACAGCTCTGGATCATGTCGATCTGTCTTTGTCGTTAACTGACGAAGAGTACGCTCACCGGCTGAAGGAAGCTCAGACGAGGCTTCGCGAGCTCGAACATCAGATCTACCGGCAGCGAATACCGGTGATCATCGCATATGAGGGGTGGGATGCGGCCGGAAAAGGGGGCAATATTCGTCGGTTAACACAGAACCTGGATCCACGAGGATACGAGGTGGTACCGATCGCCGCCCCGAATGACATCGAGAGGGCACACCATTATCTTTGGCGTTTCTGGGCGCAGTTGCCCAAGGCTGGGCACATCGCGATTTTCGATCGGACATGGTACGGTCGTGTGCTAGTTGAGCGAGTTGAGGGGTTCTGCACTGAGGAGCAGTGGCGGCGAGCGTATCGGGAAATAAACGCTATGGAACAACAGCTGGTGCATTTCGGAACGGTCCTGCTGAAGTTCTGGTTGCACATCGATCCCGATGAACAGCTGCGGCGATTTCGCGAGCGGCAGGAAGAAGTGCATAAGCAGTGGAAGATCACGGACGAGGATTGGCGAAATCGGGCAAAGCTGGACCAGTATCGAGAGGCGGTAGAGGAGATGTTGTATCGGACAAGTACGCCCTACGCGCCATGGACGATCGTAGAATCCAACTGCAAATGGTATGCTCGTGTCAAGGTGCTGGAGAGTGTCTGCGACGCGATTCGCCAGCGCCTACGGTGAAACACTTTGGCGGGCTACGCGGACAATTAATCCTCTTGGACTTCGGCTTACCAAATAATAGGCCTTAAGGTGATCCGGCCCGCTAATCCCGTTACCCTGCAGCGACTCGCAACATTTGCAAAGCTGCCAGCGCTGAGCCGCGTGCGCCTGCCATGTCGAGGTCAGGGACTACCGCGAACTGGACGGTCTGATGTTGTTCGTCACGCAGCTCGGTAGACGCGCGCACTATGTCCATGCACCAATCGCGAAAATGGGGTTCAGCCTCGACGATGCCGCCTCCGATGAAATAGGCGTCAGGGTCGGTAAAATTGGCGGCAATGCTGAACAGACGCCCGATCGCCTTGGCTTGTTGCTCGAAAATACGGAGCGCCATCTCGTCGCCTTTCTCAGCGTAGCCTCGCACAGCTTTTCCTGCGGCGATCATTGACTCGGAGTTCGCCAGCGGATGGTTTGGGTATTTGGACAACCAATATGGGAGCAGATTTTTCGTAATGCCCGTCAAGGACGCGATGCTTTCCAGATCGCCGTAAAGACCACAGTTGCATTTCGGGATCGGTTGATCGTCCTGCAACAAATCTTCCAGAGAAATTCGAATATGCCCCAACTCACCTGCCATGCCGCAAGAGCCGCGAATGACGCGACCGTTGTCGACAACGCCGCCGCCGAGGCCGGTACCGACGATGGCCGACACAGACGAGTGCCGCATCGAATCTTCGCCGAAGAAGCACTGATGGGCGTAGAGGGCGGCAGCATTGGCGTCGTTGTTGTAGACCACCGGTAGTTTAAAAAAATCTTCGACCGCGGTGCGGATATCAAACCCCCACCATTCTTTGCCGGAAAAGTTCGTGCCTCCTTTGGAAGAGATGACCCCGTCAGCGCTGGCCGGCCCAGGCGTGTCGAGGCCTATCACCCGCACCGACTCCCATTGCACTCCTGCACCGCCGATGGCGAGTTCAATTGCCTTAGCCATTGCTTCAATCGCCGCTTCAGGACCCTCCAATACGCGGCTGGGTGTTTCTACCATCCGGTTCATGAGAAAAACCCCTTTGGAATCCAGAAGAGTCGCGTTCGTCTTGGTGCCTCCAACATCGAGGCCGGCGACCATGGGAGGAGTAGCCACAACAGCAAAAATATTAGCATTGATTGCCGGTGTCTAGCAAACTCCCGAGAGGAAATAGCGCTTAGCTGCGCCCCTCTGGAAATAAGCTCCTTGCTATCTATTGAATCTGATCGAGGTTGCAGGCCTCGATTGTTCTCAGTTGATTGCCGGAGGATTTTCAATGGGGTGAGCCTTGTTGCTGGTTCGAAACCCGACGCTCGGGAACGGCTCTGTGACTACCTTCGAAAATGTTATGAAATTATACGTAGGTAATCTCTCCTTCTCTACGAGCGAAAGCGCATTGCGTGATCTCTTCTCAGCTCACGGCACTGTCACTGACGTTCATATCGTAACCGATCGCATGAGCGGCAGATCCCGTGGTTTTGCATTCGTCACTACGGGAAATCGCAACGAGGGACAAGCTGCTATCAGCGCGCTGGAAGATCATTCCATTGAAGGCCGAAACTTGAATGTCAGTGAGGCTCGTCCGAAGAATGATGACCGCGGAAGCGGTTCTTTTGAGCGTCGCCGTCGCTAGGCACCAGTTCCGCGCACATGGCGTAAGACTCAAACCCTTGTTTTGTGACCAACCCGATTGAGCCAATGCCCCAGGCGCTATATTTTGAAATTACGCTGGAACCTCATCTGAAGCGGTCAGGTCGGGCCACTGGAAGAAAGATTCTTTTTCTTGCTGAAGTCCCCATAAACAATGCTAAAGAGGCCGCAGAAGCACCAGACGATGATGGCGCGGTTTATAAAGCAGCGGAAAGACTAGCCGTGAACCTGACGTGCATGGCCATGACAGGTGCACAGCATCAATTCGGCGAAGATGACATGCGGGTCTCTTTCCATTCACTACCCCGAATGTCGAATGATTTAAAGGAACGTCATCCGGATGCGGAAAAAGACGGCGTGCGAGTTTGGCTGATTGGTGCTCGTCCTGAATGAATGTTTAAGCCGTCCCGGTGCAGGCATGTTTTAGAATGTCTACGAATTTAGAGACGACCCCAGAGTCAAGTCCGTTTGTTTTCCAGACAGCCCCGAGAGGTACTCTGATCGGTTTTGACGCCACCAAATCTCTAAAAACAACCTCTCGGACCGGGAACTTTCTGACCGGTTCGCTGACGAGTGCGACCCCAAGGCCGGCCGCCACAAAAGCAAGCGCACTCCCTATCCCGTCCGCCTCTCTCACAATCCGTGGAATAAATCCGGACTGCTGACAGACGGTGTGTAGCCAATCTCCGTATGCAGGATACATCCGATTTAGGCCAATGAAGGATTGCTCCTTTAGAACTGGTAATCGGATCTCCGGCTGGACGGCTTGTGGATGCGATTGCGGCAAGGCCACAGTAACCCGATGCTCTATTAGCAACTTGGCGCTCAATAATTCAAGGATCGGCCGATCACTTAGGACTAAGATGCCGACCGCAATCCGCCCGTCAAGCAATGCCCGTTCTTGTTCTAGCGCGTCCATCTCCACACAATCGACGACGATCCCTGGCGACTCCTTGTGCCAATGCTCTAGTGCCTGACCTAGGAAGTCGTAGGTGAGCGCCGCCATATGGCCGACCGTTAGCTCGCCGAGTTCCCCCCTATTGATTCGCTGAGCTTTTTTTACTGCCTGATCACAGGCTTCCAAGATCCCGCGCGCATCAATTAAGAACGCTTTTCCGGCGGTCGTCAAGGCAACGCCTTTTCGCTCGCGTTGGAACAAGTTAACTCCGAGTTCGCCCTCAAGGTCCTGGATCTGTTTGCTGAAGGGCGGTTGCGACACATTCAACCGACCAGCCGCGTGGGTAAAATTTAACTCTTCAGCCGCAGCGACAAAGTATTCCAGGTGACGCAGTTTCATTTACAACGGGCTTTGCTCACCCGTGTGTGGGCCATCGCTTTCGTGCGGTTCGTTGGATCAACCCGAGCAAGAAAAGATCCTTTTAAAGACCATACTTCCGCTATAACGGAAAGCAACGGGGAACACTTCGAAAAGAGTATTGGGAAACCGGCTCATCCAGCACGACGTGCATTCCCACGAGGATGTGGCAAGCGGGATTCCAAATATGGAAAATGATAACGTTGAACTTCTCCGACTAGGGCGCAGGATCCAGATGGAACGCAAGCTTCTCGGGCTTACCCAAAACGGTTTTGCTAAGAATTGCGGACTAAACCGGAGTCACTTTGGAGGAATCGAGCGAGGTGAACGAAATCTGACTTTTCTAGTCCTCTGCAAAATTTGTAGTCGACTGGGCTGCGACATCGCCCGAGTAACTCGCGGCATTCCGCGCGGTAACCGGCCATCCAAGTAGTTAAACTGCCCTTCTATTACCTGCGACTGCCTAGTCAGATATCCAACCTATTTCCTTGGCCGTGTTCACTAAGATCTGTTTTAGCTGTTGATCGACTGAGAACCGTTGACTGCTGATTTCAATAGAACGAGTAATGTTCATCCCCCCTGGATGCCGTTCGCTGGCCGCTTTCCAGTCCATCAGCATTTCAATGAGATCGAAGAGTGACATGCCATCAATCCCGTTTGGATAGTGTTCTGGGTGATGGCTGTTGTGGAGATAGTGATGATCAAGCGCCACTTTCAGTTCCGACAACGATTGTCTATATTCTTCTCCTCCGTAAGTGATCACTGCAAGTCGGTTACCAACCGTGTCAAAAGTCGACTTCTCCGGTTGTTCCAATTTGGATGCATCGTGCCTCGATCCGCGCTCTAAAAGTCGGATAGCACATTGACCGAGGAGAAAGCGCACCCGATTGATATGCGCGGTCGTATCTAAGCTACTATCGTAATTCATGGGCCTCCGTAAAGGCACCCTGTCTCACAGAGTTGTCTGGGAAATATCGTTCCGGATGTTCTCCTTTAGTCCTCCAAAGGTTGACAGAACCTCCGATGACAGAATCTCAAGCCTGCAAGAGACTATTACTGGAGGGCAGTCTCGACCAATACTCTTTTGGAAGAGCTAAACGTCTAAAATGATATGGGAGATTGCGACAAATTGAGGCGAATATTGGTCGCTTTGGCCGCGCCAACCAAAATTCTCAAGGAGCCATTAGCCTGAGCGTATTTGTAAATCCGGCCGTCGAAGAATCAACCAGCATCATGTTTCCACAAATTCCCTTCCATCGAGTCAATTGGCTCGTGAGCTCATTTCTGATCGGGACGCTGTTCCTTTCAATCACGGCCGTGCCAGTGTACCTCTGGTTCTTTGGCATTGATCGATTTCAGATCGTTCTTTTTTTTGCCATGCTGGCTGCTTGCGGATTCTCTATCACCCTAGGGTACCATCGACTTTTTTCTCATTTAACTTTCCAGGCTCACTGGATCGTCCGGTTCTTTACGGTCGTCTTTGGCGCTGCCGCATTTGAGAATTCCGTTCTGCTTTGGGCCTGCGAACACCGCAGCCATCATAAGCATGTGGATCACGATGACGATCCCTATTGCATCAGCAAAGGTCTCTTTTATGCCCACATGGGCTGGCTGATGTTCAAGCTCAAGCCGCTGCCGTGTTTCGACAATGTAGCGGATCTCAAAAAGGATCCGCTCTTGGTTTGGCAAGATCGCTACATTCACTTGATCGCAGTGCTCGTAGCTTTCGTGCTTCCGGCTAGTATCGGTTTTTTGTGGGGCGGCTGGAAAGCAGCTCTCGGCGCTTTCCTAATCGCTGGCGTGTTACGGGTGGTGGCCGTGCAACACGCTACCTTTTGTATCAATTCGCTCTGCCATTACATCGGTGCGCAACCTTATTCCTCAAAATGCAGCGCCCGCGATTCATGGATACTGGCGATCCCTACTTTCGGCGAGGCGTATCATAACTACCATCACGAGTTTCAGCACGACTACCGGAATGGAGTTAAACCCTGGCAAATCGACCCGACGAAATGGATCATCTGGACTCTTTCCAAGATCGGCCTGGCCAGCAACTTGCGCTGTGTCCCCCAAGAAAAGATCATACTAGCCGAACTCGCTGAAACGAAGCATCGACTCGAAGTTACCCTGGCGAACCCAGCTCTCACCGAGGCCAGTGCGACTTATATCGCCAGCGTCTATCGAGCCCTGCTAGAAACGGCTCACCGGTGGAACCAACGCAAGGCGGAGCAGCTCGAAGTGACTCGCGAGATGCTTGTCGACCTTCGTAACAAAATTCGCAATGCAACTAACGCGCTGCGGATTCCGGCCTTATCCCGCACCAACCAACTGAGCGCTTGAGAGTCCTACCGTAGGCTCGGACAAATCGTGATCGTCAAAACTAGGCTCCGGCCGGGGAACACTTCCCCAAATAAGATAAGCAGCTACTAATCAACAAGAACATCTGGGAAAGATGTTTATGAACAAGACAGATAAACTTAACAGAGCAGTCGACGATGCGATGGATCAGGTAGTAGCCGCGCTTGAAAATATAAAGTTGCACGCGATCTCGACGGCCAATGAAATCGGCCGGACAACGCGCGAAAGCATACATCGCGCCCAGGGGGGAAAAAGCGAGGCGTGGAGCGATGCCACATCGAGAGCTAAAGTCTTGCGATCCCGAGTTCAGTTGTACCTGCAAGAACAGCCGCTACACACCATCGTCCTGGCGCTGGCGGCGGGCTTTTTGCTCAGTCTGGTTCTCCTATTTTTCCGCATGAACCGTAAAGAGTCGCCCACGTTAAAGAAAGCTGCACCTTTGCGTTAAGAAGCCGAGATAATGACTTCCGCAATGATGTTTTCCCCAGGATAGATCCACACTACGATTCTCTCGTTAGTTTTGTTCGTGACCAGATTAACCAACTTCACTCGGTGGCGATAGGCAATCACTCGCAGGGCAGAGTCTGAACTCGGACACGCCGTTCTGGTTCCGTCAGTAAAGTAGACGACGTATCTCAAAATCAAGTCATCTGCGTCGTCGGCCGTTTGCTGATTTTTCTCCCGCCTGAGAAAACGGACATAACGCGGGCAACGAAAAATAGTAGACCCAGTAAGCTGACTGCCGCCCACGCCAGGAGCGTTGCCAATAACGATTTGAGGTGTTCTACCATCCTCGATCGCAATGTCTGTCCTTCTGCTTCGGTCTCGATCTGAGCGTTCTCGCCCCCTGATCGCTCACCGTTTAACGACCCTTGTGCCGCAGGATCAAGCTTGTTCGCTTCCATTTCTTTATCTGTGACTCCGGCCGTCATATGGTCAGTTATTAACGTGGCAAGCCTCGCCCGGTTCCGTCTCCTTCTCGCCATACTCTTATCGACGCGTTACGATCGTTTTCCGGTATGACGATCAGATCTTGCCCGGTATTGGAAGTGGCTGCCAATTTCTGAAGATCCGAAGGGGTTTCTCGACGGACCTCCTAATCCATGCGATCGTGTTCAAGATTACAGCAGCGAATCATCTGCAGCCGGCAGACGCATGAAGGGCCGATCGCACACAGAGCGATGCAGATTTACACCAATATCAGGCAGATAGCTTTTCTAGGAGATCACCTTCCACGCCATTGCGGCATTGCCACGTTCACCTCTGACATTTGTGATGCGATTGCAGCGGAATTCCCGCAATGTCAATGCGTCGTAGGCGCGGTCAATGATCGGCCCGAAGGCTACGACTATCCGGCGCGGATCCGATTTGAGATCGACGAAAACGAACTCGACTCCTACCGCCGTGCCGCTGATTTCCTCAATGTCAACAATGTCGAGATAATCTTAGTCCAACATGAGTTTGGCATCTACGGCGGCCCTGCCGGCAGCCATCTTTTGGCTCTTTTACGCGACGTGCACATGCCGGTAATCACGACCTTGCACACGGTGTTGCGCGAACCTAATCCCGATCAGCGGGCGTTGATGAAGCAACTCGATCAACTCTCGAACCGATTCATTGTGATGGCCGATAGGGGCAAAAGTTTTCTCAAGGAGATCTATGGCATAGCCGCTGAAAAGGTCGACGTGATTCCCCATGGCATACCGGATATGCCATTCATCGATCCTAATTTTAACAAAGATCAATTTGGGGTAGAGGGGAAAACAGTCCTACTAACCTTCGGCTTGCTATCACCAAACAAAGGGATCGAGAACGTGATCGAAGCCCTCCCGGCAATTCTCGAAGCGCACCCTAACGTGGTGTACATCATTCTCGGCGCGACCCACCCCAACGTCATGGCGCGCGAGGGCGAGTCGTATCGGCTCAGGCTAGAGCGCCTCGCGGAGGATCGCGACGTGGCGTCTCACGTGATTTTTTATAATCGTTTTGTTACCCTAGAGGAATTGAAAGAATTCATCGGTGCTGCCGACATCTACATCACCCCCTATCTTAACGAATCCCAGATTACCTCCGGCACGCTTGCTTACACTTTCGGCGCCGGCAAAGCAGTCATCTCCACGCCTTACTGGCACGCGAAGGAGCTGCTTGCTGAGGATCGTGGCATTCTGGTGCCATTTGCCGATCCCAAGGCAATTGCTGAAGGCGTGAAGCGATTTCTTTCCGATCCGATCCTGATGACCGGGACCCGCAAAAAAGCATGGAAACTGGGCCGGGAGATGATCTGGCCAGTTGTCGCAAAGCAGCACATGGAAAGCTTCGAGCGTGCGAGGGCAAGTTTGAGCGTCCCTCCGCGAAAAGCGTTTGCAGCTCGAACGCTGGACAATCGCCCGTACGAGTTGCCTCCTTTGAAACTAGACCACCTGTTTCGAATGACGGACAACACCGGGATTTTTCAGCATGCAATCTTCAACGTGCCGAACTTCGCGGAAGGCTATTGTACCGACGATAATGCGCGTGCTTTCATCCTCACGTCGTTACTGGAGGAGACCACGAGTGTCGCCGCGCAGCACCAATTGGAACGCCTAGCCAGTATTTACCTCGCGTTCTTATGGCACGCCTTTGATCAAGAAACTGGTCGTTTTCGAAATTTCATGAGCCATCAGCGACAGTGGCTGGAACGAACGGGCTCGGAAGACAGTCACGCCCGGGCGCTTTGGGCGACCGGCACGGCTCTTGGGCGCTCCAAGAATGACGGTCACCGTAATCTGTGCGCACTCTTGTTCCAACGCGGACTACCCACAGTCGATAATTTTACCTCACCGAGAGCATGGGCATTCGCCCTCCTCGCCATTCAGGAATATCTGCGCGCCTTCTCCGGCGATCGAAACGCAAATCATTTGCGTGAAATTCTCACCAATCGCTTGGTCGATCTGTTTCGCGCGAATTCTTCGGAAGGTTGGATGTGGTTTGAGCCGGTGGCGACTTACGACAATGCGAGACTTTCGCAGGCGCTGATACTCAGCGGATACTGGACTTCGCGAGGCGATGTCGTAGAAATTGGATTGCGATCGCTTCGCTGGTTGGTAGAGCAGCAGAAGGCTGATGGGGATCATTTTGCGCCGATCGGCAGTAACGGTTTCTGGATCCGCAATAAGGAATGCGCCCGCTTTGATCAGCAACCGCTGGAAGCCTACGCGATGATCGCCGCGTGTGTTGAAGCGTACTCGCTTACCGGCGACCTGATTTGGCAGCGCGCTGCACGTCGCTGCTTCGAGTGGTTCCTCGGTCGCAACGATCTGGGAGAGTCGCTCTACGATTCGAGCACCGGCGGTTGCCGCGATGCATTGCATTCCGACCGCGTTAATCAAAATCAGGGAGCTGAGTCTAGTCTCGCCTTCCACCTGGCACTGGCCGAGATGACGCGTGCAGAAGCAGTGCTCGCTAGAGAAATCAAAAGGTCAGGAACAACTTGAAGCTGAGTTCTACCTCGATCGATTTTCGGCCCAACATCGATCGGGTGCTGAATCGGGCGTTCATTCCTGCCAGTCCCGACCAGGTCAGCAATATTATTGAACGGGTCCTCTCTTTTTCGGATCCGGAGGTCGAGGCGCAGCTAGGTTGCTTACGCGACGAATTCGCTCACCGGCACCCGGATCTGGAAAGATCGTGGCTGCGACAGTTCGAGAAAGTAGAGGCGTATTTTTCGAATGAGGCATCTCTTCCAACGAGTCGACGGCTGTTAATCGGAGCATTCTTTACCGGAGAATACGCGGTTGAATCCGTAGCGTTGTTCAATCCATCAATCGTTCTGCATCCGGACCAGACAGATCTCGGACCAGAAGATCTGCGCTTCATCCTGACCCTTCGAGCTATCGGTGAGGGCCATATTTCCTCGATCGAGTTTCGCAGTGGCGTCGTGCGAAAAGATCATTCGATCGAAATGGACCGTGAGACGGATCTGGTAACCGCACCAGACATTGAGGCGGACCCCACTTTTTCCAGGGATATCTTTCTGCACCAGCTGCAAGAAAAAGGCCTGGAGAACAATTGGTCGAGATCAGTGATGAATCGACTGGGTGCTACCTTCACCCGAACCAAATTGGACGAATCGCTGCGGCACGCAGCTCACGAGACCCAGCGACATAATGAAGATGTAAAGAGAGCGATCGAATGCCTGCATTGGCTCGTAAATTCGAACTACGAACTCACTTTTAGTTTATCAACTCCCCTTTCCCAACGCGTGATCTTCCCGGTATCACTCAATGAGAGCAATGGCATGGAGGACGCTCGCTTTGTCCGCTTTGTTGATAAGGACAACCGCGCAACCTATTACGCAACCTATACTGCATACGACGGGCACATCATCCGTCCACAGCTCATTGAAACAAACGATTTTCTTCACTTTCGTATCCGCACCCTGACAGGTCCGGCGATTCGGAACAAAGGCATGGCCTTGTTCCCAAAGCGCATAGACGGACACTATGCGATGCTTTCGCGACATGATGACGAGAACCTTTACCTGCTCTTCTCAGATGACCTGTATTTCTGGAGCAATCCCCAGCTTCTGGCACGGCCAGCGCAGCCCTGGGAATTCGGAAAAATAGGTAACTGCGGCTCGCCTATCGAGACCGACGCGGGCTGGCTAGTTCTGACTCACGGTGTCGGTCCAATGCGTAAATATTGCATCAGTGCCCTACTTCTGGATCTACAGGATCCTTTGCAGGTGATTGGCCGCCTCAGCGAACCACTTCTAAAACCAGCGGCCGACCAGATCAGCGGGTACGTACCCAATGTCGTTTACACCTGCGGCGCATTAATTCACGGCGGTCGATTGATACTGCCTTACGGTTTGAATGATACCGAAACCAAAGTCGTGACCGTCGAGTTAGAGACACTCCTCGCAGCTCTAGTTAAGTAGTGGAGCGTGCCTCGGCTGCGAGGTCGTGGCAAGCGTTTAGCCACCCTAAGAACTGGCGAAGAGCGCCGATGCCAACTCAGAAAGCCGGAACAACCCTTCGTAAAAAGTATGGGAGAATTGAGCGTCCGGGGACCAGCCTCATACTGTCTCAATATCTAAACCCTTAAAACCGATGCCCCAAGAAGCCATAGACCATTATAGAAAAGTGGCGGAGCACCATGAACGTGCCGCACGCCATAACAAAGAAGCCGCCCACCATTACGCCAGCGGCAGCCAAGAAAAGGCTAGACATCACGCGTATCTAGCATTTGGACACCACTTGCATGCCACCTATCATAGAGATGAAGTCGCTAAATATCTCGCCAGGAAAGACGGTTCCAACTAACTACGGAGGTAAGGCAAGTGAAGCAAGGCGTACTGATCAGGACGTTGAAATTCATCGTGATTTTAGGATTGGGAGCTGCAATAATCTTCTATTGCAGATTGATAATTCTGTCCCTGCATTAGTGTGTATCCGAACGTAAGATATGGCTGATCAGATCGCAGAGAATTTCCTGGCATTGCATACGGGTAACGCTTTGATAGTTAGCTACCTCCACAGCCGCCTTATTGGATCTCTCTGTTGGATCTCTCTGATTTAACGAGCAAAGTTTCCGCTATTTTTAACGTCTCTCGCCCTTCGCTGCGTCGGCTTTTTGTGCGAGATTTTGATATGCGCAAGAATATCATCGGCACCCCCAAACCAGGTATCTCCGCGAAGGACGAGGAATGGTTGAACCTTGAAGAAATTGCTCAGGTGGAGGTTTCATCCGAAGATCCGCAATATCCAATCGAATCGGCATTTAAGCATGGCGAGAATCTCGGCTGGCGTGCTAACGAACCAGGCGTGCAGACAATCCGTTTGCTATTTGATGAACCAAAGGACCTTCTACGGATATGGTTGCGTTTCTCGGAATTAGAGCTTGAACGAACGCAGGAGTTCACTCTGCGCTGGGCGGGTGGCCAAACGGGTCCTTTCACGGAGATCGTTCGACAGCAATGGAATTTTAACCCCCGAACTTCGGCGATAGAGACAGAAGATTACCGTGTCGATTTGAGCCATGTCTTAGCGTTGGAGTTAACCATTGACCCCGATCTAGGACAAGGTCAGGCGTACGCGGCCTTGACTGAATGGCGCGTAGCTTAGCTAAGCCCAACAAAGAATTTCTTCGTCTTGCGGCCAAAATGGTGGAATATTGAAATAGAGATCAGAGTATTGAGCGTGCGCTCCACTAAACCCTTAGGATGTCCCTAACATCAAGTCCGCTTTCTGAGCGCAAGAGAAAGGCAGAAGATATAACTGGTAACCGGGGAGCTATACGAGTACGAACGAATCAGTATATCCGCGTTGGGAGCGCGAAGACCGGGTAAGCCGTTTTTTGATCGCCCCTTCCTTGCCGATTTACCAAATTGAGGAAATCAGACTGATCGGGGGATCGATGTTCGTCGCGTCCGCGTCGGATACCTCGAATTTAGTTGGTCAATTCGAATCCGAAAGAAATGCTAAGGAAGCGTGCAAACGGGACTTTGCGGACAAGAACAATGACCCAGAGGCGGAGGTAGTCGGATGGGGGCTAAACCCGCGTCAAAAGCGCAGGTGAGCGCTTGCGCGGTAAACCCTTGCGAAGCGCCCCGAGGGAAATCATCCGTTGGGATTGGATGGCACTCTCCGCATAAGAGACAATCATCAGAATCGAACCGCAGATCGGTTTTCCTACTTCGACTGAACGATCTGTCAGCGAGATACCTGGTTGTGACCGCGGATTCTATCGACTTTCACGGCTTCGAACGATTCGTCTGGCCGGAGGCTGCTGACCGAATTTCTAGCTATGAAAGGAGATGCAACCGCCTATTACGAGAGGGTCACCGGCTCATCGAAGGACTGAAGACGGACGCCATGTTGCCCCTTCGCCCTTCCGTACGGACTACTTTTTAGTCTTGGCAATCTGCTTAGCGCTAACGGCGTCTTTCTTCTTCTGGCTTTCGACGGACGCCTTTGCTTGTTTCTGCGCCGCTTGCTTGTTTTTGGATTTTGGAGATTTGTCGCCCATGAAGCGACGCTAAGGTCTGAAGCAACACCGATCAACTGAGAGATGCAAAAGTGGTTTACA
>DASUWQ010000317.1:0-4521 GCA_036378375.1 Chthoniobacterales bacterium
ACTACGATTGTCCCCTGATCACTGATGACTACTAGGAAAGCATCTGTTCTGAGGGCTTTCATCACGGGAATCGTCTGTGTCGTGATGGTCGGACTCGGCTGGCTATCTGACCCGACCATCGCAAACGGTCAGACTGGCTTGCTATCGACACTTCTTGCCTGGTCCTGCCTTGCGGCTGCCGCGATCGCTTTAGTCGTGGCAATTTATTTCACTTTCCGAGCGCTCACCATTCGCGAGCCTTTAAAGGATTCTGATTGGGAATCTGAAGAAAACGGCAAGTAAAGGGAACGATCAGCTAGCAAACGGGACAGATAACAACAAGAATTGGTCGATCATCATGGCAAGCCTACGCCCCTTGACGCGCAGCAATCCGGAAGCCGAAGGGATTTCCTCGCCGGCAGTCTTAGAGTTTATCCGGTCACTCGAACAACATGTCCACCCCATGGACGCAGTACAGGGATTTATCCTTCTGCGCCACGGTAATGTCGCCGCCGAGGGTTGGTGGTCACCTTACCAGCCGCAATTTCCCCATCCGCTTTTCTCACTCAGCAAGAGTTTCACCTCCACCGCGATTGGTTTGGCCGTGCACGAAGGGCGACTAACCGTGGATGACCCGGTCTTGAAATTCTTCCCGGACGAAGCGCCGCCAAATCCGAGTCAGAACTTAAAGGCCATGCGCGTGCGACACCTCTTGTCCATGAACACCGGCCATCAATCCGACACCACCGAGCAAGTTTATCAGCACCTCCACCGAGTCAGTCCCTTTGGTCCTTGGTTGCACCAAAAGGATTACACCGATCGACACGGAGAGAGGGCCGGGGAGGAAAATTGGCCGAAGGTGTTCCTCTCGTTGCCGGTCGAGTACGAGCCCGGCACCTGGTTCGTTTATAACACCGCCGCGACCTACATGCTCTCGGCGATCCTCACAAAACTGACCGGCGAGACTTTAGCGGACTACTTACGCCCGAGACTCTTCAAGCCGCTAGGTATCGAAGATCCTTACTGGGAAAGCGATCCACGGGGGATCAATCTCGGCGGATCCGGTCTGCACGCTCGGACCGAGGACATCGCTCGGTTCGGCCAGATGTATCTCGAGCGGGGCGTGTGGAATGGCCAGCGCATCGTCCCGGAGGAATGGATCGCGGAGGCCACGAAATCGCACTCTGATAATAGCAATACCCAGACAAACCCGGATTGGACGGCCGGCTATGGTTATCAGTTCTGGCGCTGCCGGCACCATTGCTATCGCGGCGACGGAGCGTTCGGCCAATACTGCATCATCCTGCCTGATCAGGATGCGGTGCTCGCCATGATTGGCGGTCTTCAAGACATGCAGACGGTTTTGGATAAGGTCTGGCAACATCTCCTTCCTGCGATGCAGCCTAAAACCTTGGCCGCTGACCCGGGAAGCTATGAAGCGTTGCGTGAAAAGCTTGTTGCTCTTTCATTGCCGCTGCCGCAAGGGCAGTCGTCCTCGCCAGGCATGAGTCAATGGTCCGGCAAAGCCTACAAACTCGCGGCTAACTTTCTAGGGCTGAACAGTGTCGCCACCGAGTTCGGCGATCGGGATTGCACCCTCATTCTGCGGGATGAACGTGGCGATAATAAAATCCGGGTTGGGTATGACGCTTGGCTAAATGGGACTACCAGCTTTCGCGGCTATGCTAATGAACCGATTTCTGCGGCCGGCGCCTGGACCTCAGAAAACTCCTTTGAGGTCAGATTGTGTTATCCTCACAGCTTCTTCTGTCCGGTTGTGCGCTTCCACTACGCGAGCGCGGATCTCAAAATCGAAGTGGAGCCGAATGTCTCTTGGGACCTTTCAACCGCGACCCTAATCACGGGCAACGCGGAACCCTAGCGCATCCTTTTTCTGTATCCGAGAAAAACCCAACTCTCCTCCGGTCTTGCGCATGGCGGCTTCCGTCCTATGATCAACAATGCCCAACCTAACACGGCATTCGCTAGTGGCGACTCTCCTCCTGGCCGCAATCGTTTCGACAGGTAAGGCCGACAACCCGACCTCAGAAGAACTCCAAAGTAAACCCGGTGAATCGGAAACTTTTCGGGTAGAGAACGAACACGCGGTGATGCGGAAAGCAGTCGATCAAGCCCGCAAGACCATCGGTGAATTTATCAAAGCGTTACAGCACCCGGCCGCCGGCCAGTCCGACTTTGAGGTGAAGAAACCCTTCGTTGAAGGCAATGATGTCGAACATATCTGGTTGTCCGACGTCGAGTTTGCCGGTGGCCGTTTCAAAGGCAAAGTCGATAACGCGCCGATGAAGATCCACGGCTTGAAAATCGGACAAGTGGTTTCGGTTAATCCAGATGAAATCTCAGACTGGGCCTACGTCGATAATGGCAAGTTAGTGGGCGGTTACACTATCCGGGCGCACTATAATCAACTGACACCCGCTCAGAAAAAAGAGTTTCTGCGGGAAGCCGATTTCAAGCTGGAATAAGTGGCGCTAGCGCTTGGAGGAACTGATGAACGCAATTAAACGAATCGTCCTATTCGGCCTGGTCAGCACTGCCTTACTGCTAACCGGATGTGAGGGCACTTATGTTACCGGAGGCTATGCCACCGGTTCGTACTATGGACCCTATTACGGCGGTTGGGGACCATACGGTGGCGGCGACTTTATCTTTAGCGGGCGGCATTACTACCATGATTACGGATGGCACCATTTCTACGGCCACAACTTCGGCGTTCATCATTTTCACGGCGGCGGCTTTCATGGTGGTGGCTTTCATGGCGGTGGTGGCCACCACCGGCAGGGATGAGCTCCCGCTCATCCGAATCACTTCAGCACCCACCTTCGCGCTCCGATCTTCACGGATGAGCGGGAGCTCATCCCTACCGCGGAAGTTCCAGATCGAGCAGAGCGGAGCTCAATGTTTTTCCGTGGGCATCGAGAGCCAACGAGCGAGTCACACCACCGGCCAACATGCCGGTAAGCACAAAGTTCAACGCTCCAATGTTTGGTAATTCGTATCGAGTCACCGTGCCGGTGAGTATCTCTTGGAAATGCTCAGCGACCCGCTCTGCCGTCAGATGTTCTTCCAGGAAAGGGTAATCCGCTTCGTTAAAGGCGATTACTGAAATATTGGAAGTGTCACCTTTGTCCCCAGTGCGTGAGTGAGCAACTTCTCTGAGTTTCATCGACTTAAATCAGATTTCTGAAAACACAGAAAAAATGTCACGCAAAGCAGACTTCGCCCCGTCTTCCCTTTTAGCTTCGTCGGCCAAGGGCGCTAAAGCCCAAAGGTTCGGACCAAACGACAGCAGGTGTGCAGACGTGCGGGCGCCTTTTTGATGCGTTGCAAAACACCCGCTTTCACTTAATCCGAACCTTTGCGCCTTTGCGGCTTTGCGTGAGATTTTTCTTTTCATACCTCGAGAACCGCTATCTTTGGCTCGACCGCAGCTCCGGGAATCAAAGCAGAAGCAATCGACACCACCGGCCGGGCTGATTTCCAAGCTCCCCCGCCGCCGGCGGGCCCATTGGTGTAGAGCGTCTCGACTTCGTTCCCGATCTTTACCGCTTCCGCCATGGTTTCAGTCCGGGCCGCTACCCGAACCCGTACCTCATAAGGATCGTGTCCACGTGATAACCGGTCGCCATGCAACGCATTCAATCCGATTAACTCGAAGCGCGTTTCCTTCATGGTTAACCTCATCACACCTAACCGCCGGCGCACGATATCGAGTGCGAGTTTGCCCCGAGCAACTGCACCGGTGCCGCAATAAGAGATTTGGCCCTCGCCCACATAGCCGTTTTTATAACCGACTGAGGTCTTGAGAAATCCGGTCTTCGATGCGCCGCGTCCTCCATCAACCTGAACCCGGTTCTTACCCACTGTTTGGACCCGCACCCGCGAAAAATCCGCAACTACATCGGGCTGGAGATAGCGCCTCGGATCATGAATTTCATAGAGCAACTGTTCCTTTACCGTGGCCGAAGTCACACATCCGCCCGACCCTTCAACCATAGTCAGGATCAGTTTACCATCTGCACTGACTTCGCCGATGGGGAAACCTAACCGGGCAAGATCCGGAACCTCTTTAATACCGGGATCCGCAAAATAACCGCCGGTCACCTGCCCCGCACACTCCAAAAGGTGGCCGGCTACGATTCCTTGGCCGAGTAGATTCCAATCGTCAAGCGCCCAACCGAATTCGAGGATCAAAGGTGCTAGAAAGAGTGCCGGGTCTGCGACTCGCCCGGTGATGACGATATCGGTATCAACCATCAAGGCGTCCAAGATTGGTTTCACGCCGAGATAGGCATTAGCAGAAATTAGCCGCTCCCCGAGCTGGGAAACGGTGCCGCCTTCGTCCAGGGGTAAATCGAGTCTTCTAGCCGCGTTGAGAACATCATCGCCGGTGACCGCAGCAATTTTCAACCCGGTGAAGCCAAGCGAGCGAGCGACCTCACGGGCTTTCTGAGCCGCTGCCAATGGGTTCGCCGCCCCCATGTTTGTTATGATCCGAGTGTGACTATGCCGGCAAGCTGG
>DASUWQ010000318.1:0-10908 GCA_036378375.1 Chthoniobacterales bacterium
TCCGCGTGTTAATCCTTCCCGACTTTGGCGGGCGTATTCACGCGATCCAGGATAAAACCAATCACGACTACGATATCGTTTATCATCAAAAGGTGATTAAGCCGGCGCTGGTTGGCCTGACCGGTCCGTGGATATCCGGAGGCATCGAATTTAATTGGCCGCAGCATCATCGGCCCGGGACCTTCATGCCGGTTGATTGGACGATTGAACGCGGCGATGACGGTTCAGCCACGGCCTGGATGTCTGAACACGACCCGTTGGGCCGTCTTAAAGGGATGCACGGGTTACGACTAACGCCCGAATCCGCTTTGGTTGAGCTGCGGGTGCGGTTGTTTAACCGAACACCTTATTTGCAAACATTTCTCTGGTGGGCGAATGCAGCGGTCAAGACCCATGAAGATTATCGGAGCTTCTTCCCCCCGGATGTGCACTCGGTCGCGGATCACGCCAAGCGTGCGATCACTTCGTTCCCGATCGCTTCGGGCCAGTATTACGGTATCGATTATGACCGGCGGCCGGGCGCGAATAATCTAACTTCGTACAAAGATATCCCGGTTCCCACGAGTTACATGGTGGTGGATTCTGCGTATGGATTCTTCGGCGGGTTCGACTACCAAGCCAACGGCGGGTTCGTTTACGTGGCGGACCCATTGATTGCACCTGGTAAGAAGCAATGGACTTGGGGTCACGCCCCGTTTGGTCGCGCCTGGGATCGCGAGCTCTGCGACGACGGCGCGCCGTACCTGGAATTGATGGGCGGAGTTTACACGGATAACCAACCTGACTTCAGCTACCTGCATCCATACGAGACGAAGACTTTCTCGCAATTCTGGTGGCCTATCCAAGGAATCGGTCCGGTGGTGAACGCTAATTGCGACGCAGCCATCCGGTTCGGCTCGGTCGGGAATAATGTCTGGGAGATCGGCTTAGCGGCACCCCGCAGGATTGAGAATGGGCATCTCCTAATCGAAGACACCGCCGGCTCAAACAAAGAGCTGGCTGCATTGGATCTTGAGCCGGGCCAATACTGGCGGGTCGAATTTACGCCTCCGTCAGGGACTAAGGTTCACCGCGTCAAGCTGGTCGAGCAAAACGGACGGGAACTCTTGAGTTATAAACCGGAAGTGGGACATCCACCGGCTTCATTGCCGGAGCCCGCCAAAGAACCAAAGAGCCCCAGGGAAATCTCCTCCAATGATCAGTTATTCCTCGTCGGAGAACACTTGGAGCAATACCGCCACCCGACGCGCGATCCCGAGCCATACTGGCAAGAGGCCGTGAAACGGGATCCAGGCGACTATCGAAGCCGGATTGCGCTGGCTCGAAGATGTATCGCCCGGTTTGAGTTCCAAGAGGCAGTGAACCATCTGTCACCGGCAGTCGATCGGTTGAGCGAGCGGCATCCGAATCCGATCACGGGAGAAGCGCATTATTACTTGGGCCTTGCTCTACGTTTCTTGAGCGAGGATAACCTGGCCGAAAAAGCTTTCGGCAAAGCCAGTTGGGATGGAGCCTGGTTCTCAGCGTCTAAGTACGAACTTGCACTCTTGGCTTGCCGGCGCCGCGATTTCGTCAGGGCTCTGGATCATCTCCAAGCCGGGGGACCGGAGATTCTGCAGAATAATCTGGCAGCGGTGCTGCTGGCGATCTGTTCCGAAATCTGTCCCGGCACGAAGAACGGCCAAGCGGATGAGAAAAACTCGGACAACATTCTGAAGGAAATCCTTCTCCGGGATCCACTAGATCATTGGGCAAATTACGAAAACACTAGACGAGAACGGAACTTTTCGACCTTTCTCCGGCAATGCCGCAACGATGCGCAGACCATTCTGGACCTCGCGTTCAACTACCTTGAGGCGGGACTGTATCAAAGAGCCAGCGAACTGCTAGAGCTGCACAAGGCTTCGCCCGTGCCCGAATCGGTAACACCAAACCCTGGGGTTAAGACCCTAATGGTGGATTTCCTGCTTGCCTGGCTCTATGGCCGGCTTGAGCAGCCTGAATTGTCGACTGCCTGTTTAAAGCGTGCCCAAGAAGTCAGTCCACATTTTCTCTTCCCGTCTCGTGCACACGAGGCCCAGATTTTAGAATGGGCAATCACACAACCCGGGTCCAGACGCAACGCGGCTTATGGCTTGGGCAACCTCTACTATGACCGGCGGCGGCACGCGGACGCGATTAAGACCTGGGAGTTGGGTGTACAAGACGACCCTCTCTTTGCGCCATTGCACCGCAACCTGGGCCTGGCTTACTGGAATCAACAGAGTGATCCCCAAAAAGCCCGCCAAGCCTACGAACGCGCGGTCGAGCTTGCTCCAAGCGATGCCCGGCTCGCTTACGAATATGACCAGTTACGCCGGAAACTAAATGATGCTCCCGGTACTCGACTCGTTGCTTTGAAGAAGAACTTGGGACTCGTTCTAAGTCGAGACAACTTTTGCGTCGAATATCTTTCCTTACTGAATCTCCAAGAACAGTACGAACGGGCCTTAGAACTACTGACAACTCGGCGCTTTCATCCGTGGGAAGGAGGCGAAGGAAAAGTACTCGCACAATATCGCATCGCGCAGATTGGAATCGGAAGGAAAGAGCTAGAAAGTGGAAACCCGGTGGCAGCGCTAGAACATTTCAACGCAGCTAGTCAGCCGCCGCCTAACCTGGGTGAAGAGTTCCATTATCTGCAGGCGCGGTCAGATCTTAACTACTGGAAAGGTAAGGCTCTGCAGATGCTCGGCCACGGGGAAGAAGCGGAAGCCGCCTATAAAGCCAGTGCCAATGAAGCTCAAGATTTTAACGAGATGGCGGTAACTTCTTATTCAGCCTTCACCTACTATCGCGGTCTCTCGCTTAGAGCCTTAGGACGCGAATTCGAAGCTGACCAGTTGTTTGCCAACCTTCGCGAACGTGGCCGGCAGCTCCAACAGCTTCCGGGAACAATCGACTATTTTGCCACTTCGCTCCCCAATATGCTGGTTTTCGAAGAGGACCTGACCCAACGAAACCGCTTGGACGGGCAGTTCCTTGAAGGCTTGGCGTTGCTCGCACTGGGAGATTCGGCCTCCGCGAGAAAACTTTTTGCTCAAGTCCTACAGTCAGATGCCTCTCACTACCCAGCCACAGACCAACTTCGTTCGCCCATCCAATAATTGCGATTTCCCTGTTACCCCCACCCCCAAATACCAAACATCATGAAGAAACTGAACCTTGTTCATCTCCTCAAATACTGCTCCCTCATCGGTGCAGGATTTCTATCCTTCCAAACGATAGTTCACGCAGAAGACGTTAAAATCGGGTTTGTTGTGAAACAACCGGAAGAGCCCTGGTTCCAGGACGAATGGCGCTTCGCCGAACAAGCCGCGAAAGAAAAGAACTTCACGGTGGTCAAGATCGGTGCGGAAAACGGGGAGAAAGTAATGAGCGCAATCGATAACCTGGCTTCGCAACAAGCTCAAGGATTCATCATTTGTGTGCCGGACGTGAAGCTGGGTCCAGCCGTGGTGGCGAAAGCCACGGCTGATCATCTGAAACTGATGACCGTCGATGATCAGTTAGTGGATGGCAAAGGGAACCCGATCTCGACGGTGCCGCACATGGGGATTTCGGCCCACGAGATCGGAAAACAAGTTGGCCAAGCCATCGTCGACGAGATAAAGAAACGCGGTTGGGACATGAAGGATGTCGGCGCCATTCGAGTCACGTACGAGCAATTGCCGACCGCTCATGATCGCGTAACCGGCGCAACCGAGGTCCTATTAGCGGCTGGGTTCCCGCAAGCGAACATTATTGATGCACCTCAAGCTAAAACCGATACGGAGAATGCATTCAATGCCGCGAACATCGCTTTAACCAAAAATCCGCGTTTCCAGAAGTGGGTCTCTTTTGGACTAAACGACGAGGCGGTACTCGGCGCAGTCCGCGCCGCTGAAGGCAGAGGTCTTGGTGCTGACAAAATGATCGGGGTCGGGATCGGAGGCGCCCAATCGGCCATTAACGAATTCAATAAACCAAATCCCACCGGCTTTTTTGGCACCGTCTTGATCAGCCCCAAGCGTCACGGATACGAGACCTCGACTCTGATGTATAACTGGATCACTCAGAACCAAGAACCGCCAAAAATAACACTGACCAGCGGGAAACTGATGAACCGGGAAAACCTGAAAGAAATCCGCCAAGAGTTCGGCCTGTAGTCTAAAATGATTCCACCACAGAGACACAGAGGTCACGGAGGCATGATCCGCAGATTACACAGATTCCGCAGATTTCGTTTTAAGGTTCGGCGGTAGGTATTTTAGAAACGAAAACCGTGTGCTGTTGATCGCGTATCTAACGCCTCGGTAGTATTCGTTATGAAATCGTAATCTGCGTAATCTGCGGATCTAAAATCTCCGTTTTTGGTAAGATGCCTGCTTCCCTTCAATTAAACGAAATCAGTAAGCGCTTCCCGGGAGTGCGTGCGCTCGATCGAGTTACGTTTTCGGCGGAACCGGGGAGCGTACACGCCCTGATCGGTGAGAACGGTGCGGGGAAATCTACCTTATTAAAGATTCTCGGCGGTATCTATCAGTCGGACAGTGGCAGCCTGATCGTCGACGGAACGGAACGTCAGTTTGTCTCAGCAGCTAGTTCAATCGCGGCCGGTATCGCCATCATTCATCAGGAATTGCATTACGTCCCGAATTTGACCATCGCCGAGAACCTTTTGCTGGGCCATCTACCGAATCATTACGGTTACTTTCGCAGACGCGACGCCATTCGGACGGCGGACGGGCATCTACGGAGAATGGGTGTGGAACTGAATCCGCGCGCTAAGCTTAAAACATTATCCATCGCTGAACGACAGATGGTGGAGATTTGCAAAGCGCTTATCCGAGAAGCTCAAATTATCGCTTTGGACGAACCGACTAGCAGTCTTTCCCACCATGAAACAGAGATCTTGTTTCGATTGGTTAAAGATCTGCGCAGACAAGGGAAAATCCTAATCTATGTCTCTCACCGTCTGGATGAAATTTTTGAACTGTGCGACGCCTGTACCGTTCTCCGGGACGGCCACACCGTAGCCACTCATGGAACGCTCGCCGGAATTAGCCGCGCTCAGTTAGTGGAAGAGATGGTTGGCCGCAAAATCGACGATATTTACAACTATCGTCCCCGTTCGCTGGGTTCTGCTCGGCTGGAAGTTACTGGAGTAATTGGTAAACAGGTGACCAGGCCGGCGACTTTTTCTGTCCGCACAGGTGAAGTCGTCGGATTTTTTGGCCTGGTTGGTTCAGGACGTAGCGAGCTCATGCATTTGATTTTCGGCGCTGCTCAGACGCGCTCCGGTTCAGTAAAGATTGACGGACAACCCATCCGTATTGGCCACCCGATTGACGCAATTCGCCGGGGCATAGCCTTCTGTCCGGAAGACCGTAAAGAGAGCGGCATCATCCCGATCCGGTCCGTGAGTGAAAACATCAATTTGACCGCCCGCCAGAGGGCAGGGTTGCGCGGCTTTTTTATCGATTTCTCTCGCGAATTCAGTGTGGCCGACCGTTTCATTCAGCGGTTGGGCATCAAGACTCCAAACCGGCGCCAAAAGATCCGGTTTCTCTCGGGCGGTAACCAGCAAAAAGTGATCTTGGCCAGATGGCTTAACCTGACCGACGTGCGAGTCGTGATTATGGATGAACCGACCCGTGGAATCGATGTTGGGGCAAAACATGAAATCTATAATCTCATCTTTGAACTGGCTGAGCGCGGCTGCGCGGTGATCGTGGTATCGAGTGAATTACCCGAGTTGATTGGGATCGCCGACCGAATGCTGGTTATGCGGGACGGAGCGATAACCGCCGAGATTGCCCGACAAGATTTCTCCGAGCATCATGTGCTCAGTCTGGCGCTGCCTGATGAACAGGCGGCCTGAAACTCATTGTGAAAACCGATACCAGCTCAGGGCCTAAAGTTGCTTCTCCGCCCCCGCACTCTGATTCCTCGTGGCGACAGGTTTTGGCCGTTCTGCTGGAATACAACCTCGTTGTCATATTCCTCGTCATCTTTGTCGCCCTGGCATTTTGCGTTCGTTACTTTTTCACCGTCCAAAACATGTTGGGCCTGGCGCTGTCGGTGTCGCAGATTGGGATGGTTGCCTGCACGATGATGTTCTGTTTAGCGTCACGAGATTTCGATCTCTCGGTGGGATCGATTGTGGCGTTCGCGGGCGTGCTGAGCGCCATGGTCATCAATGTCACCGACAATTTATGGGCAGGAGTAGCCGCGGCTCTATTATGCGGAGCGATGATCGGCTTCGTGAACGGCGTTATCATCGCTTATCTTCGTATCAACGCGCTGATCACTACCTTGGCTACCATGGAGATGGTGAGAGGCTTGGCGTTTATTGCGTCCCACGGTCAAGCGGTAGGCGTGAGCAACGCGGACTTTATCTATTTCGCCGGTAGTTCTTTCCTCGGGATATCGATGCCGATCTGGATGACACTAGCCTGCTTTATTGTTTTTGGGTTTTTGTTGAACTCGACGGTGTACGGACGAAACACGCTGGCCATTGGCGGCAATCCGGAAGCAGCACGTTTAGCCGGAATTCACGTGGAACGAATGCGGGTTGTCATCTTTCTCGTGCAAGGAATTATTGCCGGATTGGCGGGCGTTATTTTGGCCTCACGGATTACGAGCGGACAACCGAACTCTGCGCAAGGATTCGAACTGAACGTCATTTCCGCCTGTGTACTTGGCGGCGTTTCGCTAAAAGGCGGCAGCGCCGCGATATCCGGCGTGATCGTCGGCGTGTTCATCCTGGGTACCGCCGAAAATGTGATGAACCTGCTAAATATTGACGCCTTTTATCAATACCTGGTGCGGGGAGCGATTTTGCTGGCCGCCGTCGTGGTCGACCAACAACGAACGCGAGGTGAATGAGGGGGGCGGTGACTCGCCTGAAGCGATACGCTGGAGGGGAGCCGCTTTCGCCTATGGTAATTTGATCGCACGGTGTTCGAAGCCCAGCGTTGGCCTAAGGTTGCTGGTGAGGCAAACAGGCGGCTCCCGAGAACGTCTGCTGGTGTGGCAGCAGGACGGCTTGAATCGATCGAGGAAGCGGCGCCACAATGACAATTCGCGCCGTGGGACGTTCGCGGGAGCCGCCGGTTAAGCAGCGGTTCGGTAATACGACACTCACTTGCGCGATTGGGTCAGGTTACGGGCGGCGCTCAAAGCGGCTCCCCTCCAGCGACCATGAACTCAATTCGGACTGGAATCTGCTTGGTAGCCGAAGGCAACCCCGGCAGATTTGCCCGGCAACCGTCTAGGACTTCATGGATTCGGATCTGCGCGAGCTGTCACCCATAAAGCGGTACGAACAACGAGCCGCTCACTTTTTGGCAGAGGTAAAGCGCTTAGAGGCCGGGTCCCGAAGCTATTCAAACCTACGCCTGGCGATATTCGGGATTGGCGTTGTTTCCGCTTTGGCCGTCCCAAAAAATACTCCTTTCTGGATTCTTCTGTTAGCAGGTCTTCTTCTGCTTCTGTTAGGCCTTTTCATCGCCGCAGCGATTCGCCATCAAATAATAGAAGAGAAGCTGCAGACCAGTCGCGAAATGGTTCGTAGGAACGAGGAAGGTAAGGCGCGAATTGCTCGGAATTGGAAGAATCTGTCCGATCGATCACCACCGACAGAACTCGTTTCTAACACGCTAGCCAGCGATTTAGACTTGTTTGGGCGTGCATCACTTTTCGACCTGCTCTGCACCGCGAACACATGGGAAGGCAGGAATGCGGTTGCCCAAGCTTTGATCCATGGAATCGAACGAGAGAACCTCTCCGCTCGAGGAGCTGCCATTCGCGAACTGGCTCCCAGGATAGAGTTTCGTCAACTACTCGAATGCGCCACTGCCCCACTTCAAAAATCCCCGGTGCCGGGCACGAAGCTTTTGATGCCGCTCCAGGTCAATCCGGCACCGCTTCGGCACCGGTTCTGCCGGTGGCTCTGTTTAGTTTCACCCTTTGGGCACCAACATCGATGAACGGAGAGTAATCACCTGCCGCTTAATTCAGAATCTCCTAAAGCAAAGAGCCATTGGAGCGATGTCAACGCATGATCTCTCTCTGTTGCACTTCAAGGAATTTGCCGATCGCTGTCAAAAAGTTCACTTTCAGGAAACATTCGTCAGCAACAATGGCCAATTGGAGATGGCTTTCGACTATCGGATCCGGGTCGGCGAAGCCCAGAGCCGGAACGCCGTTGCTCTGATGCGGCATATTGGGCTGGAGCTCGACGCGGAGATATAGGTTATACGTTTTAAGTTTTAGGTTCCGGGTTGCCGTACGTTGAAAGTTGAAAAAGCTGCCACCGTGCAGAGATGGTTTGAACATCTCAATGCGCAAACCATCTATTTTTGCTGCTGCTAGCTTCTAAGGATAAGCGTACTGCAGATCGATGCAGTCCAGTTCGGCGTATCCGACGGCTAGGCCAAACGACGGGTCCCCTTTAGCCAGGCGGATCAGGTTAACCCCGCTCTGCAACTGAATGTCCATGCTGTCTATTCCGAATAAGCCCCACCCCTCGGTCACTGGATAGGTGACGAAGGTGAACGGTCCACCATTAATGGAAAGACCTTGCTGCGAGTTTGCGCCCGTTCCGTTGGTATAGTGAATATTCAGATGATAGGTCCCAGCGATTGGTGCATTTACGGTAAACTCGACATAACTATCCTCGTTATTGATCTGGGCCACATAGGCGTTGTTGGAGGCATATGTGGCAGTAAAATTATCGGGATCGCAGACCGTAATATTAGCGTCGCTCACGGTGGCTAGCTCCGCCTCATATCTGACTAGGTACGGTTTCACATCGATGTAATCGAGGCCTATGGTTCCAGATTTGACGGTCTGGCCAGAGTTGCTTAACACGATCAGGTTGAGACCAGCCGTTAGTTCCACCGTGGCGGAGCCGGTCGCGAAGATGTCGGCGGCTGGAGTTTGCTGATAAGTTACGGGGAGACTCGTGCTGGAATTGACAGACAGATTTCCGGCCACCGGTGCACCGGTGCTATTCGAATAGCGGATCGAAAGGTTGTATGGGCCGGCCGATGGTGCGTATACCGAGAAAGCGACGTTACTTCCCTTTTGGTTAAGCCCGATCACGTATTCGCCGTCCGATGCATCGACGGTTTCAGCGACCTTAGTGCCTTTGGACCGGGCCGCTTCTGCTTCGTAGCGATATTTTGGATTAGCCGCACTACTTGAGGCGCTAACAATCAGGTCATAAGCGGTCGCATCCAACATGTCATTTACCGGAACAACAATCTGGTGGCCATTGACTGGATAGTCGCCCTCGAAAAGGAACGCTGGCTGGGAAGACGCCCCATCTGTTCCCGTGAAAGCGGTTGAGAAGACCTGAACATGAGCCTTTCCTCGGTGAACGGCCGCAGCCGGCAATTGTGAGATCGCGACCAGGGTGTCACCAGTGACGCCGCCGATAAGTATCCGCGCTGTGCCGGAGCTCTTGTCGTAACTAGCGGCTCCGTCAAGACCATATCCACTAGTGGCAGGAGGTGTTACCGAGGCCATCATGCCTGAAAAATCGCCGTACATCTTGTACAGCCACCAAGCGCCATTGGGTTGAGCTTGCCCGTTCAGTAGATCCCCCAAACGGCCCGGCAAATGCCAGAAGGCGAGGCAAGCCGAGTCAACACCCGCTCGTTCGACCCGAGCGATGTAGCGGACCAGAAATCCCGGGACCGCGGCATCATAAATACGGGCATACTCGTTGATGGAAATGCGCCGAGGCGAAATTCCCAACTGTTTTTCGAGCTGGCGATATTGGCTGACGTGGCCTTCGATGTCGGCGTTACCGGCCGTCGCCAATTCGTGCCAAGTGACGACATCGGGGAGAACACCGTTCGTCTGACAATAGCTGAGGAAGGAAGAAATGAAGGTATTGTTGTAGGTGCTTGCGCTTGGACCGACGATTGGGGTGGTCGTATCCATTGATCGGACCAATTGAAATGTCCGTTGCCAACCAGCGTTGAAGGGTCCAGCGGCTGCAGTGTTCCAGGTCCAATCCGGTTCATTCCAAAGCTCCCAACCGTAAATGTTTGTGATCGAGGGCTGAGCTAGTTTTGCCGATACCTGCTGTTGAACGGCGCTCGTCCAATCTGCCCAACTTACCCACTGATAGGGAAAAGTCGGGTACCAGTCCGGCATCCGGATCATGACTTCCGCACACGCTCGAGCCGCGGCCGGAGCGACCTTCAAAGCATCGCCCGTCGGTTCTGTTGTGCCGTTCGGTAATTGGTGGCCGCCCGGCGCCATCTGAGTAAAGACCTTGGGCCTAATCGGTCCGATGGTGGAATCCGGCGGTACTCCATCAAACGATAGTCCGTACAATGAACCGGAAGCGGCGTGTGTCACTTCGCGGTATTGGGTTCCGAGATCAACGCTAATCCAGTTAATATCAGCGACTGCATGCGGTGCGATCGAAGCGATCGCTGCTAGCGCAAGAAAACTAGCTTTCATCTGCTTCCTTTCAGGGGGGTTCTTAATGAAGACGACCGGTTGCGACGCCGTCGTGACGTGCAACCGACTGTTGCCAGCATGTGCCTGCCGACTACGGCTTGCCAAGCCCGGACAGCTGGGCAGAAAACCCGCACAATTCCGAGGTTTATGATTGGATACCAAGTCAATTCCATCATTTATAACCTTATATCAATCACTGTCGCCTTACCGTGAATAACCTAAATAAGCTGTCCAAGAATACGGCGACCCGTTGTGTGCCGGAGGAACCGTCCGCAGAGACCTCTCGGATTTATTGCGAAAGGGATAAAAGGACTAAGCCCGGGGTTTTAACCCCGGATATCGATAATTAAGCGGTCCGCCTTGAAGGGGCAGCAAGGTACCGGATCTCGTGCTACCCAATGTCGA
>DASUWQ010000319.1:0-3640 GCA_036378375.1 Chthoniobacterales bacterium
AGTCGCATAGGTCCCATCCGTTCTAGGCTTTTAGCACTGGTTTTCACCCGAAAGGCAATACGGAACTACACTCTCCACGGGAAACAAAAAGGCCGGCGTCTCCGCCGGCCCTTTTTCGAATTTACTAGCTCGTCGCTAAGAGGCAGTCGCTGGTTCACCCTGTTCCGGTTGGACCGCTTGGAAGACCAGCTTGTCGATTTCGGCATGTACTTCCACGGTTTCGCCAGGTTTGATGTTACCTCGCAACAGCTCTTCAGCGAGCGGATCCTCCAAGAATCGCTCCACCGCACGACGCATCGGCCGTGCACCGTAGATAGGATCGTACCCTTTCTCGATTAGAAGCTCGACCGCACTCGGATCCAGGTGAATGTGAATCGCCTTGTTCCGCACCCGTTGGACAACTTTCGCAACCTCGAGGTCGACAATTCGAACCAGATTTTCGCGCTCCAACGTGTGGAACACGATGATGTCATCCAACCGATTTAAGAACTCCGGTTTAAAGACCTTCTTCGATTCTTCGAGGATAACTTGCTTCATCGTATCGTAGGACTCGTGCCCGGTCTGAGCGCCGAAGCCGAGCGACGTTTGCCGCTTAATCAGCTCCGCTCCTACGTTTGAAGTCATAATGATGATCGTGTTCCTGAAGTCGATCTTGCGACCTAGGCTGTCCGTTATCTTTCCCTCTTCCAGAATCTGCAGAAGCAGATGCATCACATCCGGATGGGCTTTTTCGATTTCATCAAATAAGACGACTGAATAGGGACGCCGCCGTACGGCTTCCGAAAGCTGGCCACCTTCCTCATACCCAACGTAGCCGGGAGGTGAACCGATCAGCCGCGAGGCGGTGAACTTCTCCATGTACTCGGACATGTCGATTTGGATCAACGCATCAGCGTCGCCGAACATGAACTCCGCCAGGCTCCGAGCGAGGAACGTCTTTCCGACCCCGGTCGGTCCGAGGAAGATAAAGGAACCGATCGGGCGCCGTGGATCCTTCAAATCCGCGCGGGAACGCCGAAGCGCCTTGCTGATGGTGGTCACAGCCTCGTCTTGCCCAACCACTTGTGACTTCAGTTCGTCCTCCATGCGGAGAAGCTTCTGAGTTTCCTGCTCTTCCATGCGATGCAACGGAACACCGGTCCACTTCGACACGATGTGCATAATGTCATCACCGGTCACCAGGACGGATTGCTCTTCTCGCTGTTCGCGCCAATCAGCCAAAATCTTCTCTAGCTTATCTTTTGCCTGCTTCTCCGAGTCTCTCAGAGCGGCAGCTTTTTCGAAGTCTTGAGCTTTAATCGCTGCCTCCTTATCCGCCCGGATGGCATCGATCTCTTTCTCGATCTCTTTGACATCCGGCGGCCGGGTCATGGCGTTGATCCGCGCACGGGCACCGGCTTCGTCCATTACATCGATCGCCTTATCCGGCAAGAACCGGCCGGTAAGATAGCGATCTGAGAGTTTGACCGCAGCGTCTAACGCTTCGTCTGTCAGCTTGGCTTTATGATGAGCCTCGTATTTAGGACGCAGCCCTCTCAATATCTGGATGGCTTCATCAACCGATGGAGCTTCGACCTTGACCGTTTGGAAGCGTCGCTCGAGAGCGGCATCCTTTTCGATATACTTCCGGTACTCGTTCAGGGTCGTGGCGCCTACGCATTGAAGTTCCCCGCGGCTCAACGCCGGTTTGATAATGTTGGACGCATCCATGGCGCCCTCAGCCGAGCCAGCCCCAACGATGGTGTGCAGCTCGTCGATGAAGAGAATCACGTTCTTAGAACGCCGGATCTCGTCCATCACCGCTTTGATGCGCTCCTCAAATTGACCACGGTATTTGGTTCCGGCCACCATCAGAGCCAGGTCGAGTGTAATCACTCGTTTGTCTCTTAAGAGTTCCGGTACGTTGCCAGCCGCGATTTCTTGAGCAAGTCCCTCAACGATAGCCGTTTTTCCCACTCCCGCCTCACCCAGGAGGACCGGATTGTTCTTGGTCCGCCGGCAGAGGATTTGGATCACCCGCTCAATCTCGTTCTTTCGACCGATTACCGGGTCGAGTTCAGCCTTTTTCGCCAGCTCGGTCAGATCCCTTCCAAACGCCCGGAGAGCTGGCGTCTTAACATCTTTCTTATTCCCTTCTTGCGGGGGCTCCGCCTCGCTTTCCGGTGGTGTAAAGTTTGGGTCCAATTCTTTTAGAATTTCGTTTCGAGTTCGTTCAATATCAACTTCAAGGCTCTTTAAAACCCGTGCCGCTACGCCTTCACCTTCTCGAAGTAATCCGAGCAAGATGTGTTCCGTCCCGACATAGGAATGATTAAGGGCCTTTGCTTCCTTGCCGGCGAGAGCGAGCACTTTTTTGACGCGTGGTGTGTATGGAATATTACCCACCATCTTCGTCTCAGGGTGAGATCCTACGTGCTTCTCGACCTCCATACGGACCGTCTCCAAATCCAATCCCATTTTTTGGAGGACGTTGACTGCGACGCCTTGGCCGAGCTTGATCAGCCCGAGCAAGAGATGCTCAGTACCGACGTAGTTGTGGTTAAACCGATCGGCTTCCTTGCGCGCAAGTGCCAACACTTGTTGCGCACGTGGAGTAAAATTATTCATCATTGCAATTCTGCGCGCCAGGACAGGCTAAGTTATTGCCTATTGTCCCGGCGATTTAGTATTAGGCGGTCTAGGGAAGTTTTTCAACCTCTCGCGGACGATATCAGCTCGCAAGTGGTCACGCTCCTCAGCCGCTAATTTCTGCTGTGAAAGGTTCTGCAGATGGGCTGGTTGCGTGTCCATCAAGAGCTGGTTAATGATCGCCCGTCCTTCCTCGGGGAAGAACCCGAGATCAATTCCCAGCCGTAAAATCGAGATAAGGTTCAGCGCTTCTTTCGAAGAAATCGAATAAGCGTGTGTCAATATCCCGTAAGCCCGGCCGATTTGATCCAGTAACGTCGTACGCTTTGTAGCCAATAGGTTTTCTCGCGCTTGCGTTTCCCTCTGGATCAAAGTCTCAATGACTTTCTGCAACCGTCCGATGATCTGGTCTTCCTTCTCTCCGAGGGTCGTTTGGTTTGATACCTGGAAGAGATTTCCCATTGCCTCAGTGCCTTCGCCATACAGTCCGCGAACTGCCAGACCGATCTTGTTCACTGAGTTGACTACTTGATTGATCTGCTCACCAAGCACCAATCCGGGAAGATGTACCATGGCCGACGCCCGCATTCCGGTGCCGACATTGGTCGGGCAGGCGGTCAGATAGCCGAGCTCCTCATCAAACGCGAAATCGAGCTGCGCCTCGAGCGCGGTATCGATTTCGTCGATCATTTGGAAGGTTTTGTCCAAGTCCAGCCCGCAGGTGATTGCCTGCATGCGGAGATGGTCTTCCTCGTTGATCATAATAGAGATTGTCTGCGGTGGATTAATCACCACAGCACTCCCCATGCCTTTTGCGGCATGCTCCCGGCTGATCAGATGGCGCTCAACCAAAACTTGCTTCTCCGTTGCGGTCAGCTCGTTCAGTTGCTCGGAAAATCCGTCTTTTATCGCCGGCAGCAGGTCGACTTCCGGTTTTATCTCTTCCAGAATTCGCACCCGCTCAGATTTCTTTGCCCAACCAGGGAAGGGAAGTTTCGCCAAATTCCGTGCG
>DASUWQ010000320.1:0-15527 GCA_036378375.1 Chthoniobacterales bacterium
CGGTGCGGATCGGCGTGGCAAACGAAACGAGCCCTGGGCGCCGTGCCTGAGTTCCCACGCCCAGACGCCCACACGCCGACACGCCCATACGCTTCTCCTAGCTCCTAGATTCTAACTCCTAGCTCCTCCTACTCCTTGAACTCCTCGAACTCCTCCGATAGCATGCCGGGATTGAATGCGCCGACTGCTTACGACTATGTGCAAGCCCTCTATCGCTTGCTTGTCGTTCAATCCGGATCATCCTCGACGGCAGAATCAGCCATGAAAGAAATCTTTTTCGAAGCATTCGAGGAAGCCGGCAAACAATTGGAACGCCTGGATTTCGACGGCCTGTTTCGGACGGCCTTTCGTAAGCGGGACTCATACCCGAGAAAAGCTGAGCCTGAACTGAATGGTTGGGCGCGTAAACTTCATCAGTTACCGGAACCCGAGCGATTCTCGATCACGTTGTTTTGTCTCGAGATATTTCCGCCTGCGACCATTGCGGAGATCACGGGAACCACCCTAGATACCCTCGCAGACCGAGTCGCAAAGGCTCGCAGAGAGCTCAATTTCAATTTATCGTAGCCATGTCCGAACGGTTGCTTCCTTTGGTTAGGCCAATCTATGAAACTCAAGGGGAAATCGCGGACGCTAAAAGAGCCATTAGCCAGAGCCCTGATCTCGAGAACCAATTAGAGCATCAGACGCAATTTGACGATCAGATTGTGACCGCGCTGCAAACGATCGCGCTCAGCGATCGGCAGATCGAGCAGCTCGAAAATTTGCTCGTGGACAACTCGGCGACGGGATCGGTCGAAGCTCCGCTCCCAATTGATCCTGCCATCCAACCAGTCGAGGTTCCACCACCGGTGGTGAATCCAATCCCCCTTCAGGTTCCCGCAGCTCTCGCTGCTACGGTGGTCCCGGAAATCCTAACCCCTCACCAGCCGCCGCCACCAAGCGAGACTAAGGAAGAGGCGAAGACCGAGCAGCCGGCCGCTCCTGCCGAAGCCAAAGAAGCTGCTGCGGAAGAGACGGAAGAAGAGGAAAAAGAAGAAGAACCGCCCCGAGCCCGGACGGTCACCATTATGGCAGCCGTCGGCATTGGCATCATCGCCACGATTGCGTTGGTCGCTTATATGGTTTGGGATCAGATGGCGAACGGCTTCAGCGGACGCGATCAGGTTGCCGAGCTATTAGAAACCGCGAATACATTAAGTGGGGACGAGTTCGAAGCGGTCAACACCACCACCGCCAATCTGAAGGATTGGTTTTTCCTGAAGAGCGACATGCACTGGTTCGCAGTGCCAAAAGAATTCGCTGACACCCCAACCCTCGGTTGCCGCCTGTCCAAGTTTAAAGGCGTCGATATCGGAGAGATCCTCGCGAAAGACGACAGAGAAGTCCTTATGTTCCTTTTCCACCCGGCCGATCTTGGCGTGAAGATCCGAAAAGGGAAATGGGCAATCGTGGATGGTGAGACCTGGGAGGCCGGTGTGACCGCCGTTGGGGATTGTTGTTTTATTGTCGCATTCAAGGGTAAGCACAGCGACATGCAGGAGTATCTGAATAAGAAGAAGGTGAAGAAGTGAGAAGCGTTCGGCGTTCGGCGTTCAACGTTTGGCGTTTGGCGGCGGAGGCGTTCTCGACGCCGAACGCCAAACACTGAACTCTTAGACCGTTTAGCTTTCCTTCTTACCCAGCTCGTTGTATATTCGGTCCATGGTCGAAGTACTCGGTATCTTCGGCTTTCTTAGCTGGCTGATCCTCGTTTCGTACGAATGGCTCAGTAGCCTGCAAGTATTTCCTGCGATCGTATCCGGTACCGTTCTGATTCCGATTTGTGCGTTGCGCGATTATCGCCGGTTGCAAGACGGGTTTCATCTTCAAGGACTGCGCAGCCGGAGATCACCGGTGCCACCGGAACGATTCTATTGGGAAATCACTCGAGGCGGTCTTCAACGCGCGATACTCTGGTCTGGCACTGTCGCTGTGGCCGGTTGGTCGAACGCAAGTTGGTTGCCCGCATCCGGGTCATTGGATGGCGACTCGATCGTGGGATGGATGAATGCGGGTGTCGGTATCCTGGCTGCGAGCCGATTTTTGAGCGCCAGTATCCTCTTCATCAAAGCCGCTCAATGGTTCGACGCCATGCGCCCAAATGTGATCGGACTCATCAGGATGCTGATGTACAAGCTCTCCGATAACTACGAATTCCTCGGCCAACGCAAGGCCGATCCGCAAAGGGAAAAAGTTTATTAGCGGGCTACGTTTCCCATCGTACTCGTACTCGTCGTCGTCCTCGATTAGGGGGAAGCGTGGAAATCCCTATGACCAAAACCCACGAAAGAGCGGGCCACGGATGGGACCTATGGGACTCATAGGACCAATGGGACCACGGCCTATTCGCCCATCGCCGTTTGCCCCCTCGCCCATTCGCTCTCAGGCCTCGACAACCGTGAGTTTCTCGCTATGTTCCTCCGCCTCGCACAGGAAGGGTGGCTGAGCGGTTGAAGGCACCTGACTCGAAATCAGGCGTACGGGAAACCGTACCGTGGGTTCAAATCCCACCCCTTCCGATCGATCTGGGTTCGCGAGGGCTCGTCAATGACCGCATATCACTTGCCGAGCAACAAACCAATCAGTGCCATCGCGCCGGCGAATTCAATCGGCAAAACGCAGAGTAGCGCTTCCACGACCGCCACCGAAATCACAATCCGCCAAAACATCCGCTCAGCACGATTACACCAGCGCATATTACAACAATATCCTGAGCCGTACAATAGATAAAATTGCTAGTGGATGTGCCTGCAATCGCGATAAGGAAGGGTCGCAACAGACGCAAAGACAGGGCAAGAAGCTTCCTCACTACTCGTCTTATGCCGCCGGGTTCGGGTCGTGAAGGATGACCGTGGCGAATTTCCAGCCGCTTTCCGTCTTGTGGAGCAGGTAGGTTATGCCTACGCGCTCTAGTTGCTGGCCCCCGGCGTTGTACCTAGTCGCTACTCCGCCAATTAATGAAGCGGATGAACTGAGCGACTTAGCGTAGCCCAGTTCGAATTCGCTCCGGCCATAGCCTCTGCTTCGCAGACCTTCCATAACCGGTCCAAAAACAGCCACCAGCGCAGCATGATTCGGTATCGGGATCACTCCTTGCGGGCCGACCAGCAACGACGGCTCGTTGAAGTACGGCAGAATCGCCTGAACGTTCAGCGTGCTAAAGTCGCGATAATAATCGGCGATTACCTGGTTCACCGATTCGTTAGCCACGAATCGATTATACTTTACCTTCTCAGATCTCCAAAGGATAACAGGCCGTACCTAAAGGCCCTATTACCCAATTCGATTCCAACAATACGGAAAGATCACAAAGGCCGCAAAGACTGAAGACTTTTTACATAAGGCAACGAAGGTAACGAAGGGTGAGGCAAGATGAATCTAAGCGCTTAGCCGTGGGCAGACCTTCGTTTGCTTCGTTAGCTTCTGTAAAAAGTCTTCTGTCTTTGTGGCCTTTGTGATCTTTCTGTATTGTGAATTAGGGGCGAACCCAACAACGCTTGGCTCACTCCTCGCCCTTCGACGGCGGGTGGGTCAACGCCTGGAGAACGATGGCCACGAATGTGACACCGTGAGTGGCGCCAAACAACGCAGTACACATCGCGAGAATCTTGGCTGGCACCGTTGCAGGAATTATATCGCCGTAGCCGACGGTGGTGAAGGTAATCACCTCGAAATAGAGGTAATCGATTAACGGGCGACCTTGTGTCGCGGATGAGTTCGAGACGTGCGGTAAGAGATCGTATTCATAGGCGAAGACGGCTAAAATGCCGCAAAGAAAAACAGACCAGGCAAGGTACGAGAGCGGGACAAAAATTGGTTCTCGTCTTATCTGTTGCAGGTAATGGAAAAGCGTTCGCAAGGTTAGCCCGTACAGCACAAAAGCCGATGCCAGCCCGATATAGAGGAAGTAATAGGTGCTCGAGCCCAGGACCGTTCGCTCGATGATGGGTGGGATCAAAATCGCGATCCACAAAGGGAGGAGCTTTAAGATCGTCCGGATTGAGTAATGTTGGTTGGTAGCCAATTGGATTGGTCTCCGAGCCCCCGATCGCCTGTCCAATCAGTGACGATCGTCAGTACGACGCCGAAATCAACAGGAGCTCGTCCCTACCGATCTAACCGATTAACCGTTCAGCCGGCTCTTCCGGTATCCATAGCCGAAATAGATCGCTAGGCCGATGATGAGCCAGATAACGAGACGGATCCAAGTGTTCGGAGGCAGGAATACCATTTGGGCAAAGCAAAGGATAGCGCCGGCTATCGGCACAAAAGGAACCAGCGGTGTCTTGAAGAGCCGGGGTACATCCGGACGAGTTCTACGGAGTACCATTACGCTAATACAGACGATCACGAAGGCGAGTAAAGTCCCGATCGAAACTAACTCGCTGAGCACCCCGATCGGGAAAAGACCGGCCAAGGTTGCAGACACGATTCCGGTAACCGCAGTAGTGACGTGTGGCGTCTTAAACTTAGGATGGACTTTTGCGAAAACTTTCGGTAACAGCCCGTCTACGGCCATCCGATAGAAAATTCGCGGTTGTCCCAACAGGAGCACCAGGATTACCGAAGTGATGCCGGCAATTGCTCCCAATTCGACCAACGGACGTAGCCACGCGACGGAGGCGCCGACCTGTTGAATGGCATAAGCAACCGGCGCCGCCACATCGAGCTGTTTGTAGTTAACCACGCCGGTTAGAACCAGCGACACCAGCACATAAAGAATCGTGCAGATAAGAAGCGATCCCAAGATTCCAATCGGAAGATCGCGCTGAGGTTTTTTGGTCTCTTGCGCAGCGGTGGTGACCGCATCAAACCCGATATAGGCATAGAAAATCACCCCTGCTCCGGCCATGATTCCTGTCCAGCCGAATTGGCCAAATCCCGTACTGGGCGGAATAAATGGCACCCAATTCGCCGGGTGGACATAAGGAAAACAGAACGCAATAAAGAGGATAATGATCACCACTTTGATCGCGACGATGATGGCGTTAACTCCGGAGGATTCCCGGATGCCGAGGATCAGGAGCATGGTAACCGCGAGGACGATCAGGACTGCAGGCAGATTGATGATCGCTCCCGATACTGCCCACCCATCCTTGAACACAAAGGGCGCGTTAGCCAGGAACGCTGGAAACTGAATTCCGATACCAGAAAGGAACGAAACCACATAAGCGGACCACCCGACCGCCACCGTGGCCGAACCAACCAGATACTCGAGGATCAAGTCCCAGCCAATGATCCACGCAAAAATTTCTCCGATGGTTGAGTAAGCGTAGGTGTAGGCGCTGCCGCAAAGCGGGATCATCGATGCCAGTTCGGCATAACAAAACCCGGCGCAAAGACAGCCCAGCGCCGAGATGATGAACGATAACACAATGGCTGGGCCGGCGTGTTGAGCGGCTGCCGTGCCGGTGATCACGAAAATGCCCGTACCGACAATGCAGCCAATACCCAAAAGCGTGAGTTGAAGGCCGCCCAATTCGCGGCGGAGCGGGTTTTCTTCTGCGGTGGCCGGTTCTACCGGTTTTACACGGAGTAGGTCCATGGTTTAGTTAGTGCTCTTCCTTATGCCGAAACTGATTTTCAGGCGCTAAGAGAGGGGATCGCCTGCCTCGAGAACTAGCAGTTTCGAGGCCCTTCTCAAAGCATTTTCCGGGAGCGTCCTGCAACATTTCTCACCCGCCCAATTTGACAAAACGCCGGTACATAACATGCTAGGGCGCTAAAAAATAGGTTACTTCGTTGCCATTCTTCCGCCTTTGCCTCTTTTCGCTTCTCACTGCAGTTTCGGTTTACGCTTCACCGTTCAAGACGATCGGCCTGGTTTCCGCTTGGGATCCAGAAATGGACGCGTTGAAGCAAGCAGTACTGGCGCCTGATGCTAAAGTTCGAAAGACCGAAATCAACGGTACGGTCTTTTCGGAAGCGCAACAAGGCGGCCGGCGTCTGGTCATTTGGATGAGCGGTGTCAGTATGATCAATGCCGCTATGTCGACTCAGCTGGCGATTGATCATTTCCATCCGGACGCGATCTTGTTCTGCGGGATCGCCGGCGGTCTCGATCCATCTTTTCAACCCGGTGACGTGGTAATTCCCGCGCAATGGATACACCAAGCTGAAGCAGCCTGGCTAAACCCAGATCCAAAGCGGCCTGGCTCTTATGTCATCCCAGAATATTTTCGACCCCGTTACCCCAACTTTGGCAATATCTTTCCCGACGACGTCTGGGTCGTGCGAAAAGGTGAAACGAAGCCACAGCAAGTTCATGCTTTTGCCGTGGATCCTAATTTATTGGACCTAGCACACGTAACCGCTCCAAAGGTCTCGATTCGGCGGTCAGACGGTAGTAAAGCCAAGGTTGTGACTGGCGGCACCGGCATGAGTGGACCGATTTTTTTAGACGATCGTTCTTTTCGTGATTTTGCATTTCAGAAATGGCATGCCAGGATCCACGAAATGGAAGGAACTGCTATCGCCCAGGTGGGATACTCTAACCGTGTCCCCATCTTGATAGTCCGCGCGCTGAGCGACTTGGCAGGAGGTCAGAGTGGGGTCAATCAAGAAGAAAAGAATTCTCAGTTAGCGGCTAGCAACGCCGCAGAAGTTACCGCTAAGATCCTGGAACGAATCGAATCCGCACAGTAAGAAACAGAACATTATGGAGTTAAAAAAATCCCAAATTGGCAAGCCGCATGGCTCCCTGGGGCGAATGGCACCGTTAATAGTGATGGCTCTTGTGATCGCAGGGCTGGTTTATCTTTTCCTTAATCCAGCGCCTTTCATCAACCTCATGAGGTACGCTCAGGCTTCAAGCCAAGGGAAGACCATGGCCCAGGCCAACGCTGAAGCTTCGGCATCCGCTTCCGCATCGGCCGCTGCCAGCGCTGTCGGCGAGCTGAAGACTCCGGATGATTTTCTCAACTTGATGAAGGTGAATGCCAGCACCCTCTCGGACGCAAACAAGAAGATATTAAACATCTTTAGCGATGAGCTGGACAAGATTACCAAAACCAAAGAAAAGGAAACGGTAGATTCCAACAGTCAGGTGGCGTTAATCTTTCAACCACTTGCTCAGGCTAAAACCGATGACGACCTAGCAAAGATCAGAGATGCAGGGACGCAACTGAAACAAACTTCGGAGGACGCTGTAGGCGTTTTTCAAGACGTACAAAATGAGTTGGCCAGGCGCCTGGCCGATATTGGAGTGGCCGATCCCCTCAATACTCAAGTGGCCGAGGCTTTCGCCAAGCAGGGCAACGTCCCTGATGATCTAAAGGCGGCACAGAACACGAGCAAATTGGCTGACGCAACGGTCGCTTACGTCGATTTCCTGAAAGAGAACAAAAATTCATGGACACGTAAAGCTGATGGTACCCTTGCGTTCCACGATAAAGAAGCCGTGGCCAAAGCTCAACAGTTCGGAAAAGCGTTCTCGGATGCCGCGGTACAGGCGGGGTATCAGCTGAAGTAACGGCGGGACAGCGACATCGCCGTGAAGGAGCCAGGAGCTAGAATCTAGGAGCTAGGAGAGCGCCAGAGTGTGGCCTCCCAGGTTTTGGGCGTTCCGGAATTCCGTGCTCCGCAACCGGATGGGACTCATGGGACCAATGGGACTTATGTTCTAACATCCCATAGGTCCCATCGGTTAGCAGCGGCTACCGCACCCTCATACCGGGGCGCGTCGAAATGCCTTACCGCTTCTCCTCCTCGCTCCTAGATTCTAGCTCCTAGCTCCTTCACGGCGATGTCGCCGGGCCATATGCCAGCCGATACACCTCCCGGCGGAAGGCAAAACGGAGGCCAGGGTCCCGAAGCCGCGCTAGTGAGCTCAGCGATCGGTTCTGGGCTAATCGCGTGGCTACGTCATATCCGATGAGATAGCCAATTCTCCCGGGAACTTCTCCGTTTTCGCTTTTGGCCAGAAAATGCGCGGCTGTGCTATCCTCGCGTGAGTCCAGGCATAGAAAGAGCCGTTTTGCTTCGGGCCGGACCGACGCCGGACCGTTGGTTGCTAATCGGGGATCGAGCAGGACATCAGCCAACGATGCTCCGCTGTTGAGTTGTTGGCTCACATAGACCGCAAGCCCCTCCTGCCAGAGCAACCGGTAGAGGGGCAAGTCGTCAGGATTCTTGGGCAACGGATTGACCTGGAAATGGTAGAGATGAAAAAATTCGTGCGAAAGAATCACCGCCAACGGCGCATCGGTTCCGTGGAACCGGGCTAGCCCGTCCAATCCTATTAATAGCGAGTCCGGGTGTTCACTCGGAATCTTGGCATCGAACTGGAAGAGAGAGAGCATCAAGTAGATCTTGACCTTTCCGAGGGCGAAATCCGGGAAAGCCTGACAAAAACGATCGAGTATTGCCGGTTCCTGCTGCTGGAACAAAGCGTGCAATTTTCGAATACCGGAAATGTATTCCGGCACTTTTGTCACGAACGCCTTGACCTTCGCCGAATCGACGTGCCAAAGGTGCTGATAGATTTCAGGTTCTCCCGCCAGAACCTCCTTAGAAAAAAGCTCAACCCGGGCATCGGTGTCCCCCGATAAGCTCGTTACGAAGTGCAAATCCTGGGGAATCAAATCGATGATCTCGGCTGATTCGCCCGCTATTGCGCGCGATAGACCAAAAAAAAGCTGAACAATTAAAGCGAAAACGCCAAGATCGCGGTAGCTCATGGACCCACATCTTTTAACGAACCAGGTTTGGAGTTCTCTATCCCAGTTTTTTTCGCAGCTCGGGCCCTCGGTTTGGCTACAAGTGGTGACGACTCTGCTAGCGGCCATCATCGCATTAGGAGGAGCGGTAATCGCAGCCAACGCCGCCTATCGAAACGTGAACAAGTCACGGTTCGAGCAAGCAGAAGCTGAACGCCAACGCAATCGAACATCTGAGCGAGATCGAGTTGTAGGAATCTTGCACGCTTTACGCGAGGAGATTTTGCAACTTTGGATGATCGTAGCCGAAGATTTGGGCGGGCCCATTGAAAATTTGGATCTCAAGCGGAAGCCTCTGCCCTACTGGTCTTATAACCAGAGTTACTTCTCGGTGTTTGACCGCAACGCGGGCACAATCGGGTTGATCGAGAACGATCAACTGCGTTCCAGCCTGGTGCGAACTTATATGTTCGCGAAGCGGCTCGTTGATCAATACCAGGGTTATAACCGAATGGATGTTCGCGCTTCGACAAATTCGACTCAACCCGCAACAGGGGCCTCCGCCGACACGACATATGCTTTGCACGCTGGAGCATTGACTCTGATTGAGTCGTATAATGCGCTGAAGAACAATATCGATCAGTTACGCAACCTTCTCGATGCTGAGCTCGGGTTAAAGAAGACCCCCCTACCCTATATCGACTTACCAGATCCTAAGCAGGCTGGGGCGAATCGGGTACAAGCTAAAGAATCGCGGCCATAAAGTGGCGCCTGCCGCATTTTTGTCATCAAGGTCAAAAAGTTGCCCGCGATGTTGACAGTCTCCCCGGGAGGCACGTGTCCTTGCGCGCTGGGGAACGGGACGCGATCTGGTTCCGGCGTAGGCGCATTCATCCAGCACGGCACCGGCACAGGAATCCTCTCGAGGACGAGTACGACGACGAGTACGAGGACGAAACGGACATGCCGTGCTGGGCCCACGCGCAGCCATTAGCGAATTTTCCTCGCCGGTTCGGAACTTGGTACGCAACACGCTAACACCTCATCTTCTGCTTTTAGTCTGAAGATGGATCTTCAAGTACCCTATATTCCGGAAAATGCTCCATTCAGCCCGGCGCAAAGAGCATGGTTGAATGGGTTTTTGGCGGGTCTTTTTTCGCAGCAATCGGCCGCGGCCCAGGCGCCGCCTAAAATCCGCGCCAATGTCTATTTCGGCACGGAGACGGGCAATTCCGAAGCGCTTGCAAAGCAAACCGCGAAATTTCTCCAAAGCCGCGGCTTCGAATCCCAAGCCATTAACCTCAATAAGATTTCGTCCAGCGCCCTCGCCGGTGAAGCTTACGCTCTCATTGTGATCAGCACTTTCGGCGACGGCGACCCGCCCGATAGCGCTAAGGCATTTTATACCGAGTTACACACACCGGATCACCCTCGTCTGTCCGAGCTTCGATATTCGATCCTCGCACTTGGCGACCGGAACTACGAACGGTTTTGTCAATGTGGTAAGGATATCGACGTTCGTCTCGAGGCGCTTGGAGGCCAGCGGATTTATGAGTTAGCGGAGTGCGATGTCGATTATGAGGCAACCGCAGAGGCCTGGAAAAACGGGGTTGCGACAGTCTTAGAAGCAGCACCTCCGGTGCAATCGGCCAAGACAGAAGCCAAGTCATCGCCCACTCTAGAGCCGACTCCTTCGGTTTCGAATAAAACAGCGGTAACCGGAGAAATCGTCTACGACCGAAAACATCCATTCCTCGCTCAAGTGTCTGCTAACCGGCTGTTGACCGCACCGGCGTCTGCAAAGGAAACCCGTCACTTCGAGATTTCGCTCGATGGATCGAACCTTTCGTATAGCGCAGGTGACGCGCTCGGAATTGTGCCGTGCAACTGCCCGGAACTGGTCGAGCAGATTCTTAAGACGTTGAATTGCGATGGCGAAGAGGCGGTGCCATCGCCTGACGGGACTGAGGTACCTCTGCACAAGGCGCTACTGGAATTCTACGAGATTACCAAGATTCCCTCGGGTCTCCTAAGGTGCATCGCCGAACGCAGCGCAGATGCCGCCTTGCGACAGCTACTAGAGCCGGCCGCCGCAACCCAGCTCAAGAGCTTTGTTAGTCAGAGAGAAATCGCGGATCTCTTAGTAGAACATTCGTCCGCGAAAATCAGCGCCCGCGAGTTTGTCTCTCACCTGAAGAAGCTCGCGCCGCGCCTTTACTCAATCGCATCGAGTCCGGCAGCGCATGGCGACTCGGTTCATCTGACCATCTCAATTGTCCGCTACGAAACCAACGGCCGAAAACGCAAGGGAGTTTGTTCGACGTTTTTAGCCGATCGGGAGCGGCAAAAAGTCGGGACTTTTGTGCATCGCTCCCCACATTTCCGTTTACCTGAGGATTACACGAAACCGGTGATCATGGTTGGGCCCGGAACAGGAATCGCGCCGTTTCGTGGCTTTCTGTACGAACGAGAAGCGGTAAACGCAGCCGGACGCAACTGGCTGTTTTTCGGAGATCAGAAAGAAAGCACCGATTTCCTTTATCAGGACGAACTGTTCCGTTTCAAAAAGAACGGTCTGCTCACACGGTTCAGCACGGCTTTTTCACGGGATCAGCCCAAGAAGATTTATGTTCAGCAGCGGATGCTGGAAAACGCAGCTGAACTGTGGGCCTGGCTTGAAGAAGGCGCCCACTTCTACGTGTGTGGCGATGCTCAAAGAATGGCGAAAGATGTGGACGCTGCTTTGCACGCGATCGTCGAGCAGGCTGGCCAGAAGTCCAAGGAAGATGCCGAGGCGTATATCAAAAAGCTAAAAGCCGAGCATCGCTACCAACGGGATGTGTATTGAGGACGGAGTTCAGGAGTTGCAGGAGTTCAAGGAGGAACCTTCGGACGCGTTGGGTTAAAACATCGAGGGTGTAGTCGTGCAGTTTTTTTGCTCGCATTTCCGTAGGAGCTCTGTCTAGCACCCGTTGACTCCTGAACTCCTGAACTCCTTTATTTCTCTCAGGAACACGCTAAGCGTTTTGGGTGAACGACGTCGTCTCTTTTGCTAGATCCGCCGGTATCGCTGCTATTCTGATTTGCATTCTGATTTCCCGAGCTGTGGCTGACGATAATCTCGTCTTTGATTTTGGTTCACCGCATAAGTTTTCTGGGATCGGACTCCAGCTCTGGCCGGCTACGGGTCATTTAGCTGAACGCGATGCCTTATTGCGCGATCTGCACTGCAAGTTCGTACGCGCGGGCTTCACCTCGAAACTCACAGACGACCAAGTAAAGGATCGTATGTCGGTCGCGGAGATCACGTCGGCAATCAACAAGGTTGCAGACTCCGATGAGACAACCGTTTATTCGCAACTGCACGATGAAATCATTCAACTACACCTCAAGTTAGATCTGGTTTTCTGGCAGGTCCCTTCGATCTGGTGCATCACTAGCGGCGACAACGAGATCAGTCACGCCCGGATCAATCCGGATCACATCCAGGATTACGCGAATTGGGTCGTGGCCCACCTGTTATATGCAAAGCGCCTTCGACTGCTGCCGAGTATGGTCGAGTTGATCAATGAACCGGATAGCGCGGCTGGCACCCAATTTTCGCCGGAACAATACGATGCTTTAGTGTTCGCCGCTCGCGCGACCCTTGATCGGAATGGTCTAGCCACGGTTGGAATCGCCGGCCCTGGTGTAGCCTCCGGATCCACGGTTGAAGCTTACACGCAAGTCCTGGAACGAACCGGGCATATCTCTCTTTTGGCAGAGCTTTCCTGGCACGATATGGACACAGTTAGACGCCCGGAGCCAGCTGGATTCGGCGGAGTCCCACTGGGGCTATTGGCGAAAGCTCATCAATTACCGATCGCGATCACTGAGTTCACGAGCGAGAGCCCGCAATGGGAGCGGCCTCCGTACGATTCCGGCCCCAGAAACCGGGGCGATAATAATGCGGCTGATTCGGCCGATTTCGCGGTTTCCGTACTGGCCGAGGCAATTAAACTCGTCGGGGATGGCGCCAACTCATTGTCTTATTGGCAGGCGGAAGACCCGGAGTGGACGCAGGACGCTTTTGGTCTTTTGAACGAGGAAGGGCAACGCAAACCGGTGGCGGCCGCCCTCCAGATGTTTTCTGAACTCATCCCAGCTAAGTGCGATGTCGCCAATCCGAAACAGGTTACCTTCGGCCTGGCGTCGACTTGCGTACGTACTGGGCGCGACTGGGTACTGGCAATCGCGAACTTGAGTCAGGAATCCAGGAAGATCGATGCTCGTTTTTTGAACTCCCCGTTCCCGGCCAAGGTCGTGTTGGGACGACGGTTTGATTCTCACGGTGCAACTCCCCAGGTCGTCCCGGCATCCACCGTTGCGCTTGACGGCCAAAATATCAGCTTTGATCTGCCGGCGCGGACAGCGGTGATTCTGGTGCTGCGGTAGGGAGAGCGCGGGATTTTCTCGTGCTCGTGCTCGTGCTCGTGCTCGAAGGTTTGTTATTACGGCGCTTAACGCAGTAACGCCCAGTTCCGACATCAAGTCGCGACCGCCCTACAGACAGGCCCGGTTCGAGCACGAGGACGGGCACGAGCACGATTCAAAGCACGCACCAAGCTCGTCCACCCGGCATAAGCGTGATACATACCCCTAATGCTCGCCATTCCAGACTCGGTCTTCGATGGGGGGCGAATAGCGCTCCTGCCGGTCGAAGCAACGCAGACGAAGGGATTGTATGCAGCCATCGTTGAGTCGAAGGCCGAGCTTTCGCCCTGGATGGAATGGATGCATCCCCATTATTCAATAGCGGAAACAGAACAATGGGTTATGCATTGCCGAAAAGCCTGGGAAACAGATTCTAGTTTCGGCTTCACGATTGTTGAACATCGCACCGGTCAAATACTGGGAGGATGTAGCGTTACCATGGACAGACCGGCCCAACGCAATGGCTCACTCGGTTATTGGATCAGAACTTCCCGCACTAAACAAGGTTTCGCATCCGAAGCTGCCGCCTTGCTCGCCCAATTCGGTTTTGCACAACTAGGGTTGATCAGGATCGAGATCTTCGTTGCAGCCGGCAACATCAGCAGCCAGCGCGTCGCTGAGAAGGTGGGCGCATTGAGAGAGGGGTTGCTGCGCAATCGACTACTTATTCGAGGCGAGCCACGGGATGCATACGTGTTCTCGTTGGTCCGGTAAACGGTTCACCGTTGACCGTTCACTGTTCGCCGTTCGCCGTTTATGCGAGCAAAAACATGCCGGGTCGCACAACGGATGGGACTCATAGGACCTATGCGACTTATGGTTGAGGCGCTGTCCAACCGTGAACCGCGAATCGCAAACGGTGAACGGAGAACCCGGTTCACCCTACCATGCTGCCTCGAGGATCGCTTCCAGTTCGGGCGATGTCAGCTCGATCGGGTTGGCTTTCATGCTGCTGGCTTTAGCCGCTTTGCTGGCAACCTCGGGGATTGCTTCTTTTGGAATACCAAGCGATGAAAGCGTCGGCACTTTTAAGGTTGTGCTAACATCGGTTAGCCAAGCCAATCCATCGGTAGCGACGGCATCTGGCGAACCGGTTAACAGGCGGCCGATTTCGTCGTAGCGGCTGAGCGCCGTGGAATCCGGAGCGCGGAGCCGCAAAGCATGAATGTTGGCGTCCACAACGAATGGGAGCAAGATGCCGCAGATTAATCCGTGCGGTGCATTGAACATTCCGCCGATTGGTCCTGCGAATCCATGGACCGCTCCCAAGCCGGCGTTCGCTAAAGCCAAGCCTCCAAACAAACTCGCCAAAGCCATTTCCTCGCGCGCAGTGAAATCTTTGCCGTTCAGTACGACCTCGGGCAGCGAACGCGCGGCTCGACTGATTCCTTCGCGGCATAAGCCGTCCGTCGCTGGATTGGCCCGTGAGGAAACCAGGGGCTCGATGAGCTGCGTTAAAGCATCCAGACCGGTGGCAATCGTGACCTGGGCTGGAAGCGAATAGGTAAGTTCGGGGTCAATCAACGCAATTCGTGGCAAAAGAAAAGGGCTGCGCAGGCTGACTTTGACCCGGTGCTCCAGGGACGCGATCACTGCGTTCTTGGTCACCTCTGCGCCCGTACCCGCGGTGGTGGGGATCGCCACGCAGGGCAGTCCCGCTTTCGTCAGCGGGTTACCTCCACCGATCACTTCCAAATAGTCGAGGATATCGCCGGTGTTAGTGGCTAGCCCGGAAATCGCCTTAGCAGCATCGATGACGCTACCACCCCCGATACCGATAACGAGTGTAACTTCTCTCGCTCTTGCTTCTTCAACGCCCTTGGCGATGTCTTCAATGGAGGGCTCATTCCGGACCGGGTACAGGGTGGTCGTCGATTTTGCCAATAGCCCCTCGACGGAGTGGGCTCGATCAGAATTGGCTCCGTGAACGATGAGAGCCCGGTTCCCAAAACCGGAAACCAACTGTCCCAGCCGGGCCAGACTGCCTTTGCCAAAAATAATCTTTTCCGGAACCGATAACTCGAAGTTCACATTAGAAATTCACCACAGAGACACGGAAGTTCAACGCCGGGAACGCGCGGGAACCCCGAGAACGTCCTGGCGATAGCTCCGTTCCCGGCGATCTCGGCGTTCATGGGTTTCGCGGCGTTTTTAATCTGGCTCGATGGCTTGATAGATCGCTCGGGTTCTCTCGGTAATGAGAAAAGCGGGGACCGCGTCTCTCCACTTCGCGTAATGAGCAGTGCCTCGGTGAGCCTCAATCGCCTGTTGATCCCGATAGAGTTCGAATAGCACGAACCGACTCGGATCGTCGACCTGTTGAATGACGTCGAATCGAACCACACCCGGCTCTTT
>DASUWQ010000321.1:0-12460 GCA_036378375.1 Chthoniobacterales bacterium
GGCTAAATAGCCAGGAAACCAAGGTCGGCGTTGCCCGGACCAGTGGGCTTTGTTGGGACCACTGCAGTTCTTCGATTTGAGGGTGCTCGTCCTTAATGATCAAAGCTGGCCGTCTACCAGTTACGTCTTCTACTTCAACCAGCGCCAGCTGCGTGTCCGGTCTCGGTCGGATCGTGAATTGCCAACGCACAAAATTTTTTCCCTCGGTTCGATAGGTGGTTAGACCCGCTTCCACTACCGCGAACCGATCGTTCTCGGCTTTGACGAATTCGTTTCCGATCCGCCTAAAAGTAACGGACCGGCGGCCGGCGATAGGAATCTGTTCGGTAATCTCTTGCGGGGCACAGCCAACAAAACCGAGAAGGATCACCAACCAGATCGCGTTTCGCATAACCTATAGTGGGCACGAACCGAGAAGAGGACAACCGCGAATGGACGCGAATAGTGCCGGCATTCAACCTCCGAGCGGGAAACGTGTGGGGATAGAATTTCCATTGGCCAGCATGATCCCTATTGAATACATTATTATTAAACGTTATTTGATTTACGTGAACGAAAGGATACAACCTGGAATCCTCTTTAGAAAGGAAGTCTACACTATCGTGGGAGCGGCTTTGGAAGTTCTTCGAGAGCTTGGGCATGGGATTCACGAGAAGCCCTACGAGATGGCTTTGGCGGTCGAATTCCAGCTTCGTAAACTGCCTTACGAGCAGCAGATGCCTTTCGATATCTTTTATAAGAAGGTCAAGGTCGGACGATTCACTCCAGACCTCGTCGTTCTCGGTAAAATCATCGTAGATACCAAGGTAATCGACAGGATCACGGACCACGAAAGAGGGCAAATCCTCAATTACCTCAGAATCACCAGCTTGCCGGTCGGCGTCATTCTTAATTTTCGCTACGCTAAGCTAGAATGGGAACGTCTTGTTAGAACCGAACGGTGATCCCGAAGCTCCACGACATACCTAAGACTATGCATTCGTGTCCATTCGCGGTTTTCTTCGTGTCCATTCGCGGTTGTTCTGTCCTAGCTGCTGAGCGTTTCCGCGGTGGCTAGTTCGGCGGGCTCTTCGCCTTGGATGTAGGTTTTTCCTCGGTACCAACGGGCGACAAATACGTAAATAACGGCCGCTCCGACCATCAACAAAGTGAAGAATTGAAACCAACCGGCGTTTTCCAGGTTCAGGCCGAGAGGCTTAAGCGTGGGAACGAGCGAGTGCACGAATGCAGTGAAGAGATTTCCGAGAGAGACCACTAACAGCCAGACCGCCATGATGGCGCTTTTCATTTTGGGCGGAGCCTGGGTATAGGAAAACTCTAAACCGGTGATCGAGACCATCGTCTCGCTGGCGGTTAAAAATACATAGGCTAACAACTGCCATCCAACATTGGGAGTCTGTCCCGCATCGATCCGAACCTGTAACCACCAAACAATGGCAAACGCGATCGCCATCACAAACAGACCGATACCGATCTTGCGTAACGGAGTTAGGGGGAATATTCGATCGATCAGCGGGTAAACGCCGTAGCTGAACAAGGGAATGAAAAGCAGGATTAGGATCGCATTGGCGTCAGATACTTGGGCGGCCAGCAACTTAATCCCTAGGAAATTGAGATTCAGATGTTCGGCCTGCAGCGTCCATTCGATTCCGGCGCTTTGATCCCACAGGGCCCAAAAAATCGCTACAAACAGGTAAATCAAGAACAGTTGGCCGATGGCGCTACGCCCTTCGCGACTCACCGCTTCGCGAACGAAACCAAGGCCTCCAGGGCGTACGTGCACGAATTTCTTGCGGCCCAGCCAGAACACGACGGTCGCGATCACCATAAAGACACCTGGCAACCCGAATGCGTAATGCGGGCCAAATCTCGGATCATCGAGCAGGATTGGGCAGACCCATATCGAGACAAACGAACCAACATTAATGGAAAAGTAGAACCACGAGAACACTCGAGGAAGCAGGTGTTTGTTTCCTTGGCCGAATTGGTCCCCCACATTAGCGGAAACACAGGGTTTGATTCCTCCGGCGCCAAATGAAATTAGAAGGAGACCCAGGAATAATCCCAGACGAGTATCGTCCAAAGCTAGCGAAAAGTGGCCGAAACAGTAGACGATGGATAGATAAAAGATCGTCCTGAATTTACCAAGAATCCCGTCCGATAGGAGCGCGCCTAAAATTGGTAAAAAATAGACGGCAGAGACGAACATATGACTCCAGGCCCCAGCTTCGTCGTCTCCCATGACGGCGAGATGTCCGCTCCGATCCAAGAGATATTTCGTCATGAAAACCGTAAGGACCGCGCGCATCCCATAGAAACTGAATCGTTCGGCTGCCTCATTTCCGATGATGTAAGGCACACCGGGGGGCATCGTGGTCAGTTGTTGATCTGGTAAGGTGCGATACTTTTGGTTAGTAAGACCAGGGGCTGTGGTCGGACCCGAAGACGGGACAGAATCGGACATAAGGCGAAGATTCTGCGTTTAATCGCGAATTTTCAACCAAGAATGGACCCGCCTTCTGCCGCAGGCGATGCCGGCGCGGGAGGGCGGGATGGAGCTCCACTTTGCCGAAACAGCCTGGAGGGGAGTCGCTTTTGACCGTGGCCCGGAACCTGAGCTGATCATGCAAATAGATGTGACCAACCGAGCCGTTTGTTAAGCGGGCGGCTCCCGGAAACGTCCCACGGCGCTGTTTTCACCTGGTCGCGTTGAGCCAGTAGGAAACAATGGGTAGCGCTGCGTTGAAAAGGGATCAGGGGCCGTTAACGGGAGCCGCCTGCCAGAACGCTCCAACGCAGCGAACACGGGGCTTCAGCAAATTGCGCGCAAACCTTGCTCTGGTAAAAGCGGCTCCCCTCCAAGGAGCTATTTGCTGTCCGCAAAGCCTGGGCTCCTGTATTCTTCCCTGCGAATGCTCCACCTGCTTAACCATCCGCTCGGCGCGCACATCATGACCCATTTACGCGATCGGACTACCAAACCTGTCACTTTCCGGACACTGACTTACCAAATCGGTTTGTTGCTAGCGTTGGAATCGACCCGGGAAATGCAGACAAAAGAAGTGCTGATCGAGACGCCGTTAGAAACTTATCGAGGGCAGGTTCTTGGTGATAATCTGGTGTTGGTCCCTATTTTGCGAGCTGCCATCGGCTTAGTACAGCCCTTCACTGACTTGTTTCCAGATGTCAGTATCGGGTATGTCGGATTGGAGCGTGACCACGAGACCGCGGTTGCCCGCAACTATTACTGTAAACTGCCTCAGTTAGCCGGCCGGCACGTCTTGATCGTCGATCCGATGCTGGCAACCGGCGGTTCCGCGGTACAGACCATCCGGTTGGTTCAAGAGCATGGCGGCCAGAACGTCTCGATCGTGTGCGTCCTGGCAACACCAGAAGGCGTCAGAGCCGTAGAAGCGTTGGACCCAAAGATCCCGATTTTCGCAGCCGCGCTCGACCGGGAATTGAACTCACGAAAGTATATTCTGCCGGGGCTGGGAGATTATGGTGACCGGCTTTATGGGACGTAGGGCGGCGGGCCGAGGCAATCGTTCTCGTCCTGTCGTCGTCGTCCTCGAATCGCTGACGCTAGGCGCTGCTAACCGATGGGACCTATGGGACACATGGGACTTATGAGTAGCCCTCACATGAGTCCCATGAGTCGCATAGGTCCCATCCGTCGTTCGGCCTCGGCGCTTGCCAACGCCCACACGCCGATACGCCGTTACGCCGACACGCCCACACGCTTCTTCCGCAGAAGCCTCACAATCTCCCGGTCTTCGCGTCCTGGAAAAGCGGTCTTAGGCGCGAGCTCCTCGACCAGATTGAAATGGGGACTGAAGAGACTATCGAGTTCCTCTTTTGCAACACCGAAGGGAGGGCCACCGCCCTCTGGGATTTCATCTTCGGGATCCCATGGGTTCAAAAAGAAGATCGCCAGCAGCTGTCCCTCAGGCTTAAGCGCCGAAACCGCCATTTTTAAGTAGTCATGACGCCGATCAGGTTGAATCGCGCAGAAGCAAGTGTGTTCAAAAACCCAATCAAACCGGCTCTGTAACGATTGCGGTAACGCAAAGATATTAGCCGACTGAAAGACTTCCCGGCCAACGCTAGAATATTTCAGCGCTTCCTTAAGTGCAGTGGCGGAAATATCGATGCCCACTACTGTGCTCTTTGGCGAAGCAGCCGCAATAGCGCGAACATCATGTCCGTAGCCACACCCCGGCACCAGCACCTCGCCTTCTAGCGGACCATGCTTGCGTAACCATTCTAGTAAAGGAGGAGCAGGAGCACCTTTCTCCCAAGGCGTAACCCCCGTTTGATAAAGTTCGTCCCATTTCATACGCGCTCCCGATAGCAATAGCAGATACTAAAGATCACCGCAAAAGAGCGAGGATTTCACAGGGAAGAACCGTAATAATTTTTCACAGCAAGGCCGCAAAGGCCACAAAGAGGAAGCCTTCTGTTTGAGATCTTTGTGGCCTTTCCGGCCTCGCTGTAAAATTTGTGTTCATCTTTGCGTCCCTGAGTGAGATTCGCTGTGTTTGGTGCGGCTGGCCGCGCTGCGATCTTTTGCGGCTATTCCGGATTTTCCTTCTTACCTTGGCGCCTTTCGAGGTGGTCATTCGAACGTTGACGCTCACGCAAATCCCATTTCTTCTTTGTTAAACATGGAACCTGCATCTGATCCATCTCGATTTGAGATAGTAGAACGAGCCGTCGAGTTCAGGGCTGACTCTAAGAGATTGGCAGAGATTTTGGCCAATGGAGCCGAGTTTATTGCGGTTTGGCGCGGGCAAAATCTTTTTGGTCAGAGCGGCCAAGGAGAACCGGTTCTAGTCCCGGCTTCTAAGGCGCAACATCTGCCTACCCCGATCTTCCTGGGTTTACGGGCGGACGGTATCGGCTTGTTTGCGGTGAACGTGGCGGACGCGGAGACCCATGATGCGGCCCTGCTGGCGATCGGTCTTGACGACGGAGCGGCTGCTTTCGTTCAGCTTCGCGAATTCACGGGAACGTTGTCCGCGCATGAACGAAGCGCTTTGCTGTATTCGCGGGCTTTGCTGCACTGGCACGATACCCAGAGATTTTGCAGCCGCTGTGGGAGTCCGACGGTGGCGACCGAGGCCGGCCACGTCATGATGTGTAGCAACCCGGAATGCAAACATCAGTTCTTTCCCCGGAGTGATCCTGCGACCATTATGCTGGTTCATCGGCCCGGTTTCTGTTTGCTCGGGCGGCAACCGAGCTGGCCCGAAGATATCTATTCAACGTTAGCTGGATTCGTGGAGGCCGGAGAGAGCGCCGAACAGGCGGTCGTTCGCGAAGTAAAAGAAGAAAGCGGGATCGAGATCCGCAACTTGCGCTATTTCAGTACTCAACCCTGGCCCTTTCCGCAGTCTTTAATGCTAGGTTTTTTTGCTGAGGCCGTCACAACCGATATCGTGGTTGGGAGCGAATTGGCGGATGCACGCTGGTTCAACGTTGAAGAGACTCGGAATGTGCTGACTCGGCTTTCCGCGCGGTTCCCGCACTTGGACACGATCGCCCGGAAGCTGATACGCACTTGGTTAGAGGAGCAAGGCTGAGAACAAAAAATCTCACGCAAAGACGCAAAGGCGCAAAGAGAAGCGGAAACTCGGAATAGCCGCAAAAGAGCGCACGGAGCGCAAAGAAAAACAAACCGCAGATCGACGCAGATTTACGCAGATATCTTCCCTATCCGCGCAAATGTGCGTTCATCTGTGGTTGACCTGTCTTCCTTTACGTTCTTTGCGATCTTGCGCGGCTATTTCGGATCTTCTTCTTTCCTTTGCGTCTTTGCGGCTTTGCGTGAGTTTTCTCTTTGGTCTGCGGGCCGCTGTATCGATTAAATTTTGTGAACAGATATTTCTAAGACGTGAAAGAGAAGATCATTCTATCCACAGTTAGCGCTTGGGAGCTCGGCGACCAGTTTGACTCCGCGCAGGCGCAGAAGAACGAAGCGTTGCGCGAAGCAAAAGTAGCCAAGCTGGACGGAGATCTCAGCGAGAACGCGCCCTACCAGGCCGCTAAAGAAAAGTTTCGGACCATGGGCCGGATCCAGAGACGATTGACCGGCGAAATGGATCACCTGTTAGAGGAGGGACATCGCCTGGTGGATCCGTTAACTTGGGTCAACGACAATGTACCTGAAGCGGTGGAGCTTGGTGTGGTGGTGGTGATTGATCTGGATAGTGAACGCGAGAAATTTCTGGTGGCAGGTGCTCGCGACCATCATATCCCCAATGACGGCGATATCCTTCCGATTCCTTACACTTCGCCTTTGGGCCATGCCTTGATCGGGAAACACCCGAAGGAGAGCTTCAGCGTCACCATCCGAGACACGGTGCGCCGCGTACACGTCCATTCTTTACGCCGCCCAACCCGAGAAGAGATTCTGGCGATCTTCCCGGCATTGAGAGAAGGCTGATCGGAAAGAAGGGCAACCGCACCGGGAGGGCGAAAAACTCGGCGCGCCCTAACGCATGGCTAAGCTCTGCGAATGGACCGCGCCGAGATTTTCGCACTACCAGCCCTTCACCTACACCAGATTCTCCGGATTCAGCGCCTTTAGATCTTCCAGAACAAATTTGCCGTCTTTTCTGACCAGCTTCTCGTCAAAATAGATTTCACCACCGCCGTACTCCGGACGCTGGATACAAACCAGATCCCAATGGACTTGGCTGCGATTTCCGTTATCCGCCACATCGTACGCCTGCCCGGGTGTGAAATGGAATGAGCCGGCGATCTTCTCGTCGAATAAGATGTCCCGCATTGGCTCGAGAATGAACGGATTGAAGCCGAGAGCGAATTCGCCGATGAACCTGGCTCCTTCATCGGTATCCAGGATCTCGTTGATTCGGCCGGTATTATTACCGGTCGCATCCGTTACTCGCCCGTTTTTAAACGCCAGCTTGATCGAATCGAACGCGTTGCCTTGATAGATGGTTGGCGCGTTGAATTGGATGTGACCTTGAACGGAGTCTTTCACCGGAGAAGTGAACACCTCTCCATCGGGGATATTATGAGCTCCGCTGCATGCGATCGTCGAAATGCCTCGAATACTAAAGTTCAAATCCGTCCCCGGCCCGGTAATTCGGACCCGGTCAGTGTCATTCATGAGTGCTACCAATGGTTTCATGGCAGCTTCCATTTTCGAATAGTTCAACGTGCAGACTCGAAAAAAGAAGTCCTCAAATGCTTCCGTGCTCATTCCCGCCATCTGCGCCATCGAAGACGTCGGCCAGCGTAACACTACCCATTTGGTTTTGTTGACCCGCTGATCAAGTACCGGTTTGAGTAGCTTCATAGCGAGCTTCATCCGATCCGGTGGCACATCCGACTGTTCCGTGATGTTGTTACTGCCCCGGACGGCCACATAAGCGGCCACCCCCTTCATCCTCACCATCTCGTATTCGGCCATCAATTCGTATTGGTTCTCTTCGGCTCCTCGCAGTAGTTCCCGATTGACGACATTACTTTGCAGATTCACCAGAGGAATAGCCCCTTTTTCACGCGCTTTCCGGATAAGAGCGACGACGAGCTCAACCGGCACGTCGAAAGTATCGATAAGGACTTTTTCTCCGCTTTGTAGTCGGGTGGAATACCCAGTCAGCACTTCGGCCAACTGATCGTAACGCGGGTCTTGCATAGGAGGTGATGAACTGGAATTCGGTTAGACTTACTTTCAGAAAGTGGTACTGCAACTGAAAACGCCCTTTTTTAACATGTTAGGCAAGATCGTGCCTGAGGCCGACGCGGCCGTCATTAGAAAGAGTTATGCCGGGCAACGCCTCGTGTTCACTAATGGTTGCTTCGATCTCCTTCACGTCGGGCACATCCGTTATTTAACCGCGGCGAAACAACTGGGAGATATTCTCGTGGTCGGACTGAACAGTGACGATTCGGTTCGCCAGTTAAAAGGGCCTGACCGGCCGATTAATTCGGAGGCCGATCGCGCGGAAATTTTAGCGGCATTAGCTGCCGTGGACCATGTGGTGATCTTTCAGGAGCTTCGGGTCAACCGGTTAGTCACCCATTTGAAACCGGATTTGTACGTCAAAGGAGGAGATTACTCCATAGATAGCCTGGACCGTGGTGAGGTCGATGCGCTACGCTCAGTGGGCGCTGAGATCAAGATTGTGCCACTTGTGCCAGGTAGATCCACGACCCGGCTGATCAATGCAATCCAGAACACATGAATAGGCGACTTAAGCTCGGAGTACTGGGATCGGGCAAAGGCTCCAATTTCAAGGCCATTATGGAGCGGATTATTGACGGAAAACTGCCCGCTGAAGTTCGGCTGGTAGTTTCCGACGTGCCGGATTCCGGTATCCTCTCCTACGCGCGCGACTTTCAGGTGCCGGCTCTTTTCGTAAACCCGGGCAAATATCGGACTCGATTGGAGACAGAGGTGGAGCACGATATCGCGCGGCTGCTTCAGGAGGCTGGCGCCGAGTTAGTGGTTCTAGCCGGGTTTATGCGCGTTCTAAAGGAGCCGTTGCTGAAAGCTTTCCCCAAGTCGATTATCAACATCCATCCTTCTCTATTACCGAAATATAAAGGCTTAGAAGCTTGGAAACAGGCTCTGGAAGCGGGGGAAAAGGTCACCGGTTGCACGGTTCACTACGTTGACGCGGCCGTCGATGCCGGCCACATACTCGGTCAACGAGAAGTAGCGATCCAGCCGGATGACACTCCGGCGTCTTTACACGCCAGAATCCAGAAAGCCGAACACGACCTGTTGCCGGAAGTCGTGCGGCAAATCGCGCAGGAACGGGTCAGGAGCTAGGAGCTAGAATCTACGAGCCAGGAGGCGAAACGGCGAAGGCGCATCAGCGTTTTGGTCCGCCAGCGAGCCAACGGAAATGGGACACATGGACTTATGCGCGGTCAGTCATATTAGTCCTATTGGTCCCATAAGTCCTATCCGTTGCCCGCGCCTTAAGTCATTAGTGCGGTTCCTACGCCCACACGCGCCTTGCATTTTTGTACCTGGTATCTCACCTTGACCAAGTTATGAAGAAAATCGAGGCGATCGTTAAACCCTTCAAAATGGAGGATGTCAAAGAGGCCTTGACGGAGATTGGCATCGAAGGAATGACCGTCAGCGAAGTGAAAGGGTTTGGCCGCCAGAAGGGACACACAGAGATCTACCGAGGGAGCGAGTACACCGTCGATTTTCTACCAAAAGTAAAATTTGAGATTGTCGTTTCCGACGATCGGGTGCAGCGCACCGTCGAAACCATTGTCCAAACGGCGCGGACGGGGAAAATCGGCGACGGCAAAGTCTTCGTAATTTCGATCGAAGAGGCCATTCGTATCCGAACCGAGGAACGGGGAGAAGCAGCGGTTTAAGGATGGTCAGCCGGAATTCGAAACGCCGGGAGCGCCGGCATCGCCGCGAACGCCGGGAACGATCGTTCGGTTTTCGGAGTTCAGGTTTCGCCGCGCTGCGCTCACATCCGTTCCCGGCGTTGTCGGCGATCCCGGCGCTTGTTTTCGTTTGTCTACTATGGATGAGGTGACCACCGTTTCTCCCGATCTGCAGGCCTCGCTGATTTGTGAAGACGTCAGGCAGGAAGTGAACGGTATGCAGACGCTGGTCGGTATCATAAATATGATTCCCGCCAGGGTGCTCCCGGTGGCCATCTTGAAGCTTTGTGTTTGGACCCGTTGGTGTGGTGGAATCGGGCGTTTCCGACAGGTTTCCCGGATCTTGGGCGCCGACGAAGAACAAATCTTGGCGGAGTCCCAGATTGAGTTCGAATTAAAGGACATGGAGAGTCACGTTACCAACGTCAACCTGTTTACCGGTGTGCAGTTCCAACGTTATGGTTTGCACTACGTGGAGATCCTGTTGGAGAATGAACTAAGGCTACGCTATCCAGTTCCGGTTGTGAAAATCTGAGCGGCGTTCCCTTTTCGGATCCAAGTTTTTCGCACGATGTTCTGAATACCCCAAAAAACCCCTCCTCCCCATGAGCAATACGATTGAGTCGCACCTGATAGAAACACGGGTCTTTAAGCCGTCCGATGGGTTCGTGCAGCAAGCCCTGATTCCGAGCCTGGAACAATACAAGGAGCTTTACCAGCAGTCGATCCAAGATCCGGAGGGGTTCTGGAGCAAACAGGCAACCGAACTCCTTCTCTGGCAAAAAAAATGGGACACCGTGCTGAAGTGGGAAGCTCCGTTCGCCCAATGGTTCGTTGGCGGCAAGCTGAACGTCTCGGAAAATTGCTTGGACCGCCATTTGAAGGGACCGCGACGAAATAAAGCCGCCATAATTTGGGAAGGGGAACCGGGAGAAGTGCGGACCCTAACCTATCAGCAGTTACATCGCGAGGTTTGCAAATTTGCCAACGTTTTAAAACGCAACCACGTCCAAAAAGGGGATCGGGTTATCATCTACATGCCGATGTGCCCGGAAACAGCTATCGCGATGTTAGCATGTGCTCGCATCGGGGCGGTGCACTCGGTCGTATTTGGCGGGTTCAGTTCCGCGGCGATCAAAGATCGGTTAAACGACTCTCAAGCGAAAGTAGTGATTACGGCTGATGGCGCCTATCGGCGCGGCGCCATCGTTCAATTGAAGAAGAACGTAGATGAGGCGCTAAAGGATGACACTCAGGTCGAAAAAGTGATCGTATTTCGCCGGGCTAATAACGAGATCTCGATTACCGAAGGACGAGATGTCTGGTGGCATCGCGAAATGGAATACGTCGATGCTCACTGCGAGCCGGAAGCGCTCGACTCGGAAGATCCTTTGTACATTCTCTACACCAGCGGCTCAACCGGTAAGCCAAAAGGAATCCTGCACACCACCGGCGGCTATCTCCTCGGCGCTACCATGACCACAAAGTACGTTTTCGATCTGCATGAAGACGATCTTTACTGGTGTTCCGCCGATGTTGGCTGGGTCACGGGGCATAGCTACGTTGTTTACGGGCCGCTTAGCAATGGAGCCACGACTTTTATGTATGAGGGCGCTCCCAATTGGCCCGAACTGGATCGTTTCTGGAAACTAATCGAGAAGTATGCCATCACGGTTTTCTATACTGCGCCCACGGCTATTCGCGCATTTATCCGCTGGGGAGATAATTATCCCAAGAGCCACGACCTCTCTTCGCTGCGGCTGCTGGGGACGGTCGGTGAACCGATCAATCCCGAGGCGTGGATGTGGTACCAGACGGTAATCGGCGGAGGCCGTTGCCCAATCGTCGATACTTGGTGGCAAACTGAGACCGGCGGAATCATGATCACTCCGTTACCAGGTGCGACTCCGACCAAGCCAGGAAGCGCCACCTTGCCGTTCTTTGGCATCGACGCAGCCGTGGTAGACGAAGCAGGCAAAGAAGTGCCGCCTAACGTCGGCGGTAAATTAATCATTCGTAAACCTTGGCCATCAATGCTGAGAACCATCTGGGGAGATAAGGCTCGCTACGAGAAAACGTATTGGTCCGATTTTCCCGGCTATTATTTCACGGGCGATGGAGCTCGGCGAGATGAGGACGGTTACTTCTGGATCGTCGGCAGAATTGATGACGTCTTGAACGTTGCCGGCCACCGGCTGGGAACTTCTGAGATCGAGAGCGCCTTAGTCAGTCACGTAAGCGTCGCTGAGGCAGCTGTGGTTGGCAGACCCGATGAATTAAAGGGACAAGCAGTGGTTGCTTTTGTGACGCTAAAGCAGGGAACAAGTGCCTTACCGGAATTACGCGAGCAACTCCGGCAACACGTTGCCACTATGATCGGTGCTATCGCCCGGCCGGATGACGTCAGGTTTGCCGAAGCTTTGCCCAAGACACGCAGCGGTAAAATCATGCGCCGCCTCCTGAAAGAAATAGCGGCCGGCGGTCAGGTTACCGGCGATACGACGACCCTGGAAGACCTGAGCGTTTTAGCGGCCTTAAAGGGTTCAGAGGAATGAGACCTTTAAGGTAAGAAGTGAGACGTGAGAGGTGAGAGGATGCGTCTAGCGCCTAAAAACGTCCAAAGGCCGGAGGGGAGCCGCATTAGAGATGTGCGGCCTTTAGATTCGGAAAAGGTCTATCGCGTAGGTAGCTGAAAGACGATATTTGCCGCGGCTCCCTGTTTGGTGGGGCGGAGCGAACGACCAATCCCAGCGCGCAGAAGCTGTCTGCATTCCCAGGGCGTCGCGTCTATCCGAGCGCCATATCTGCAACGACTTGTCGGCGTCGGTGTGCGATGGAGCTAAAACATGGAATGCAACGCCACTCCGGTCTTGCCTCCGCAAACGGCTTATTGGCAGTCCTCTCACCTCTCGCCAATCACTTCTCCCCTCTCACCTCTCACCTAAGGTCGGTTTCACCCGATGCCAATCGGTGCTTTGCTCGTACGTATTCGCCACTTGTAAGATAGTGGCTTCGCTGAGGGCTTTGCCTAGAATTTGCAGGCCGATCGGCAATTTCTTTCCTTCGA
>DASUWQ010000322.1:0-4870 GCA_036378375.1 Chthoniobacterales bacterium
TATCGATCTAGATATGCTCGTCGTTACTCCCAGTGCGGCTCGCATCGCCTTGAAAAACAAGAAACTAACCCGGCCGTGGCCGGACGAAAGCCATGCTATTTATGGGGCAGGACGCAGGGTAAACGGTCTTTACTTGTTCGCGCGGGCCGGTTGATGATCGGCCGAATGACCTCGACGGTCGCCTACGAGAAGTCGCTGAGTAAAAACGATAATTGAACCCTTTCGTATCAAGAGCGTTGAACCGCTCACCTATACAACGCCGGCTCAACGAGAGATCTTTCTACAACGAGCGGCATACAACCTCTTTAAGCTTCGGGCAGTTGATGTACTGCTGGATTTACTCACTGATTCTGGCACCAGCGCCATGTCGACTGAGCAATGGGCAGCTCTTATGCGCGGGGACGAATCGTATGCCGGGAGTGAAAGCTTTTTCCGGCTAAAGAACGTAGTCCAGGATCTCACAGGTTTTCGCCACGTGATTCCCACCCATCAGGGTCGCGCGGCAGAACGCATCTTATTCTCCAGCCTTTGTAAGCCAGGTCAGATAGTTCCGAACAATACCCACTTTGATACCACGCGGGCGAACATCCAATTCATGGGGGCTAAGGCGGTCGATCTGCCAGTTCGAGAAGCGGCGGATACCCAGGCCCGTCTTCCGTTTAAAGGCAACCTCGATGTCGAAGCTTTGGAGGCTCTGATCGAGCGGGAGGGCCCGGAGCGGATCCCCCTGGTGATGGTGACGGTCACGAATAACTCGGGCGGCGGCCAACCGGTCTCGCTCGCTAATCTGAAAGCGGTTCGCGAGCTGACCAAAAGACATGGAATTCCTTTCTATCTTGATGCCTGCCGATTCGCGGAAAACGCCTGGCTGATAAAAGAGCGTGAACCCGGCTATGCCGATAAATCGCCTCGAGAAATCGCCCAGAAAATGTTTTCGCTGGCCGACGGTTGTACTTTCTCCGCCAAGAAAGATGCGTTTGCCAACATTGGCGGTTTCCTTTGTAACAACGACGATTTGTTAGCCGAGAGAGAAACGAATCTGTTGATTCTAACCGAAGGATTCCCGACTTATGGCGGATTGGCAGGTCGTGATCTCGATGCGATTGCAGTTGGTTTGGAAGAGGTGCTTCAGCCGGAATACCTGGAATATCGGATCGTTTCTACCGCCTACCTGGGGCGACACATTGCGGATGGCGGCGTACCAATTGTCGAACCGCCGGGCGGCCACGCCGTCTACATCGATGCCGGTCTGATGCTGCCACATATTCCCAAACACCAATTCCCCGGCCAAGCATTGGCCGTCGAGCTTTATCGACACGCGGGAGTTCGGTCAGTGGAGATCGGATCAGTGATGTTCGGCGAGGCTGCCCACCTAGAACTTTTGCGCTTAGCCATTCCTCGCCGGGTCTATACTCAGAGCCACATCGACTACCTGGTGGAGGCTATCTTGGAAATTAACGACCGGAAAAAAGAGCTTCGCGGTTTCGAGATCGTGGAAGCACCACCGTTTCTCCGGCATTTCACCGCCAAGTTTAAGCCGGTGTAGGGGGACGGGATAGGAGCTAGAATCTACGAGCTAGGAGGGGATGTCGCAGCGCCTTACCATCGTCCTCGTACTCGTCGTCGTCCTCGTCCTCGAAAGGGTATAGGCGTTGTTTTGTTCTAGCGGTTACTAGGCTATCAAAGACGGCGCGACGACAGGAACCCACCACACGCGCGCATTCGAGGACGAGGACGACGACGAGTACGACGACGATGGTAGGTGCGCTGCGAAAGCGTCCTCCTAGCTCCTAGATTTTAGCTCCTGGCTCCTTTTGTCGCCCCCCAGTAAACGTATGCGGATCCATAAACCTAAATCCCTCGTCTCGGCAGCGCCTAATCAGCAGCGCTGCAGCGTCCGGGACCCAACCACGGTAAGCGCTGCTATCTTTGTCCGTCGGATCATAGAAACGTTCGCCCCAGAAACGCAGACGGCGATCGTGTAAGACGAAGAGACCGCCTCCATCACGCTTGGCTGCCTGCAAAGTTCGATCCACCCATCGAAGGTAATTGTGCCCGGTCATGTTGGTGTCGTATCCAAAGTGGGTGATTGGGAATAACTGTTTTTGCAACCGGGGTAGTAGGCGTTCGAGTACAGGGGTTCGCCAGCCGCAAGGCGGTCGAAAAAATTGAGTTTTAAACGAAGGGCTATGCAATACGCCAGCGATCTTTGCATCGCAATCGTCGATTTCTTTCTCTAACGACTTTTCAGAAAACAGCGCAAAGGGTTGATGCCAGTAGCTGTGGTTAACTAGCAGATGTCCTTCGGTCATCATCCGTTCCACGAGCTCCGGCGCGTTGCCAATCGATTTACCACAAACGCAAAAAGCGCCTCGAACGGATTCTTGTCCTAGAATGTCGAGCAATCGCGCGGTCGTAGCGTCAATTGGATTCGGCCCATCGTCGAAAGACAATAGAATCTCCCCATAAGAGACACCGACTGTTTCGATCGAATGCCAGATTGTGCATTGCTGACGTAAACTATGGAGGAAGGAGTTCAAGGAGTTCAAGCAGCACCGAGGTCCCAAATTGGCCGGATTGCAAGCGATAGAGGACGCGGTTCCCTAAGCGCTAGGTTTGGCCGCTCCCGAATGTTGCCTTCGTGAACTCCTGCATCTCCGGAACTCCTTGAACTCCTCCTCTTCCCAGACCTTTCATCCTTATGAGAGGCCGTTTATCGGAAAATCATGTCCTAACGTCGCCTCTCACGTCATCGATGTGGCTGGTCTTTCCACGGCTTGTCTCGCGAAAATCGTTTTGATATTTCTGGTTAGATACAACAGACGCGTTTTAAGGGCCGCGATTCGACCGCCAGACGAGGATGAGTACGCAGATAACCCAGCCAACTCAGTTAAAGCCTTCTCGGCCAACGCCGCCTCCCCGGAAATCTAAAGCCCGGACCCGGCTTCTAGTCTTCGCCCTGATTTTTCTCGGTTTGGGAGCATTATGGTTCTTCGTAATACAGCCGCGTTCGGGGCAGAGGTCACAGACCCCTCAGTTTGGCCGGCACGCCTTTATGAACTCGGTGATGCCGGTTGGGATCGGGGTAGCGGAAAAGGGAGACATCCCTATTACCTTAGAAGGACTGGGCACGGTGACACCCCTGGCTACCGTAACCGTCAAAACCCAACTTAACGGTCAACTGACGCAGATCGTCTTCACGGAGGGGCAACTCGTTAAGAAAGGTGATTTTTTAGCGCAAATCGATCCTCAGATTTACCAGGCTCAGCTTGAACAATATCAGGGCCAACTCGTTCGAGATCAGGGACTACTGGATGACGCCAGACTGGATCTTGCCCGCTACAAGAAGTTGGCTTCTCAAGATTCGATCGCCTTTCAGCAGGTGGACACCCAAGAGGCAACCGTGAAACAGGACGAAGGTAATGTCTTGGTTGACCAAGCTCAGATTCAAACCGTCAAAGTAAATCTTGCTTACTGCCATATCGTGTCTCCGGTTGACGGAATCGTGGGCATCCGTCAGGTCGATCAGGGTAACTATGTCCAGACCAGTGACGCGAACGGGATCGTAGTGATCACCCAGATGCAGCCCATGTCGGTGATCTTCACTGTGTCGGAGGACAAGATCTCAAAAGTGGTAAAGCGTCTCCGTGATGGAGCCACTTTACCCGTCACGGCATACGATCGGACCGATACAACCGCGATTGCCAGCGGTACTTTGTCCACCACGGATAACCAGGTGGATACATCAACGGGAACCGTAAAACTCAGAGCGATGTTTCCGAATGATAAAGACGAACTTTTCCCCCAACAGTTTGTTAACGCCCGGCTTCTCGTGGACACGTTGAAAGCTACCATTGTTGTGCCCACCGCTGCGATTCAGCTAGGGGCGCCAGGCTCCTATGTTTATGTAGTGAATTCCGATTCAACCGTGTCGGTTAGAGTGGTTAAGACAGGACCCAGCGATGGCCAGCGAACCGCTATCGTGTCCGGCCTTGAGTCAGGTGAAACGGTAGTAACCGATGGTGTTGACCGGCTGTTCGACGGCGCAAGGGTGCAGCTTCCAGGTAAGCAACCATTGAATGATCCGCCAAGTAAACCCCATCAAGGGGTTGGCAGACCCAACGGTAGCGGGTCACCTCGAGAACATCATCATAACTGGAACGGGAATGGAAACAGCAGCGGCGGCCCGCAACGAAAACCGCCGGGAGCCTCTAACTCAGAACCTGGGAGTTAAAATCTAGGAGCCGAAAGACGTTTTTTTCGCGTCCATTCGTGTGCATTCGCGGTTTTGTTCCTCCTAAGTCCTAGATTCTAGCTCCTGGCTCCTGCTAATGAATCCTTCCCGTCTGTTCATACTCCGGCCGGTTGCGACTTCGCTTCTGATGATCGCGATACTGCTTGCCGGCGTAGTCGCTTACAATTTCCTGCCGATATCGGCTCTCCCTGAAGTCGACTACCCGACCATCCAGATTCAAACTTTTTATCCGGGCGCTAGCGCCGAAGTGATGACCACTTCGGTTACAGCTCCGTTGGAACGTCAGTTGGGAGAGATGCCCAGCCTTGAAGAAATGACGTCTTCGAGTTCAGCCGGAGCGTCGATTATAACGCTGCGGTTTAGTCTGGACCTGAATCTCGATATCGCTGAACAGGAAGTGCAAGCGGCCATCAACGCTGCCAACAACCTCCTTCCATCCGATTTACCGGCTCCTCCTATCTACGCAAAGGTAAACCCGGCAGATGCCTCGGTTCTTACCCTCGCCCTGACGTCAAAGACATTGCGGTTGCCGGAAATCGCGGATATCGCCGATACGCGATTAGCGCAGAAAATGTCGCAAATTCCGGGAGTTGGCCTGGTACAGGTCAGTACCCG
>DASUWQ010000323.1:0-2965 GCA_036378375.1 Chthoniobacterales bacterium
GCGGATGCGATGAAGAAGATGACAGACCAGGCAATCGTCTGAGTGACAGCGGTCAACACTCCGATATGAAAGAGATAACCGGTTACAGCCAATAGAACGCCAGAAACCGCGTAGGTAAGCGTGATCATCGTTTTCCTTCCGATCGAATCGAACAACCCGCCCAAAAGAATGGGGCCAAGCAGATTACCGAAAGCGAATGGGAACAAGTAAACGCTCACGGTCTCGGCCGGGACGTTGTAAAACTGGACCAGGATCAACGTGTAAGTGAAAAAAATCGCGTTGTAGAGAAAAGCCTGCGTTACCATCAAAGTGAATCCGAGAATGGACCTGGTAGGATACTGATGGGCAACTGCCTGCCAGATCTCCGCCCATGGCGTGTATTGCCGGACTCGCAGCCGCTGTTTTTTGCCATCCAGAGGTGGCAGGGTGGAAGGGTCGGCTGTGACCTCGCGTTCCACCGAAGCCACAATTTCTTCGGCTTCCTTATTGCGCCCATGGGTTATTAACCAACGCGGACTTTCAGGTACCCAATGCCGGAAAAGCAAGATGAGCAGGCCGAGAAAGCCGCCCAGAACGAACGAAAGCCGCCATCCCCAGGCAGCGGGCACCAGGTTAGGATTCAATACCACATAAGTGCCAAGGGCTCCTATCATGGCACCGGCCCAGTAGGTCGAGTTGATAACGAGATCGACCTGTCCGCGTACTCGCGCCGGAATCAATTCATCGATGGCCGAATTGATGGCGGAATATTCGCCGCCAATTCCCATGCCGGCAATGAAGCGAAAGAGCGCATACATGAAGAAGTTCATCGAGAACGCAGTCAACCCAGTCCCGATGAGATAAATCAGAAGCGTCGTATAAAACAGCTTCTTACGCCCTACCCGATCGGTGGCGAACCCGAAAACGAGGGCACCCACCACCTGCCCCACTAAGTAGAAAGTGGCGCCTGCTCCAATTTGGGCGTCGGTGAGTCCCAGGCCGGTCGGTCCCTTCAGAATGCCTCCGAGTGCTGCGACCAGCGTGACCTCCAATCCGTCCAATATCCAAGTAATACCCAGCGCTAAAACAACCAGCCAATGCCATCTGCTCCAGGGGAGGCGATCCAGCCGCTGAGCAACGTCTGATTCGACGTATTCGATCGTGTCGGAATATCCGGCTCGTTCCATGATAATTCATCCTTTCGGTAAAAATTACCCTGTCAGGAACCCTATAAATCGAGGCAACGACCAAAGCGGCGATGGGAACATCGGGGGGTATTACCTCTGCTAATAAACTATCTCGCTCGCCTAACCTTGCAATCGGTTGTGCGAACGTTGACCTCGAATCCAATTTTAGAGGTGCCGTGATTCAAAAAGAGAAAAAAGCTTGGGATATTCCGAATTTTTCGCAATATCCCCTGGTGCGGCTTACCTTTATAGTATTGCTGTTGGTTGCCGCTCACATCGGAGACGCTCTAGCCGACTCGTCTCAGGATCAGGTTACACGCTTGATCGCCGCTGCCCGAGGTCAAATTGGAGTCACCAGGTACTATGATCCGACTTACACCGTAATCGCTTACCCCGGTGGCGATGTACCTATCGAGCGCGGCGTTTGCACCGACGTTTTGATACGTGCTTATCGAGAAATTGGCATCGATCTTCAGCGGCTGGTCCACGAAGATATGGAAGCGAACTTTGCTAAGTACCCAAGACTCTGGGGCTTGTCTCATCCCGATACAAACATCGATCATAGGCGGGTGCCGAATCTGATGGTATTCTTTGCTAGGAAAGGTCAATCACTTCCGGTCTCGCGGTCGGCTTCCGATTATCTCCCTGGGGACATCGTGACGTGGCAGCTGCCAGGTGGGGTCCCGCATATTGGGATCGTAAGCGATACGCTCGTAGACGAGAGCCGGTACCAGATGATTCATAATATCGGCGCCGGCACTCAATGCGAAGACTGTCTGTTTAGGTTCAAGGTCACGGGGCATTATCGGTACCTGGTTTCGCAATGACCTGCGTTACGTCAAAACCCGATTTTGCAGCGTCGTCCTCGTCCTCGATTTTATGCACATCCGGAGGAAAGAGTCAGCCTTTAGTCGTCCAACTTCTCTACGCTGGAAATTGCACACCTTAAAATCAAACGCTCCTCTCGAGGACGAGAACGAGGCACCTAATTTCGGAGTCCCAGCTCACGACTAGACGACCATGCCGCCTGAGACTTCGATGCGCTGAGCGTTGATCCAACGATTATCTTCTGAAAGCAACGAAGCGATCATGGGTCCAATGTCCTCGGCTTGGCCGACACGGCCGAGCGCAGTCATTTCTGCGACGCGTTTATTAATCTCAGGATTATCCCGAACCATGCCACCACTGAAGTCGGTGGCGATTGCTCCCGGGGCGACCGTGTTGACCGTGATCCCTCGTGGTCCAAGTTCCTTCGCCAGATACCTTGTTAAAACTTCAACTGCGCCCTTCATGCTGCCGTAGGCAGACGATCCCTGGAGCGAGAATCGGGCGAGCCCACTCGAGATGTTGACGATCCGGCCGCCATCATTGATCAACGGCAACAGTTTTTGTGTCAGAAAATACACACCCTTGAAGTGAACGTTGTAGATGGCATCCAATTCTTCCTCGGTCATCTGGACAAAATCCTTATGCAGTGAAGTACCTGCGTTGTTGACGAGATAGTCGGCGCGTTCAGCGCCTAAGGTTGTCAGGGCTTGGCGCACGCTGGTTACAAAGGAATCGAAGAGTTTGGTGTTGCCGGCATCGAGCTGCAAGGCGATCGCCCTCCGTCCGCTAGCCGAGATGCTCTTAGAATGGGACACTCCGTGGCCGCCAATATCATTTCTGACTCGCGGGATCGAGTCCGCACCGCTTACGCCCGAGCTGACCGATGCTGCCTTGCGCTTGGCGAAATGTTTACCATCGCCAGTTGAAAGCCGGGTCCTGGGCCCGGCGATAATCCGGGAAATCATTTACCG
>DASUWQ010000324.1:0-21812 GCA_036378375.1 Chthoniobacterales bacterium
ATCTCTGTGATCCTTTTTCGGTCTCTCGGGAGCCTCGCCCCACCAAATGTGGACGTATCGCGGTAGTGAGGATGGCGACAACCAAACTTGCTATCTGCCGTTTGCTATTTCATTTGCCGCGAAGCACCTATCCTTTCGTCGCTTTTGGGCGGGCTTTTCTTTAATCGGCACCTGGGGTTAAAACCGCAGGTTTAGTCCTGTTGCCCCTTCGGGACAAGAAGCCCGTTCATGATTTTATAGCCGAAATTCTTCGGAATAATTGTTCCCTTGCAGAACACAGGTGGTTATCGCGAGAGTCCATCGATGGAGACCCCTAGAAGAATCATCACTCGTACCGCGTGGCGGTTGGCGGGGCGCTATTGGACCTCTGAAGAAAAGTACACCGCGTGGGGTCTCATTTCGAGCGTGGTTCTTTTGAACCTGGGCAATGTTTATGTGGGAGTTCGTATCAACGAGTGGAACCGGGCATTCTACAACGCTCTGCAGGCTTTCGATGCGCCCGAGCTTTTCCGCCAGATTGGTATCTTCGGGATTCTCGTAAGTTGCGCCGTGGCCTGCTCCGTTTCTGCGCTCTACCTGAATCAATGGTTGCAAATCCGTTGGCGCAGATGGCTGACGTTACGGCATCTGTCTGCGTGGCTGGCGGATCGCGCTTACTATAAATTACAGCTTGGAACGGATGCGGACAACCCAGACCAACGAATCTCCGAAGATCTGAATCAATTTACCGGTTACGTCCTGACGCTCTCGGTCGGGTTAATTTCGTCGTTTGTTTCTTTGCTCTCGTTTCTGACGATTCTTTGGGGACTCTCCGGTACGGCGAATATTCCACTTGGTCCGTTAGGCACTTTCCCGCTTCCCGGTTACTTGGTTTGGGCAGCGCTGATTTACGCAGGATTTGGCACTTGGTTGGCGGTTACTATTGGGCGTCCTTTGGTTGCCTTGAACTCCGCTCGCCAACGTTTCGAAGCGGATTTCAGATTCAGCTTGGTGCACCTTCGCCAGAACGCGGAAAGCGTTGCGTTATATGGAGGCGAACCAGTCGAATTGGCTTTGTTCGATGAGCGTTTCCGGGCTGTATTTGCCAATTTTCGGCAAATCATGAAACAGCAGGTCCGGCTTAGTACCTTCACGCAGGCTTATGCTCAGGTCGGTCTGATTTTCCCAGTGATCGTGGTTTCGCCCCGTTACTTCTCGCGGCAGATCTTATTGGGCGGTTTGTTCCAGGCGGTCAACGCGTTTTCCTACGTCCAGAACGCTCTTTCATTCATTATCAATTCTTACAATGACATCGCCACCTGGGAAGCGGTGACCCAGCGCTTAGGCGAGTTCGACCAGAGGCTGGATTGCGTCCACGACGCGGTAAAAGCGCCGCAGTCCATCTCGATTCGGCGGAAGGGCGCCGGAGGAGTTGCGGTCGACCACCTTGATCTGGACTTACCGGATGGCACTCCGCTTTTGCGAGGCGTTTCATTCACGGTTGAACGCGGAGGGGCATTGCTGATCGTGGGTCCGTCGGGTTCCGGTAAAACCACTCTCTTGCGAGCGATCGCCGGTATCTGGCCCTTTGGCAGCGGTAGGATCAGGTTAACCAAGGGCCCAATCGCCTTCGTCCCGCAGAGGCCGTATCTGCCGTTGGGGACTCTTGCCGACGCTGTGCTCTACCCGCGAGATCAGAAGGTTAGCGTTCCGGTCGGGCTTCCTCAGGTTCTCGAGCAGGTTGGGCTCGATCGATTGGTTCACGAATTAAACAAGGTCGACAGCTGGTCGGAACGTTTGTCTTTGGGGGAGCAGCAAGGCCTGGCATTTGCGCGAATATTGTTGTCAAAACCGGCGCTGATTTTTCTGGATGAGGCCTCATCGGCACTGGACGACAAGGCCAAGAAACGCATGTTCGGCCTGCTGCGGGACGCCTCGTGGCAACCGACAATCGTGAGCGTTGGTCACGGCGAGATGGATCGCAAGCTCCACTCACAATTCATTGATCTCGCCGAATTCAAGCCCCATCAGCCCGTGGCCGCAAAACGATAACCGCCGAACGCCGAACGCCAAACGCCAAACGCCAAACGCCAAACGCCAAACGTATATGGACCTGTTAGACGAGATCGAGCATAGAGCTTTCCGCTTTTTTTGGGAGCAAGCGGATCCGAATACGGGGTTGATTAACGATCGGGCCGGCAATTTTGGACCCGATGATTACTCGGTGGCATCCATTGCCGCCACCGGCTATGGCTTGGCCGCACTGCCCATTGGGGTGGAACGCGGCTGGATAGACGACGATGAAGCCGCTAGCCGGGCGCGAGTCACGCTCGAATTTGCTTTAACGCTAGCGCATCAGCACGGCTGGATTGTGCACTTCGTGGATAAGCATACCGGCGAGCGAGTTTGGCAGAGCGAATTCTCCACTATTGATACTGTTTTACTGGTCGACGGTGCTTTGGCGGCCGGCCAATATTTCGCAGCGCGTGTGCCGGAGATAGCAGGCCTAAGCGATCAATTGTATCGGCGACTGGATTGGTGGTGGGTCCTAACTAATGATGGTACTCAGCCCGATAAGCGAATGGTGTCTCAGGGTACCAGGCTCGAATCCGGGTTCATCACGAACAATTGGTGGGACTATAGCGAGGCTGTAATGCTCTATCTCTTAGGCCTCAGCGCCCCCGAAAAGCCCTTGCCGCCCGCTAGCTGGGAGGCGTTCGAACGGCCTTTGGAAAAGTATGCCGGATTCGAATGGCTGCGAGCTGGACCCATTTTTATTCATCAGATGCCCTATGGCTATTTTAATCTGCGTAACCAGCGAGATCGTTTGGGGTTCGACTACTGGCTTTCGTCTACGAACGCCATGAAGATCGCTCGTCGATTTTGCCAGTACCGGGCCAAGAAACGGAAGACTTACGCCGAAGGATTCTGGGGGCTGAACGCGAGCGATGGTCCAGACGGATATAAACCGTATGGCGTAGCCGGAGATCCGGAAGATGGGACAGTTTCGCCGACCGGAGCCATCGCCTCTATAATCTTCACCCCGGACCTCGCGCTTCCGGTAGCACAGGCGATGTACGAGAAAGACGGTGGCGCTCTGTGGGGCAAGTACGGTTTCACGAACGCTTTCAATGTCGATCGGAATTGGCATTCGCCAGATGTGATCGGCATCGATCTCGGTATGGCCCTGTTAGCGATTGAGAATTACAGGAGCGGTCTGATCTGGAAACTGATGAGCGGATTTGATGGGACGGCGCGGGCGTTGGCTGCAGCCGGGTTTCGCGAGAATGTTAACGCTGAGAAGAAGCTCGTGTTCAGTAATCAGTAATCAGTAATTGGTGGTGACACCATACCACTCGGAGGGGCGTTGCATTCGGCGTGTTAGGTATACCGGGTATCGGCGCCGGTTGTTGTGTACAGGTTTTGCGTGCGGATAGAAGCGACGCCCTGGAAGCGATTTGTAGTTTGCACACACCATTTTGCATGGCCCCACCGCAACTGTTTAAGCGGGTGTTCGGCTGTAAGGTCTAAACGAACGACCTTACCAAATCCACGCCTCAAAACCATCACATCTATCTATACGCCACAGCTGCACACACGAATAGCGCCGAGACCCGACAGACCTAACACGCCGAATGCAACGCCCCTCCGGCGCCGCTGTTTAAATTGTACTCGTCCTCGACATCGTTGTTTCGTCGACGACATTCAAAATAGAGGTCCGATACTGTCACGACATCTCTTTTTGATTGTCTAAGCTGGATGTGAAACCATCGACTGAATCTTCCGACCGCGTGTCCTGGGCGGAACGGCACAATCCGTTTACTCAAGGCGATAGTCAGGACAGCACCATTCCTGATGAAGAGTTGGTTGCTAAGGCCCAGGCCGGCGACCGGGAGGCGCTCGAGGCGCTTGTGCGCCGTCACCAGCCTTGGGTTTTCAACATCGCAGTCCGAATGGCTTGGCGACGGGATCTGGCAGAAGACGCCACTCAGGAAATTTTAATTAAAATCGTCACCAAACTGAGCACGTTCAGGGCTCAGAGCCGATTCAGAACCTGGTTATATCGGATTGCCATCAACCATTTGCTCAACCTCCGTAAGTCTGGGCTTGAGGAGAAGCTGTCAACATTCACAGACTTAAGCCGAACGCTTAATGCCACGCCGGAACTGGATTTACCCGATCCGCAAACGGTGCCGGTCGAACTCCCCCTCTTGGTTGAAGAAGCCAAGGTCGGATGTATGAGCGGGATGCTTTTGTGCTTAGATCGCCGGCAGCGCATGGCATTCGTCCTCGGAGAGATATTTGGGGTGAATAGCGACGTCGGAGCTGACGCGATGGAGATCTCCCCGGACAACTTCAGACAGTTGCTCTCTCGGTCGCGACGCGATCTGTACCAATTCATGCAAAACAAATGCGGCCTGATCAACACCGCGAATCCTTGCCGGTGCGCAAAAAAGACGCGCGGGTTTATGCAGCTAGGCTTTCTCGACGCGAATCGGCTACAATTTACTAAGGCCCGATTAGCCAGAGTAAATGAAGTTGCTCCAGATCGGTTGAACGAACTCGAATCGCTCGACCGAAAAAATGCCGAGTTGTTTCGCGAGCACGCATTTCTGGCGTCCCCAGACATTGCGATCAAGCTCCGCGAGCTAGTTAGCCAATCCAGTTTCAACGCTGAGACCACCGAATAGGGCGCAAACCCATCGTGTTCGTGCTCGACAGGAGGCGCGTCGCCGAATCCCAGCGTGTGTATGTTGGCCTTTGGTGTAGTGATCGAGCTCTGCGCGTACGTCGACGCGCACCAGCTCTTCGAGCAGGAGGACAAGCACGAGCACGAAAAAAAGGGTCCCCGCAACTGTCACAGCGCCTGTCAGCTCCGGTCTAAGCCGTATATGAAAGCAATCGTTAGAAAACAGTTTGGCGGGCCTGAAGTGTTGGAGGTGCGTGAGCTTAGCGGTCCAGAACCAAGACCAGGCCATGTCCTGATTGAGGTGAAGGCCTTCGGTGTTAACCATGCCGAGACCCATATGCGGAAAGGGGAGTGGCCTGAGATTGCCGAGGTCAGCGGGATCGAATGCGTTGGAACGGTCAAGGCGGACCCAGATGGACGATTGGGAGCTGGACAGAAGGTGGTCGCATTGATGGGTGGTATGGGGCGCACGATCAACGGCAGCTACGCAGAATATACGAACGTGCCAGGAACGAACGTTATCGCGATCGAAACCGATTTATCCTGGGAAGCTCTGGCAGCGATTCCGGAATCCTATGCAACAGCCTGGAGCTGTCTGTCTGGAAACTTAGGTCTGCAAACTGGGCAAACGTTGGTGATCCGAGGCGCGACCTCGGCGCTTGGCCAGGCCGCGCTCAATATTGCCGCTCAGGCGAAAGTTCAGGTCCTCGCGACAACGCGTAATCCGGATCGTTTTGTCGCGCTGGAAAAGTTAGGAGCCGGGCAAGCCTTGCGGGAAGGCTCGGATCTCGTCCAGCAGGTTCGGAAATTGCACCCTGACGGTGTTGATGCGGTGTTGGATCTGGTTGGTAACAACACGGTGTTAGATTCACTCACCATTGTGCGCCGGGGCGGACACGTTTGCGAAGCCGGTTGGCTGGGAGGACTTGATCCCATCGAGTCTTTCAATCCAATGGTGCAAATGCCGAGCAGTGTGCACTACAGCTTGTTCGCTAGTTTCATGTTTGGCTTGCCACAGTTTCCTTTGGCCGAGGTTCCTATGCAGACCATCATTGATCGGGTCGCCGCCGGCGTTTACCAGGCAAAGCCGGCGAAGGTATTCTCTTTCGATGAAATTCAAGCAGCCCATCAGCTGATGGAATCTGGCAAAGCATTGGGCAAAATCGTGGTGCGCCTTTAACCGAAAGACCGAATTTAAAATCCGCAGATCACACAGATTACGCAGATTTCGGTTTAGGACTATCACGTCGAAGAGCGAGTTCAAACCACAGGGCTGGCCTAATCTCGAGAGGAATTTCCTCGAATCGTCTCATAACACGCGAGCCTCTTAGCTCAACTGCATCATAGCACCTTAAAACCGAAATCTGCGTAATCTGTATAATCTGCGGATTTTTTAATCTTCGGGACCTGCGTTAACTACGTCTCCCAAGAGCTGCGGGTCTGGTCCAGTTGTGACTCCTTAAGATCCAAGATGGATTGGAAACGCCGAAGAACATCATCGGTGATTTCGCCTTTATCGCGGAGCTCGATCAAGCTGGCTCGCTGCTGTTTCACGATGGCCAATTCTAAAGAAACCACGCTGCCCAGGAATTGGGTCTGAGAATGACCCGCTGGCTCCGACGCTGCCGCACCAGGAGTCTCCATTTCCTGTCCATAGACGTCATAAAGATGCGCGATGGCTTTGCCTTTGGCTGCATCCGGTTCTCCGAGCGATGTCAGGTAGTGAACGGCGGTGTTAGCCATGGCCAAACGCGCTTTTACCTCGTCGGATTCCGTACGGGGCTCAGGCCCGAACTGTAACCAGCTAAGAAGCTTAGGAAGAGTTAGCCCTTGAGCTACCAGGGTCACCAGAATGACGGCGAACGTAAAAATGATAACTTCCGCACGTTGGGGAAACGGCGAGCCATCGGCCAGCGTTGGGGGAATGGCTAGAGCTGCCGCCAAGGAGATGCCGCCTCGGATCCCAACCCAAGAAAGCAAAATTGCTCGCGGCTTGATCTGGCTGCGATCCGGCGATCGCGTGTGCCGGCCAGGAATCCATGGCCAGTTGGTTGACACAAAGACCCAGGCAATCCGTGCGCAGATCACGGTGACGCTGACCGCGATGGCGCCTCCAAGCAGTAACCAGGGATTTTGAGACCACAACGGTTCACCCACCGTACGCAGCTGGAGTCCGATCAAAATAAAAAGAACGCCGTTCAACAAGAACGTCAGCATTTCCCAGGAACCAGCCGCTTGGAGGCGAGCGCGTGGCGTGCTGGTCCGTGGATCATTCCAGCCAAGATAAAGACCAGCGGTTACCACGGCCAATACCCCAGATACGTGGAGTGCTGCCGCGGGTTGGTAAGCGGCAAAAGCTGCCAGCAAGGAGATCGTGTTGGCCAGGAGCGGGTCAGTCGTATGCCGGCGCAGTTGTACAGCCAACCAGCCGACCACCCCTCCGATGATAACGCCTCCGGCAACGGCCAGACAAAAGTGGCTGATAATAGTGCCCCCGACGTAGCTCTTCTGCTGAGTTGTCTGAATCGCCGCTTCGAAGAGAACCAAGGCCGACGCGTCATTCACCAGACTCTCACCGCGCAAAATCGCGTTTAATCGGCGTGGAATGGGAAATCGTTCCAGGATGGCGCCGACCGCGACGGTATCGGTGGGCCCAAGAACAGCTCCAAGCACGAACGCCGGACCCCAGGCCATGCCAAGAAGCAGATGCGCCACCAGCATTACGGAAAAAGTGGTGGCAAGGACTAGTCCGACCGAAAGAAGAAAGATCGGGCGCCAGTTTTCGCGAAAATCGCGCCAGCTCGAATTAACCGCATCCGAGAAGAGGAGGGGCGGCAGAAAGACAAGGAACACGATGTCCGGTTCCAAATGAATGACCGGTAGTCTCGGCGGGATGGCCAGAAGGAGACCTCCCAGCACCAACACGATCGGATAAGAAATGTTCAGCCGGATAGCTAGTGCGACCAATGCCACCATGACAACCAACAAGGCGACGACGAGCTGAACCGAATGCACGGGCCCCAAGCATGCTAAGAAGAAGGGCGACGGTCAATAGTGTGGAAACGGCGATACGGCGAGTGGGCGATACGGCGAGTGGGCGGCGGAGACACCAATTTTGACCGCGGGGTCAATTTTAGAGCAAATTTTCTTCGGAATAAGAAAAAAATTTCTCAGTCGCTCTGCGTGTATCAGCGTGCGGCGTAACTTGTTGGTGCCCCATATTTAAGCCTAACCTTGGAGATTCTAGTTTTTTTGTATTTGAGGCCGGCTGAGTCCCGGATTTGTAGATTTGTGTCGAAAAAAGTGTCGACTCGCACTACACTCAGGGCTCGATAGTTCAAAACGAACAGAAAGACGCCAGTTTTGTACGGTTGTATTATCTTAAAAGAGTGGACGCTCCGGGTTGTAAACTCTAAAAGGAGTTACTCTTGATGGCAAAGGCGAAGCGAAGCCTGTTGCACGAGGCCTGGCGAATCGCAAGAGTCTATTGGACGTCTGAGGAAAAATGGTCGGCTTGGGGGCTTCTGGGTCTGATCGTCGCAATCAACCTCGGCAACGTCTATGTCGGCATCCAAATGAACGGATGGAACCGCGGTTTCTACAACGCGCTCCAGATTTTCGACAGCGGCGAGTTACTGCGCCAGCTCGGATGGTTCTTCTTGATCGCCAGTTCCGGGGTGACCCTCACGGTTACTGCACTTTACTTTAATCAGATGCTCCAGATCCGGTGGCGGCGTTGGCTAACCGAGAAGTACGTCAACGCATGGCTCACCAATCAGGCCTATTATCAACTGCAGCTAGAAGGCGAGATCGACAATCCCGATCAACGTATTTCTGAGGACATTCAATTGTTCACCACCCAAGCGTGTACGTTGGGTATAAATCTGTTTACGTCGATCGTCGGGATGGGATCGTTCCTGTTCATTCTTTGGGGACTGTCCGGGCCCGCCGCCATTCCTTTAGGAAAATTTGGAACCGTCTATATCCCCGGCTATCTGGTTTGGGCCGCTTTGCTCTACGCGGGGTTAGCCACCTGGATCACTACAAAAGTTGGTCGTGCTTTGGTGCCGTTGAATTTTCGGAAACAGCAGTTTGAAGGTGATTTTCGGTTCAGCTTAGTCCGGGTCAGAGAGAATGCGGAAAGTGTCGCCTCATACGGCGGTGAAAAGGTCGAGCTCGGCGTGTTTAGGGAACGGTTTCACAGCGTAGCCGATAATTTTCGTAAGATTATGAAGCGGCAAATGCGGCTGGGATCATTCACGTCCAGCTACGGCCAAATCGCACTGGTTTTTCCGTTTCTGGTTGTCTCTCCGCGGTATTTTGCCAAGCAGATGCCGCTGGGCGGCTTGATGCAGGTGGTTAACGCGTTCATCTACGTAAGCGATCGACTTTCCTATGTCATTACCGCGTATTCGGATATCGTTGCCTGGTTGGCGGTTACGGAACGGTTAGTCGGATTTGACCGGAAACTGCAAGAACTTCGGGAAGCGGCGGAAACGGATCATCGCATCGCTATCAGGCGGAGCGGTGTCAGTGTGTCGGTCGAAGATCTGGATCTCGATCTTCCGGACGGGAGCGCGCTTTTACGAGGTGTTTCGTGCCATCCGCGCAAGGGTTCAGCCCTGCTGATTTCAGGCCCTACCGGAACAGGTAAGAGCACATTGCTGCGGGCCATTGCCGGAATCTGGCCCTTTGGTCGCGGTAATATTCGCATCGGTGAAGGTCGGATGTTGCTGGTCCCGCAAAGACCGTATCTGCCTCAAGGCACGTTGGCGAACGCTTTGAGTTATCCTTCGACGGACGGCAAAAGCTTTACCGCAGCCGAGCTTGGGGCGGCTCTTGGCGAAGTGGGCCTGGGATCTTACGCATCACAGCTCGATGTGGTTGATAATTGGGGCCAGCGGATGTCACTCGGAGAACAACAACGGCTAGCATTTGCTCGAGTATTGTTGGCGGAACCGGCGTTGCTTTTCCTGGACGAAGCGACTTCGGGACTTGATGAGGCCGGCGAAGCGCGTCTCTACGGGTTGTTGAGGTCGGCTCCCTGGCAACCGACCGTGGTGAGCGTGGGACACAGAAGCACGCTGATCCAATTCCACGACGCAATTCTCGACCTTGCTCCTTTCATTCCGCTGAAGAAGCCGGTGGTACTGCCCCTGCCGGATCCTCTTGTGGAGGATATAGAACTGGTGCCGGAACTGAGCCGAGCGTAAGGCTTCTGCGGGTAAGGATGGACGATCGGAGGGGAGCCGCATTCCGCGATCCTTGCCAAGAACGTGCTTCTTTGAGCTTAGCTCGTTTGGCCGGAATCGCGTGTTAGCCGCGGCTCCCAGAAACGCGTTGCAACCCAAAACGTGCAACTCAACGGACGCGTGACGATTTTTCCGGGCGTGCGGTTGTGGCACACGACACGCCCTGCGCTCAATTCTCGGTCGATGACACATTGATTACCGGCACGCCGAATGCGACGCCTTTCCGAGGATGCTTCGGGACGCCGCAAGTTCGTTCGACCGTTTGGCGCGTCCCATGTCTTAATCGTTCTCGTCCTCGTCCTCGATTTTGAGGGTGTGGCACCCAGTATTTTTGAAAGATCGAGGGATTCGGTCTCCGCGAATACCCTTTTGTTTGTCGGACCCGTATTTGCTAGCACCGCCTCTCGAGGACGACGACGAGTACGAGAACGAGCCAAACCCTCCTGACATAAGGCTGTCACCGGGCTGGTTTACTGGACCTGCGACGCGCCGAACCGGCCGTTCGGCTCGGTTACCCAACACTCGAAATTAAAGGAACGATCAGAATGAACACGAATGTCGCCATCATCGGGTCCAACGGACAAAATGCTGCTGCTTGGACCAACGCCTTCATCGCTGCGGGGTTCACCGTTCGAAACCTCGTCCGTTTCCCGGAGCGATTAGCCAAGCGCCCTGGATCAGAGTATGCCCGCCTCGAGCTGGACCATGCCTCGACCCACCAACCGGCCCTAGAGGGAATCCACACGCTGGGCTTGATCACTCCAAGCCATCCCAACCAGGTAACACGTGAGGTCGGTCTGATCGACGCCGCAAAGCAAGCCGGTGTCCGGCGAATTATCAAGTTGTCGGTGATCGGCGCACAGTTCGTTTGCCCGATCTCGGCCTTTGCCCGCTGGCACGCCGATATCGAGGATGTTCTACGTGCATCGGACATCCCGCACGTGATCTTGCGCGCTAACTTTTTCATACAGAACGTGCTCCTGCAGAGGGCGTCAATCGAAGCCGGGGTTTACGCAGAGCCGATCGCAAACCACTCGATCAGCTATGTCGATGTTCGCGATATCGCGGACGTCGCGGTAGCCGTGGCCAGCGGAGATTTTGACGATCAAGCTCTCACTTTGACCGGTCGGGAAGCGATTGGTGGCGAGCGCATCAGCAATTTGCTTGGCCAAACAATTGGCAAACGGATCCGGTTTGTGTCACCTGATCTGTCGAGTTTTCGATCGGCACTCGCGGAAAAGGGGCTACCTGATTGGCACATTGATGCTTTGAGCGAGCTATACACCAGGATTCAAGAAGGGCGGGCTGCTCATGTCAGTTCGATCACCTCAGATATCGAAAATGTTACTGGGCAGCGCCCACGAAGTTTCATTGAATTCGCCCAAGATGCCTTCGGGAGCCGAGTCACGAGACGTCGTTCGGCTCACGCCCAGGTGTCTCGCCGCTTCTGGTACCACCTGTTCCATCACAATTTGTCTCGCGAACAAGATTGGCCAATCGGGTTCCGTCTGTAATGGTAGACATGAGAAAAGTGTCGATGCCGTGGTGATGATCGATCTAGGGATGGGCAGCACGGTGGGGAGTGAGCTCCGTAGGGGCGAAATATTTATAGCTGCGCGACCGCAAAATTGCGGCAAGCTCCGGTAGGAGCGAGATCCAGCGGTGTGTTGTCAATTTCACTAGCATCTAATTAGAAATGTGTCTAATTAGCTGGTTTGACCGAGACGGAAATCGCTGCCCTTTTGCGTTTCTTTAAGGCGTTAGCGCATGAAAGCAGGCTGCGTTTACTCGGCTTTTTAGCGCAACGGGCTCGAACCGTGCAGGAATTGGCCAGTCTGCTCGGTCTGACTGAGCCGACCACTTCGCATCATCTCGGTCTGCTGCGGAACGCAGGCTTGGTCACCTTACGGGTCGAAGGAAATCTACACTGGTACGACTTCGAACCTTCAGAACTCGCCCCTTTGGCCAAATCCGTCCTTTCCCGGCAAAACGTTGCTCATTGGGCCGGTCAGGCGAGGGCGGAAAAGCCTGACCGCCTGATCCAAAATTATCTGGAATCGGACGGCCGGCTGCGGTTGATCCCCGCCTCGCGGAAGAAGCGTTACCCGGTCTTAGCGTGGCTAGCTGCGCACTTTGACCTCGATCGCCGGTATCGGGAACCCGAAGTGAATCAGATTCTGCAAACTCGATATTGGGATAGCGCGACGCTTCGGCGAGAATTAGTCGGTTACCGGATGTTGACTAGAGAAAAAGGGATTTATTGGCGATTGCCGGAAGAACAATGGGTACGAATGGACAAATGAAAAATGATGGTATGGAATGATGGTATGGCTGTTATGACCCATCGTACCACTTTCGCTCTCGACGCCGAGACCATCCGTCGATTGAAACGACTTCCTGCACGTTGGCAGGTTTCCCAAGCGGAGGTGGTGCGGCGCGCGGTGACGGAGGCCGAGGCTCGACCAGACCCCGATAGTTCGGATCCCGTTGCTATGCTCCGGGAGATGCAGGAATCCGACCCGCTCGATGCTAAAGAGGCTGAAATCTATCTGGCTCAGGTCTACAAAGATCGAAGGCGCTGGAGGGGGCATTGATTTGTCTGGATACCAACTACCTGGTCCGCGGTCTACTCCGTGGTGTGCGCGAATCCGACGAATTAGTTCAATGGCGACAGCATGGAGAGATTCTATTAACAGCGGCTCCTGCCTGGTATGAGTTTCTCTGCGGCCCGGTCAGTGATCTGCAGATCCGTGTCATTCGGCATTTCTTTCTGGTGGGGTTGCCGCGTTTGAAGAAATCCAAGCAGCCGAAGCCGCTCGCCTCTTTAATGCCATTGGTAGAATTCGACGTCTAAGAACTGATACGATGATTGCGGCTACAGCGATTGTCATCGGGGCGAGTTTGGCGACCTCGAATAGGGAAGATTTTAGAGTGTTTTTACCGCACGGTCTAAAGATCGTTTCGTAAGGATCACCACTGAGGTAAGCATGAGGCCGAAAGGCGAAGGGGAGTGAATCAGAGTAGACGTCTCCTCAGAAACGCGATTCCAGAGCCGGTTTTCAAATACCGTTTAAAATCTGCAGCGCGGGTCCTGTCGGAGAAGCATATGGCGGTTCGCAAGCGCCGGGGCCTGAAAGCAGCGGTCGACCGTACTATGCCCTGGTTATGATGACCGACCCGCCGGCGGACGTTCTCAGCCAGTCCGACGTAGTAGTGATCCGGACATGGGATTGAGACGATAACGTAGACGAAATGCATCACGGATTTGGTCTATTAATTCAGAATATATTTATGTTGTGATATCTTGCGACTGCAAAACGCCTAGATTGATGTCTTTTTTTGTAAGACTCCTTCGCGGTATTAGCCAGTTCGACAGTTCGGTGCTAGGAGCGGTGCCTGCCCTCCTACGCTCGGTTAGCCGAGCTCCGAAGGGCATACTTCGCCAGGTCTAGTGTAGGGCGCGCGCTTTGCTTCGGCGAAGTAGGGCTTGCCATACGAAGCCGCCGAGCTTGCGAGGTGGCGAAGTATGGCTAAACGAAGCGTTTCCTGAGAAAGGCGATACCCGAGCCGGTTTTCAAATACCGTTCAAAATCTGCAGCGCGGGTCCTGTCGGAGAAGCAAATGGCAGTTCGCAAGCGCCAGGGCCTGAAAGCAGCGGTCGACCGTACTATGCCCTGGTTATGCTGGCCGAGGCGCTGGCGGACGTGTTCCGCCAGGCCGACGTAGTAGCGGTCCGGTTGCGACACAGAGACGATTATGTAAACGAAGTGCATCAGATGGGGTGCATCGCAGATGCTATTCCGAAGCAGAATATATTTATGTTATAATCAGTTGGCGACAAAAAAACGGATCGAAGAGCTTTTCGAAGTAACCTGGCATTGGGCCATCGACGGTATTCGTAAAGTCGCGTAAAGGCCCTCCTACGCTCGGTTAGCCGAGCTACGAAGGGCATACTTCGCCAGTTTTTAGGCCGGGCGCACGTTCAGCTCCGGCGAAGTAGGGCTTGCCATACGAAGCCGCGGAGCTTGCGAGGTGGCGAAGTATGGGCAGGGCTGGATTCGAACCAGCGAAGGCGTGAGCCAGCAGATTTACAGTCTGCCCCGTTTGGCCGCTTCGGTACCTACCCGTAATGAGGGTTTTCGCGGTTCGCCGTTCGCAATTCTCGGTCTGCGGTTCCACACCGCCCTGAACAGCTAGGGCGGCGAATTTCGCGAGCTGTGTATATAGGACTCCACCTCGCGCACTGCAAGCGGTTTTTGGGAGCATTCTGAGGCCATGAACCTTGCCGACGTGTCGAACTCCTGGATAGCAAAACGCCTGTACTTCCGCCGATTTGGCGAGCAGTAAGCGGGACAGCCAGGGCAATAGCCGACTGGGTTCATCGAGAACAAATGACCGGTTGGTGTCGAGAAGGCCCTGGTGCCCACGGCCAGTTACACAACGGGACCGGCAACAATACTGCTAGATGGATTGATTTGCGTCTGTGTTCTCGAATAAGAACAAATATTCTCGACTGAGAATCCTATCGCGACCAAGACTCGCAAAGGCGGACTACGATGATTGCATCAGCATTAGATTGGGTGTGGAGATGGGTTAGGATTTTGCTGTGGCTGTGGCAAGATCTATGGAAGGCGTGGAGCCAATGGGCATCGGGTCATACTCTGCACGAACAAGCCCTATGGGGGCTCAAAATGCTTTGGTGGGAGAGAATCGGATTGTTCTTGGAATTCCTGGGTGGCGCAACACTCATCGTGGATCTGATTGGGCCGGAAAGACTCCGCGCATGCGCCCAGGTAGTCCGAAGATTTAGGCTTTTAACACGTTGGTTTGGGGGGCATGAAGACAGGCCGGGAAAAACCGGAAATTTGGTTCCGCTGTTGCTTATTGGCGGCTGTATCGGTTATCTAATATTTTTAGCTTGGCTGCTTCAGCTCGCGCGCGCTCACCTCGCTCTAGTTTCCGTCCCGTTTTTCTCTTCTTCAGTTGGGGTCCTTAATTTTATACTGCGAATCGATCTTCTTTTTCTTTTTGTGGTCGTGGCTGTGCAGATTCTAAGGTTAGGGGCCTTGATCCTTGAAAAATGCATCTTTGATCCTCTCGCTCACTTTCTGGAATCCGAACGAGCGCCTACAGTCGCACGAGTTTTTGCCTTTATTGCAATAGTGCTCGGAGCGCACTTCCATTTGCTGGCTACATAGCAAGCCTACTTCGGCACGTATCCGGTGAGCCCAGCCCGCGGGAGGGAACCTCCGGTTGATTCGTGAGGCATATTCGGGCATGCTGTGAATGTGGCGCTGGCAAAACAATTGATAAGAAAGGCTCAGCCGCTCCCTAATCGGAAGTCCGGAGACCAACCGAAAAAGGTTCGTACTTTGTCAAATGACGAGGCGCGGAAAGAGACAGAGCGCGCCTATCAGAAGTACAGACCGGTCATGCGCAAGCTGGCAGAATGAGCCAGCAAGAATACTCCCACTGGCTCTTGAGCCGGATTTACGAGCGGCGCCGCAGCGTCACTCGCAGGTGATGACCACGCGCTGGTACCGCGTTAGCGGTGGAACGCCGTTGTCAGTGACTTCCAGAATGATGTTGATGGTCTGTCCACTCACCGCATCTGCTGGTACAACCAGACTTGGAGTAAGGCCCGTTGAGTTTTGAATTGTTACCTGCTTTGGATAGGTTCCGGCTTCCAGGTACTGCCACCAGTTGATTGTGAGCTCGTTTCCATCCGGATCGTAAGCCTGGCCGTATAGCTGAATCGACTGTCCCGGCGCCGCAGAGATATTCTGTTGGGCCAGTGGTATGAAGACGACTGGAGGATGGTTAGCGTGAGCGTAGTCCGTGAACTGCCATTCGGATCGTGCCAACATATCGTTCTGTATAGCGGGTACCCAACGACCTTGCGGATATCCTTCTTGCACCAAAGCGGACGTAGAACCAGAACCGGAATCTGTCACATACGGGGTTTTTGGCGGAAAGCCCGCGAAACCATCATTAGGATTAATAAAGTCGGCAGGCACGTCACACCATCCATTGGGGATAACCTGCTCGAAACGGCCACCCCAGCCACCCCAGGTCGGATTTTCGATGCTCCGGAGACCTGTTGGGAGGAGTTGAAAATACATCGGCGCATCTCCATCACTGTTGAGCGATCCGTTAGAAGCCAATGGATACACTGACAGCATAGTGCCCCGGGCAATTTGGGCCTCGAATGGTGCCTCGAAGTACGTTTGCTCCTGCGGAGTCGTAAATAGTTGCCACGGATAGGCGAACGTCCAGAATTGATTGCGATTAAGAACCACGTTGAGATCAGGCCAGTAGACCTTGATGTAGTCCCCGAAAGTATTGTCTTGATTCAGGATGATATAGATATGGGTAGTCGCGATAACATGTTTCCGGATCGCGTTCCATTGAGGAGTGTTTTGATACTGTTCGGCCAGCTGGCTCAGAGCCGCACAGATCGTGTTGGTTCCGCCACCGGTGACAAGCCAAAGCGGCCTTGGATCGTCGGAGAGCAACGCGTTCTTAATGAACGTTGAACCTTCGGTCACTTTCGACATTTCCCCAACATCATCGACGTTACCGACTTTCACGAGGCTGAGCAGATGTTCAGGCGTTGGATAACGAGGATCATTTTTGACTAAGCTGGGATAGGCTTTCGCGTACCCGCCGAACCGCCCGAAGTATCCGGTCCCCGTGAAAATGTTCTGATAAACTTTGATTCGATTAACACCGGGCGGCAGGTCTCCTCCGCTCCACCTGTAAGGCGGGATAGGCGGGTTCGCGTGGGGTTCTCCTCGATAGTGGAACTCCGAACTGGTGTATACGATACCGAGAAGGCTATCGGCGAAATCGTTCGCATAGAGTAGGAACCGCATAAACTCGGAGACCCCATCGATCTCGTCGTCATCCATGTAAATGAACCGGAATGTGGGTTCCTGCGCGCGCTCGGCATTGGCCAGAGAGAGAGCTGCGGGATTTGGTGATGACAATCCTGTCTGGCTCTGAGCGGTGAGTCTGGTTACCGGGCTGAAAGCTGCGATCAGAGTGATGATGCAACTTAAGCTGGCCGATCGAACGAGCGACTTGGTCGCAGTTCGTGGGAGGAAGCAGGTTTTCATAGTATGTATTTGGGTTTGATGTGAGAAGCGCCTTGAACAGACCCGGATCAGTAATAGGAAGGGGCTCCTTCCAGGGAACTTCCCAAATGCGATAGACTTGAATATTTATTCACACTAGTTTAAATAGTACAAAATCGACCATTTGCCTGTCAACTTTCTTCTGCGCGGTCGTGGGAATTGCGCGATCGACCGGTTTGCACTCCCGATCGACAACCATCATTTTAGGACAGAAAAAAGGGCGGAAAGGTGCTTGACGCTGACTCTGGGGCATGATCTGCTGGTTGCGATTTTATAACGGTTAATGTATAGATATACGTTTCCGTTTTGCGCTAAGAAACCCCCTCTTTAATCATCGAATGCGGCCTGCCTCTCTTTCATTCGGAACTCAGCTATGACGTCTTCCGTCACCAATGATCCTCAATCGCCTGCACCTGCTACCGGGCGAAAGAGAACGCGGGTGCGGGCCGCAATCGCGGCAGCCGTTGTATTGCTGATCGGTATTCTCTTCGCGATTAAACCGCCTTTTGTCGTGCGGCCGCTTCCCGGACATGAAGGCGCCGGCGGAGGAGCCGGTTTTCAACCGACAGAAAGCGCGGCCGCGAAATTTGTTGATGGCATCTGGGATAAACTCGGGCCTGTCTTTGACCAAAAGGCACAAGACATCGCGAAGATACTCCCGGAGATTCGCTCTGATCCCAATGCGGCCGGTGAAAAATATGGCCGGAGGGAAGCGACCAACCCTTATAACTATATGGTGAAGGGGACAGGTAAGGTGGCCGAGGTTAATACCGAGTCTGCGGCCGGCACTGCTAACATTGAGATCCCAGGGCTAAACGAAAAAGTGGCGCTGCAAATCGGTCCGGTGGTTCGCGGCACCGCTTTGCGAGACGCAACCGGGCTGGTCTCGTTTAACCAGTTTGAGAACCAGCTCGATTACGCGGATGTCTCCAAGGAGATGAATAGCCGGGCGTTAAAGGGGGCTTTTTCCGCCGCTCCGGCTGCTTCCCTGGCCGGCAAGACGGTGACATTCTACGGCGCCTTTACTTTCGACCCACACTCCAAATCGCCGGTGCTGATCACGCCGGTCAAAATCAGTCTTTAGATGGCGGCGACGAACTCATCCGACATCGAAAACCCGGCAAACGGTGCTGAACCGGTGCTGGTGGCTGAAAAGGTCTCGAAACGGTTCCCCGGTACGGTCGCTTTGGATGGCGTAGATTTTACGGTTTACGCCGGGGCCGTCAATGTGCTGATCGGAGAGAACGGAGCGGGAAAATCGACCTTGATGAAGATCCTCGCCGGAGTCGATAGACCGACCTCCGGGCGCCTGTTGCTCAAAGGGGCACCGGTCGAATTCAAATCAACGCGCGAGGCTGCCCAGGCCGGGATCGGGATTATCTTTCAGGAACTGAATCTCTATCCGAACCTCAGCATCTCGGAAAATATCTTCGTTGCCCGGGAAATCACTCGAAACGGAGTGGTGCAGCATCGCCAGCAGGAGGAAATCACGGCGGAACTGTTGGACCGGTTGGAGCAGCCGTTAAAGCCAGGAACATTGGTGCGCGACTTGCGGATGGGGCAGCAACAAATCGTCGAGATTGCCAAAGCATTGTCGCAGAACGTCCGGATCTTAATCATGGATGAACCGACCTCCGCTCTAACCAGCGCAGAAACGGAGGCGCTGTTCCGCATTATCGCCGACTTAAAAGCGGACGGGGTCGCCATCATCTATATCTCTCACAAATTGGAAGAATTGCTGCGCATCGGGGATTACGTCACGATTTTGCGAGACGGAAAACTGGCGGCAACCGCACCGGCCCGATCAACCACGGTTCCGTGGATGATTGAGAAAATGGTAGGGCGCAATGTCAATGCCCCCAGACATCGGACCGCAGCCATCTCAAAGGACGAGCCGCCGGTCTTAGAAATCAAGAATCTCACTCTCCCACGAGTGGGCAGCGGATTCACTCTCGAGAACGTCTCTTTAACCCTTCATCGGGGTGAGATTCTGGCAATCTTCGGTTTGATGGGCGCCGGACGAACGGAGCTGTTCGAATGTCTGATGGGTCTGCATCCCGAAGCCAGCGGAGAGATCTGGTTGAATGGTAGACGGCTGCTGCACGAGACCGTGCGCGACCGGATAGAGCTCGGTCTGGTGTTGGTGCCGGAGGATCGGCAACGTCTCGGCTTGGTACAGAAATTATCTGTCGCCCAAAACATTACTTTGGCAAACCTGAACCGTCTGGTGACTTGGTTCTGGCTGTCGGAAAAACGGGAAGCGGAAGAGATCAATACCATGATCCGCAGTCTCGCGATCAAGACCCACAGCCCAAAGCAATCGATCACCGCCTTGAGCGGAGGAAATCAGCAGAAGGTAGTTATTGCTAAGAGTCTGCTGACTCAGCCACGAGTGTTGATGTTAGATGAACCTACCCGCGGGATCGATGTTGGGGCGAAAGCGGAGATATTCGGGATTATGAATGGGCTGGCCGAGAAAGGGTTGGCCGTCTTGTTCGTATCCTCAGAGTTGCCCGAGATGTTTACGATTCCGGATCGGGTCATTGTCCTCTCGAAAGGCAAAATCACCGGTCAATTCCTTCACCATGAATTAACTGAGGAAGCCTTGGTCTTGGCCGCAGGCGCGCGCCAACAGACCGAGCACCCGGTCCCCGCCGGTCAAACAAATTAAGCCGAGATACCGAAGATGAAATATCCACAGATTACGCAGATTACACAGATTTCGCTTTCCAGTCGCCTCGCGCGAAAGAGCACAGGGCAAACTGTGGGGCCGCCACGGTGCGACTTAGCTCAAGCGCAATGTTCAATCTCTAGTCTTGATCTGCGGTTCTTTAATTAATTAAGTTCAATGAGTTCCATTGCTCCTCCTGCCTCTTCTGCCGGATCCAAGGCGTTCGGACTTTCGTTAGGAGTCTTTCTGTTCCGTCTACGCGCGCTGATCGCCCTGTTTGTTTTGATCGGCATCTTTTCGGTGCTAACTCCCTCGTTCTTCACCGAGCAGAATCTCATCATTCTGGTCGGCCAGACTGCCATCAACGCGATCATGGCCGTGGGCATGACTTTTGTCATTTTAACCGGTGGGATCGATTTGTCGGTTGGTTCTACCGTTGGCTTTTCTGCGATGATGTCCGGGTTGTTAATCAATCGGGGAGTCGAGATTCCGCCGCTTGGGGTTGTGCTTTACTTCAATATCCCGATGGTAATTGTACTCTGTCTTTGCCTGGGAGTACTGGTAGGAGCGTTTAACGGAATCCTCATCACCCGGTTTAACGTAGCGCCATTTATCGCCACCTTAGGAACGCTTTATGTTGCCCGGGGCGCCGCTCAGTTAAGCAACGATGGCGCGACCTTTCCAAATCTGGTGGGTAAGCCTGAGCTCGGTAACACCGGCTTCCCGATTCTTGGCGCCGGCAGCCTGCTGGGGATTCCGATCGTAATTTGGATTATGGTGATTTTCGCGGCGGTGGCCGCGTTTGTCGCGGGGAAGACGCCGTTTGGTCGCCAAGTCTATGCCGTCGGCGGAAATGAACGCGCTGCTGAGCTTTCCGGGATCTACGTCAATCGCATCAAAATGGGCGTGTACATGATTTGTGGTCTTTGTGCCGCCATGACTGGGTTGATCACCGCGTCTCAATTGGTGGCGGCTCACCCGGCAGTAGGTGAAAGCTACGAGCTGAATGCGATCGCCGCCGTGGTTCTAGGCGGTACATCGCTGGCCGGAGGGCGAGGCACGATGTGGGGAACCATTGTCGGCGCCTTGGTCATTGGCGTGCTCACCAACGGACTAGTCCTCCTTGGCGTACAAGAGTTTTGGAAAAAGGTAATCACCGGATTTGTGATCATTCTGGCCGTCGTTCTGGATCAACTGCAGGAGCGGTTCCAGCAGCGGCTAGCTCTTAAACGCGCATGAGAAACCGAACTCGGAAATAGCCGCGAAAAGGCGCAAAAAGCACAAAAAAAAGCGAAGGGACCAGCACCCATACTCCATCACTCCAATACTCCATCACTCCGCTCGCCCGGATTCGAGGACGAGAACGACGACGAGTACGAGAACGAAATGTTTCATCCCCTTAAACCCCCAATCCAAATCCAAACCTACTATGCCCACAAAAAAATCCCTAAACTGGAAATCAATTGTCAGATTATTGGCAATTCCGACGCTCCTGCTTACGGCAGGAGCGATGCCCGCGGTCGCGCAGCAGAAAAAGCTGATTGCGATTATCGTTCCATCCCCAGAAAACCCCTTCTTCAAAGCGGAGGCCGATGCGGCTGACGCCAAAGCGAAAGCCATGGGTTACGACACACTGGTTCTCGTGCACAACGATGACCCGGTAAAACAGGATCAGCTCTTCGATACGGCCATTGCTCGGAAAGCAGCGGCAATCATTTTGGATAACGCAGGTGCAGACGCCACGGTTGCAGCGGTGAAAAAGGCGAAAGCAGCCGGTATTCCGTCATTTCTGATAGACCGGGAAATCAACGCGAACGGCGTTGCGGCCGCCCAGTTGGTGTCAAATAACTATCAAGGAGCAACTCTGGGCGCTGAAGAATTCGCCAAGGTAATGGGAGAACAAGGCGATTACGTTGAATTGATCGGAAAAGAGACCGATACCAATGCTGGGATCCGGTCGAAAGGTTACAACGATACCTTGAGTCAATATCCAAAGCTCAAGAAGGTCGCCGCTCAAAGCGCCAACTGGAACCAGGCGGAAGCGTTCCAGAAGATGCAGACGATCATTCAGCAATACCCCAACA
>DASUWQ010000325.1:0-3389 GCA_036378375.1 Chthoniobacterales bacterium
GAGATTGAGAAACGGGCTCAGTTAGACAACATCCGCCAGTTCTACATCAATTCTGTCTCTCATCGCGTTCTGGTCTATAAAGGTCTGCTTACCGCGGTTTCATTGGAGAAATTCTACCGTGATCTCGGCGATCCTGAGTACGAAACCGCCATCTGCCTGTTCCACGAACGGTACAGCACCAATACTTTCCCGACCTGGTCGTTGAGCCAGCCGTTCCGGTTTCTCGCCCATAACGGTGAGATCAATACGATCCGGGGGAACCGCAACTGGATGCGCGCCCGCGAATCCGAGCTGATGGCCGATTTCTGGCAACAGGATATCGACCTGTTAAAACCGATTATCCAACCTGGGGGCTCTGATTCCGCCAGTCTGGATAATGCGCTTGAAGTATTGACCATGTCGGGCCGGGACCTCCTCCATGCGATGACGATGCTCGTTCCGCCCGCATGGCGAGCAGATGAGCTCATGTCGCCCGAGGTCAAAGCTTTTTACGAATATCAAGCCTGCTTTAACGAACCCTGGGACGGCCCAGCCGGGCTCGTCTTCAGTGACGGCCTGGTGGCAGCAGCTTGCTTGGACCGCAACGGACTTCGGCCGGCTCGCTATAAGCTAACCGAGGACGGCATCTTCGTTCTGGCTTCTGAAGTTGGTTGCGTAGAGCTCGACGAAGCCGAGGTCATCGAAAAAGGCAGATTGGCTCCGGGGACCATGGTCGCGGTTGATACTCAGGCCGGAGTGCTGCTGCGCGATACCGAAATCAAAGAACGATTGGCGAAACGCAAACCCTACATGGACTGGGTCAAGACTAACCTCCTCCGGTTGCAGGAGGTTGCGGGACGCACCGTCTCCGAACCGGCAAATGACCTGGATCTTTTAGGATTAAGCCAGCGCCAGGTCGCTTTCGGCTACAGCAGCGAAGAGCTGGACATGGTCTTTAAGCCGATGGTTAAGGACGGTCAGGAAGCAGTAGGGTCAATGGGCGATGATACCCCTCTCGCGGTGCTCTCGTTACAGCCGCGGTTGCTCTACACCTATTTCAGCCAGTTGTTTGCCCAGGTTACCAACCCTCCGATCGATCCAATCAGGGAGCGGTTAGTAATGTCGCTCGCCACCCCAATGGGCTGGCGGCGCAATCTGTTTGGCGAGACATCGGACCACGCCAAGCTCGTATTTTCCGAGTCGCCGCTTTTGTTCCCTCATGAACTCGAGGCTTTAAAGCACCTCTCCGATCCCGAACATAAAGCGGTTACCATTCAGGTTTGTTGGTCCGAGAGCGAAGGACCCGCCGGGCTCGAGGCAGCGGTGAATCGAATCTCAGTCGAAGCCGAGCACGCTGTCGACGCAGGATGCCGGCTGGTGATTCTCTCCGATCAATGTGTCGAGCACGATAAAGTCGCGGTTCCGATGCTTCTCGCGGTCGGTGCGGTGCATCATCACTTGATTCGGGTTGGCAAAAGAATGAAGTGCAGCCTGATCGCCGAAACCGGCGAAGCCCGAGACGTTCATCAGATTGCTTGTTTGATCAGTTACGGAGCCAGCGCCGCTTGCCCGTATCTCGCGTTTGAAACCATCCGCGAGTTACTATTCCAAGGAGAACTCGGCGAAGACGCCACCTTTGAGAAAGCGGCCAGAAAATATCGCTTTGCTATCGAAAAAGGGCTCCTGAAAATCATGTCGAAAATGGGTATCTCGGTTATCGGGAGTTACCGGGGAGCCCAGATTTTCGAGGCGATCGGTCTCAGCTCTGACCTGATCGACAAATGTTTCGCCGGGACTCCGTCAAAGGTGGACGGCATCGGTTTGCGGGAGATCGCGATTGAGACGCTCACCCGGCACCAAAAAGCGTATGCCAAGGCGCTACCCGAAGAGGGGTCTGCCAGCGTGTCGTTGGATGACCCGGGGTTCTACCGTTTCCGGCGTCAGGGCGAAGGGCACGCGATCACGCCTCCAGTCATTAAGAATTTTCATACCTTTGTAAAATCGAATAAGCCGGAGGATTACAAAGCCTACGCTGACGCCATTAGAGCGGCACGCCCAAATGCACTTCGCGACTTGTTGGAACTGGCACCAAGTGGGCGCCAGCCAATTCCGCTCGATGAAGTCGAACCGATCGAGGAAATCCGTCGGCGGTTCACGACCGCAGGCATGTCTCTGGGAGCACTGAGCCCGGAAGCCCACGAATGTCTGGCCATCGCCATGAATCGAATCGGCGGTAAGTCCAATTCCGGCGAGGGCGGTGAAGACCCGGAGCGAGTTCATCGGCGACCGAACGGTGATTGGCCGAATAGCGCAATCAAGCAGGTCGCTGCGGGAAGGTTCGGCGTGACCGCTACCTACCTCGCAGCCGCCAAAGAAATTGAGATTAAGATGGCGCAAGGCGCGAAGCCGGGAGAAGGCGGTCAGCTACCTGGACACAAAGTCAGCGAGTTAATCGCGAGGCTGCGAAAGAGCACGCCGGGTGTTCCTTTGATTTCGCCGCCGCCCCATCATGACATCTATTCGATTGAGGATCTGGCTCAGCTGATTTACGACCTCAAACAGGTCAATCCGCGGGCGAAGGTTTGCGTTAAGCTGGTGGCGGAGGCTGGCGTCGGCACGATCGCTGCCGGCGTAGCCAAAGCGCACGCGGACATCATTTTAATCAGCGGACACGAAGGCGGAACCGGTGCTTCGCCGTTGAGCTCCATCAAACATGCAGGCAGTGCTTGGGAGCTCGGTGTTTCGGAAGCGCATCAGGTTTTGTTGCTGAACGGTCTGCGTAACCGGATTGTTCTTCGGGCCGATGGAGGTCTACGGACCGGTGAAGATATTGTGTTTGCGGCACTGTTGGGGGCCGAGGAATTCAACTTTGGCACTACGGCTTTGATTGCTTCCGGATGCGTTTACGTCCGCCAATGTCATCTGAACACTTGCCCGGTCGGCGTTGCCACCCAAGACGAACGGCTGCGAGCGAAGTTCAAAGGTAAGCCGGAGTACGTGGTTAACTTTTTCAACGCCGTCGCGCAGGACGTGCGCGAGATCATGGCGCAGCTCGGTCTAGCGACATTTAACGAATTAGTCGGCCGGGTGGAATTCTTGCGCCAACGCGAGGTTAAGGATCATCCCAAAGCCAACAAACTGAACCTTACACGTCTGCTGGCGAACGTGGCCAAAGACGATGACACCATCGTTCGGCACAATACGTGGGATCGAAATGATCCGCCCTGGGGCCGGCGATTAGACGATGTAATCCTGCAGGATGCCCGCGAGGCCATTAACGATCAGGTGCCGGTTTCTCTAAGCTATCGCGTTAAGAATACTAACCGCACCGTTGGCGGTAAGGTCTCCGGCGAAATCGCTTATCTGTGGGGTGAGCAAGGTCTGCCCGACGGAACGATCGAGCTCAAGCT
>DASUWQ010000326.1:0-4447 GCA_036378375.1 Chthoniobacterales bacterium
GACGGCTCTCGTTGCCGGAACCCTGGTTTCGGCTTACGCAGATCCGGTCGACCAAACGCCAGCACCCAAAACCGGCGTTCAGTCCGAGGTTAGCTCGGAACCCAGCGCATCCGCGGTATCCAACTCCCCCAAGCGGCGTCCGGTTTCTCCTGACTCCCTTAAGAAGCGGGAGCTCACCATGCTGCGAAAGAGTGTCACCTTAACCTCAGACGAGGAAACTAAGGTCACACCTATCATCAGTAACTACGTCGACGCCGTACAAACCGTGAAAGCGGATGCCAGCGCCACCACAGCCGAAAAGAGAGCCAAACGAAAAGAGTTACACGACCAATACATCACCAACGTGAAAGCCGTTTTAACTCCGGACCAGGCCCAAGCTTGGGAAACCGCTAACACCGAACGGATCGCCCGGCTGCGAGCTAAGAAAACCTCGGCGGCTCCCACTGAAAACGCTTCCGAAGAGTAAGAGCAACGAGCAAACCAACGAGAAAGGAGGATAACCTTCTCCTGTGATTAAGCCGCAGGAGAAGGCTACTTCTTGGTGAGAAGTGAGAGGTGAGAAATGATTAGTGGAAGACACCGGAGTCACAATTGCTGCGGCCCCGGCTCACTCTGGGTAATGGTTTTGCGTTTTTAGCCTACGCAAGGTGTAGTGCCGGTGTGTTTCATCAATAGGATTCATTCGGCGCATCTTCTCTAGTCAGCGACGGTGAATTCGCCCATAATAAGCGTGCCGACATGACGATTGCGGAGAGACTCTTGGAGCTGAAGCATTCCGGGCAGCCTTTCGTCGTGCACTTAAACGACGGGCGAGCGCTTAGAATCCGAGCAGGAGATTATATTTCTCTTAACCCGTCCGGTAAGGGAACGAATGTGACCGTTTACGGTACCGGCGAAGACGAGGAACATTTTATTCCGATTTTTGCGATCAGTAGCCTTTCCGTGGAGACGTAACACGACGTTCTTTTGAATCGGCGAATGCGAGACCAGATAGCAAAACTACTTTATGCAAGACCGTTTAGGAGCTTCGCTATCCAAGCCGACTCTGATCTCGCCTATTCGATCCCGACGGCAGAACACGCACTCTTGGCTCGGACTGTGATCGTCATCGAGGACGATTCTGGCTACGTTGATATTGTTCCTTATTCTGCAATTCACCGGCTCCGTCTTCTGCGGGAATTGGATGAACCCAATCGAGATTATCGCTGACTACCGGGAGAAGCAGTCGAGCGTTTGGGAGTATCTTTCGGCTTTTCCTGACGTCCAGTTGCGATGGAAGGATCTGTCCACCGGCGACTATATCGTCGAACAAGGAGCAATTTTCGAACGCAAGACCGCTTCGGACTTCGCAGCGTCACTGGTCGATCAGCGACTCTTTTCACAGGCTAAACGATTGGCAGAGCAACCCTTGCGTGCCGGATTCATCATTGAAGGCGGCCCGGATGACTGGAACACGCTGGGTATCCGGCGCGAAGCTGTGCAAGGAGCCGTAATAACGCTCACGCTGATCTTCGAGCTTCCTGTTTTTCGCTCCCTGGATCCCAAGGAAACAGCCCAACTCCTCGTCTACGCGGCCCACCAATTCGCGAGACTACACGAGGACATACCTCGGTATCGAATTTACAAAGCAAAAAGAAAACGGACTCAAGAGCTCCGCTTGCTGGCAACCTTGCCAACGGTTGGCTCGGACCGTGCGTACCGATTGCTCGACCATTTTGGGAGCGTCCAAGCCTGCATCACGGCAACCGCCGACGAACTAGAAAGGGTTCCCGGCATTGGCCCTAAGACGGCGGCTGCAATCCGGGATTTGGTAAGCCCAGAAATGAGTCAGCCTTTAAGCGGGCACCCAAAGCCAAGTTAAAGGCTATAGCCTGAATCGCTTTGCGGCTCGTCCCGCAACCGCGGGACGAACCGGAAAGCGATTCAGGCTAGTTCGAAGCCGGCAAATTCAAACCCCGGCGCTACGGTGCAACCCACCAACGTCCAGTCGCCCAGAGCCTCCGCGGTCTGCCAGGCGTGTGCCGGAACAATGGCTTGGGGACGTTCATTCTTCATCAAGTCGTTCCCGAGCAAAACGGTTTCAACTGGTCCTTCCGCATTTCGGATCTGCAACCGAAGAGGAGCGCCACTATACCAATGCCAGACCTCAACCGCATCGATCCGGTGCCAGTGCGAGATCTGGCCCTGCTTCAGCAGAAAGTAGATCGCCGTCGAAGTCGATCGTTCCCCGACTTTCGTCGAATCTCGAAAGGTTTCGCGGTAATACCCGCCTTCCGGGTGCGCCTCGAGGTCTAACAATCGAATCACTTCGTCAGCGGTGAGTGAACCTGAATCGGACATAGTAACCGCGGATAATAACCGCGAATGGACACGAATAAACCGCGAATGGACACAAATGGGCGCGAAGGCAAAAGAGCACAACCGCAGATGGACGCAGATTCACGCAGATATTACGGCCAGTTGCATCGTGTTCACTCCGCTCCGACGTGATGGACTACAGGAGTGTCGCATTGTTCGGCCGTCAGGAGCCTGCTCGCCATCGTCCTCAATCGACTTATCTGCGTCGATCCGCGTACATCTGCGGTTATACCCTCTCTTTTTCGTGTTCATTCGCGTTCGCGATTCGCGTCCATTCGCGGTCAAGGAATGTAAACGAGCTGATAAACGGTGCGTTGGATTCTGACGCGTTGTTTGGTTCGCGGGTCCCGATACCAGAAAGTCTTTTGTTGCCGCACGAAGACACCGTTGGCGCCGCTCTGTGCCGCCATGGTGCGAACCTGCGACCAGGTATCACCCGACATGGCTTCCAGACGATCCTGAATCGTCACCACACCAAGCCGAGCGAAAGGAGGTTTGGGGGCGGCAGCGAATAAGCGCACGGATTGTTCGGGAATCGCCGGATACTGAGGCCCAGCCGGAGCGGGTTTGTGGGCACAGGCGCCGAGCAGCAAACAGGTCACGGAGATCAGCAACCATTTAAACCGGCCGTCAACAATCTGTAGATTGACCACTGATCGGCTCTGTCGTCCAAATTCGACAATCGCGCAATCTTGCTCCTAGGAGCTTGCGTTCACAAAACTCCAACTCGAAAGCTAGCGAGACCCTTTAGAAGTCTCGACCTAGCCGAATGAGCAGAAAGCTCATCCTTACCGTTGCCGATACAATTGGAGATACACAAATGATCGGACAAAATCTGTTGCCAGCATCTGAATTACCGTTCCGACAGGTTCACCTGGATTTTCACACCAGTGAACAGATCCCGGAGGTGGGATCTAATTTTGAACCCGAGGAATTCGCGCAAACTCTGATCAAAGCCAGAGTGAACTCCATCACCTGTTTTGCGCGTTGTCATCACGGCTGGCTTTACTTCGACTCCAAGAAATTCCCTGAACGCAAGCACCCAGCTCTCAAACAGGACCTGCTCAATCAACAGATAGAGGCCTGTCACCAGCACGGTATCCGAGTGCCAATTTATATCACCGTTCAATGGGATTATTACACCGCGGTGCGACACCCGGACTGGGTCTGTTTGGACAAGAAAGGTTGCCTGGTGGGTACTCCCCCGTTTGAAGCCGGATTTTACCAGCAACTTTGTCTCAACACACCTTACCGAGAATTTCTCAAAGAGCTGACGGCAGAGGTCCTGGAAACGTTTCCAACCGATGGGCTATTCTTTGACATTGTCTGGCCAGTCGCCTGCGTCTGTCGCTACTGCCGCGAAAAAATGTCAGCTAAAGGCTTAGAGCCTGGCGACGCCGGGGTACCGGAACGCTTCGGAACTGAAACGGTTAATCAGTTCAAAGAAGAAATGACCAAGTTCATCCGAGACCGGAACTCTCATTGCACCATCTTCTACAATGCCGGGCATATCGGCCCTCGCCATCGCCAGGTCAATCATGCTTACTCCCACTTCGAGTTAGAAAGCCTCCCCGGTGGCGAATGGGGATACCTCTACTTCCCGGCGACCATTCGATATGCCCGGACCCTTGGATTAGAATGTGTTGGAATGACCGGAAAATTCCACACGTCATGGGGAGATTTCCATTCATTCAAGAACCTGCAGGCGCTTCGCTATGAATGTCTGCGTATGTTGACCCATGGCGCCAAGTGTATGATCGGCGACCAGTTGCACCCGGACGGCCGGCTCGATCCGCATGTGTACACCTTAATCGGTCAGGTTTATCAGGAGATTGAACAAAAGGAGCCTTGGTGTATCGGCGCGAAGGCTGTGACGGAGATCGGGGTTTTAACCCCGGAAGAATTCACGGGGGGAGAACATGGTGTCTTACCGGAAGCTATCAGGGGAGCAACCCGGATATTGGAGCAAGGCGGCCATCAATTCGATATCCTGGACTCAGCCGGCGAGTTTCGTAAATATCGACTGCTTATCCTGCCAGACCACATTCCGGTTTCCGCCGAGCTCGCTAGGAAACTGAAAGGGTACATC
>DASUWQ010000327.1:0-3443 GCA_036378375.1 Chthoniobacterales bacterium
GCTCGTGCGCGGCGTCCGACTTTTCCGCGACTTGTCCGACGTAGCTAAAGGGGGATATGGGGCGAAGTCGGAAGCGGCTAAACAGAATCGCGGCAAAATCCGCCCGCGACGGGACAGTCTTCCTACCCGACCTACGTGGAGTTTGCCAGACACGCTGCCACGAATCCCTTAAACAACGGGTGTGGCAAGTTCGGTTTCGACAGGAACTCAGGATGAAATTGGCAGGCGATAAACCAGGGATGATCCTTGATCTCGATCATCTCGACCAAACGGCCGTCGGGACTAGTGCCGCTGATGACAAAGCCATGTTTTTCCAGCAGCGACCGATATTCGAGGTTGAATTCGTAGCGGTGTCGATGCCGTTCAACCGCCTGGTCAGTTCCATAGGTCCGTTGGGCGAGTGTGCCAGCGACGAGTTGGGTGGGCCAACTGCCGAGGCGCATCGAGGCTCCCTTGTTTCGCACCTCTTTTTGTTCCTCTAGCAGACAGATCACAGGGTCACCTGTTTTTTCGTCGAACTCCGTGCTGTTCGCTTCTTTCAACCCACAGACGTTTCGAGCAAACTCGATGGTGGCAACCTGCATTCCCAGACAAAGGCCGAGATAAGGGATGCGATGTTCTCTTGCGTAACGACAGGCGCGGATCTTTCCTTCAACACCGCGATCACCAAACCCGCCGGGTACGATAACGCCCGCAACGGACCCTAAGAAATCGCCGGCATTTCCGTGATCGATGTCCTCGGAATCGATTTTGACGATATCGACGCCGCAATCATTAGCCGCGCCGGCGTGAGTCATCGATTCGTAAATGCTCTTATAAGCATCCTGTAAATCGATGTATTTGCCAACGACTGCCACCTTAAGGTGTTTACGCGGCTGCACGACCCGTTCCACAAATCTGCGCCAGTCAGTCATGTCGGCCTGTGGAGTCTCTAAACGGAGGGCGCGACACACCGTCTCATCCAGTTTTTCTTCCTGGAGAGTCAGGGGCAACTCGTAGATGGTGTGGGCAACATCCCGGACTTCCACGACGGCGGGGAGTGGAACATTGCAATACATCGCCAACTTCTGTCGGATCTCGAGGTCCAACGGCCATTCCGTCCGGCAAAGCAATACTTGGGGTTGCAACCCGATTTCGCGGAGCTTCGCGATGCTTTGTTGGGACGGCTTGGTTTTGAGCTCACCCGCCGCCTTGATGTAGGGGATCAGCGTGACATGCATGATCACCACGTTTTCCGTGCCGGCCTCTAGTTGAAATTGGCGGATCGCTTCGAGGAAAGGTAGACCTTCAATGTCTCCGGTGGTTCCGCCGATCTCCGTGATAATCACATCGCTCGGTTGAGCCTCAGCGTTGCGAACGATACGGCCCTTTATTTCGTCGGTGACGTGCGGAATTACCTGAACGGTTTTGCCCAAGTAATCACCTCGACGTTCCTTGGCCAGGACGGTCTCGTAAACCTGTCCGCTGGTCACGTTATTGGACCGCGTCAGTACGCAGCTCGTGAATCGCTCGTAGTGACCTAGATCTAGGTCAGTTTCCGCGCCGTCGCTTAGTACGTAAACTTCCCCGTGTTGGAACGGGCTCAGGGTGCCGGGGTCGACGTTGAGATAGGGATCGAATTTTTGGAGAGTGACTCTTAGCCCACGGCGTTCGAGCAATGTTCCCAGGGCTGCCGCCGCTAATCCTTTACCAAGGGAGCTGACTACGCCCCCAGTCACGAAAATATATTTCATTTAATCCTTCTACAGAACCCATCGAGAGCAGCGTCGCCGTCACCGGTCCTAGCCGGCTAGCTTAAATGTCGGGCTCCTCCATTTCCTCCTAAAATCTGTTGTTCAACCGCTCTGGCATCCTCAGGCGTATTCACATCGATCGTGTTCGCCTCGGACACAATGACCCGGATTGTCATCCCGTTTTCCAAAGCGCGCAACTGTTCGAGCTGTTCGGCCGACTCGAGCGGCGAGGGCTTTAGTCGGACAAATTCAAACAGTGCTTTTCTGCGAAATCCATACACTCCGAGGTGCTTCAGGTATTGGGCCTCGGCGCCGTTTCGAACAAAAGGAATCGGGCTCCGCGAAAAGAAAAGTGCCTTTCCGGAACGGTCAGTGACGACCTTAACCGTGTGCTCGTTCGAAGCTTCCTTGGGATGAATCGGACAGGCGGCAGTGATTAGATCCGATTTCTGGCTTTGCTGAAATTTTTTCACCAACTTCCGCAGCAATCGCGGGTCGATCAGCGGTTCGTCACCTTGGACATTGAAGAAGATCGAGGTTCGCTTCAATTTTTTCGCCACCTCTGCGATCCGGTCGGTACCGCTGGTATGCTCCGGCGAAGTCAAAGCAACTTCGGCCCCGAATTGGAACGCCGTCTCCATGATTCTCATGTCGTCCGTAGCGACAATGATCCGGTCAAAGATGTTTGCTTCCAGGCAGCGTTGCCAAACGTGCTGGATCAAAGGTTTACCGGCGATCCCGTGTAACGCTTTACCGGGGAAGCGGGTCGACCCCCAGCGTGCTGGGATGATAGCGGCGACCCTGCTCATGAACTAGCACTTCTAATCGACACCAGCGGCAAAGACAAGCTTGGTGTGGGCAAGAAATCACAAATGACAGATGACAGATTTTGTGTCCCGAAGAGAGTTAACCCGAAGGGATTTAAGGACTCAGCCTGTGGTTTTAAGCCCATAAGCGCTAAGATAAGGTAATAGCCGGAGCCAGGCGCAAGATTGGTGGGGCGAGGCTCCGGAACATCCTCGAAAGTCGAGCAAGGCGCCTGAACTTGGCTCGCCTTATAGTAGGAAAGGCCCAAGAGCTGCCGAGCCGCGGTCCAGCGTGTGGCAATGTCCATATTGAACGACCGTAGGCCAAAGACTCGGGGCTAAGTCTAATGCAAAACCTCGGATCCGGGCGACACCATATGCCCGGCTCGGCGGGCGCTGCACGCGAAAATGCGTTATGATTGCTTGGGCCGCCGTGCCCGAAAAAGCGCTAAGGCCTTGCGGGAGCCTCGCCCCACCAAACTGAGGCTTTCGCAGCTACCGCCTTCTTCGCGTTCACAGGTTAAAACCGCGGGCTTAGTCCTTACGTCCCTTCGGGACAACTCAAAATCCAATCAGCCGCTGATTTGAAATCCGGCACAACTATCACGTCTTTCCGGTCTGCGAACTTTGTGCTGGCTGCTCCCGTGATCCAGACACAAGCCTTAACTCCGGCGTTTAATCCCGCCTCGATATCGGACGCTTTGTCTCCGATCATAAAACTCTCTACGAGGCTTACATCCAAGTCACGAGCGGCTTCAAATAACAGTCCCGGACCCGGCTTGCGTCGATCGGAAGCTTTCTCCGGGTGCTCTGGGCAAACATAGGTGGTGCTGATCAAATCCCCGCCAAGCAATGTTTCGAGCCTGGCTTGCACTGCCCAAAAATCGGCCTCGCTGAAGAAGCC
>DASUWQ010000328.1:0-5305 GCA_036378375.1 Chthoniobacterales bacterium
CATAGAAAGTTGTTTCCGGATGGGGACAATTTAATTCGGGCAATTTTAATTTCGTGTTCCTTGGCGATACAAACTGTTCGCAACGGCGAGTTATCTGCGTAAATCTGCGTTCATCTGCGGTTCGTTTAGTTTTGCCGTCCATTCGTGGTTAAGATTTGGCGGCACCTTCTTCGCTTCCCTTGGCCAGTCCCAGGAGGTAAGCCAGCCGAGCGTCGTATTCATCGCAGATCGGAGAATTTCCGTCCGGGTCTATCCACTCGGGATGCTGCGAGCGTAGCGATGCCCGAATCAAGGCCTGTAATTCGGCGTAGCCTGGAATTTTTTTATCCGACTTCACGACGAGCATCAATCCTAAGGCTGAGGTGGGGTGGCGAGGCGGATGGGTTCGGTCTGGTGGTGCGTTTCGGTTGCAGTGGGTGCTCGCCAGACGCCGCACCAGGCATTGCTTGGCCCCGACCAAACTCGTTGCCACATCGCGCGCCGGCGAGCCCGGGTTGCGGCTTTCCTGTCCTGTACGGCTAGCAAGAAGCCAAGAGCGCCACTTTGGGTCAGGGTCGGGATCGGCGCGGTATCCGGGTACCGGAGCCGATATTCATGAACCGTGTCGATTGTCCGAAACATAGTCATCTTTTTGTTAGCGGTTAATTGGATTTCCAGAAGTAGATCAGATTCTGTGCCAGAGGATTCTATGTGATGTAAGTAACTGGAAATAAGAATCTTATGTCGGAGTAATCCGCATTTCCATCTCAGAACAAATTGTTGGACGTTCGAAGAATCGTTCGCCTTCCGGTTATCTTTAACGCTATGCTGCCATCGGCGATCGTTGCTCGCGGAGAAACCGATACCATGGTCCAATCGATTCGCGTTTGCGTTTTCGTTAGAATCGCTCCCATGAACGAAGTGCGCGGTAAGGAAAGTTGCGGGAATAAAAATATGGGTATTAAAATCAAGACAGCAGGGGAACGATGATAAAACTCGGAAGCTCAGTGCAAAACGACGTGACTCGACCGGTGGGCCTTTTCGATGCGGCGATAGGGCTTGCCATCGTGCGCGTGACGATTGGCGCGATGTTTGTGTCGGTCTTTTTCGAAAATCTGGGGAAAGGCACCTACACGGCCGGCGGCTATGCAGGAGTCATTAACTACTATATCAAGTCGAGTCACTCGCCGGCCGTCTGGAAGGCGGTCATGAGTCTCGTCGTCAGTAACGCGGCGATCGCAGCCCCGCTGCAGGCTTTGACCGAGATCTCTCTCGGGGTCTTGCTCGTCGTCGGTCTGTTTACTCGTCCCGCGGCATTCATCGCTTTTCTATTCCTTGGTAACCTTTGGATTTCGGAGTTAGGAACATCCTGGATATGGGAACTGCTAGTCTCGGTGCTCGCGTGCCTTGGTCTGGCACTGGGAGGCGCAGGGCGGAGATGGGGCATCGACGCGTGGCTGGCGCAACGGTGGCCTTCCTCGCCGTGGTGGTGATCTCACAAGGAAAAACTAAAACGAAGGAACTCCACACAAGACCGCAGGGCGGGTGAGCCTAACAAAATCGTGCTCGTCCTCGTGCTCGTGCTCGAAGATTTGGTATGGAGGCGCGAGGTACAGATCCATGACGACAATTCCGACATGCAAATTCGGAGACAACTCCCGCCCTTTTAAATCGAGCACGAGCACGAGGACGAGCACGAAAGGATCTCGACGAAACTGACCGAATCCTCTGCTCCGCGTAAATCTATTACCTAGTACTGCCTGAAATCCCATGCGCGTATCGGTCATTATTCCCACCCATAATGAAGCCCAAGCGATCGGTCGCGTTCTAGCAGATCTTCCGTCGAATCTCGTTACAGAAGTCATCGTGATCGACAGCAATTCGACGGACGGAACCCCTGAAATCGCGGCGAAGATGGGGGCTCGGGTTATTTCGGAGCCACGGCGCGGATATGGACGGGCATGCCTTACCGGACTAGCGGCGGCGAATGCTCCCGATCTAGTAGTGTTCCTCGATGGTGACTATAGTGATCGCCCCTCCGAGCTGCCTATCCTTCTCGAACCGATCATCCGAGGCGACGCGGATATTACGCTCGGTTCTCGTCTTGGCCAGCAACGTATTCCGGCAGCATTGCCGTGGCATCAGGCATTTGGGAACCGCCTCGCCGCCGGATTGATCCGGCTTCTGTACGGACTCGCTATCACCGATCTCGGACCGTTTCGAGCCGGACGAGCCGACGTTCTTCGCACACTCGATCTGGAAGAACCCACCTATGGATGGGCAGTCGAGATGATCCTGAAAGGTGTATTGAATGGATTCCGCGTGGTCGAAGTACCTGTGAGCTACTATCCACGTATCGGAAAATCAAAAATCAGCGGTACGGTCAAGGGCACCGCCGGTGCTGCCTGGTTCATCCTCAGTCTAACGGTGCGATATTATTTTCGGCGGACGAGACGAAATCCAGGGGTCCGCGTAACCGAGTGTTGATTTTCTATGGAACCGCCATCCGAGACCAGGGAGCCCGCGAGGAAGAGCGATTGCGTGCTGGTAATTATGGCGAAAGCCCCGCAGCCGGGCGTGGTAAAAACCCGCCTGATTCGGAGTCTTCCTGCACTGGCTGTCACCTCGTTCTATCGCTGTCTTTTGGATGATACGCTGGCGTTGGCCGGGTCATTAGCCGGTGTTGAGACTGCGATCATGTGCCCAGCATCGGATGTCGACGAATTAGCAGTATTGGCCGAACCCGGAGTGAAGGTAGTTGCGCAGAATGGTGAGGGACTTGCCGCAGGCCTTGCTTCCGTATTTGCGCACTTCGCCGAAGATCACCAACGCCGGACTATTGCCTTCAACAGCGACAGCCCGCATTTGCCGCGGTCGGTCCTGGAAGCAGCGTTCGAAACGCTCGCCGTGCACGACCTGGTTGTCGGGCCTACCTACGACGGAGGCTATTATCTCGTAGGAGCTAATGGAGCTCACCCTTCACTTTTCATACGCGACGGGATGGGCACCGGCAGTGCACTGGAGAACCTCTTGTCACAAGCGCGAGTCCTTGAGCTGTCCGTCGGATTCACGGATCCTTTTTACGATATCGACGTAGCGGATGATCTAATTCAGCTCGCTGCCGAATTAGATGATTCTCCGGCCAAGGCGCCTCGAACTGCTTTTTGGCTCAAAGAATGGGGCGATGCAATCACGCAACTTCGGACGGGCACGGCCGACTAATGAAGCTCACTCCATCCCAGAGGATTTACTGCCTCGGTGCAATTCTATTTGTATCGCTGTTCGTTTGTTCGCTTAACTTCGGCCGAACAGGTAGCCCGTCTTTCCTAGTGGCGCTGGCCGTCGCGGGTATTGCCTACCTGTTCGCCATTCGTGAATTCCTCTCCACCTCACGATTCCCGCAGAAGGTTGTAATCATCGGGCTTGGGCTGGCAGCGCTGTGGCATGGGCAATTCCTGCGGATGCCACCTGGCCCGGACGACGACATCCATCGTTATGTTTGGGACGGCCGGGTACAGCGGTTCGGCTATAACCCTTACTTGATTGTCCCAAACGATCCTGCGTTTAGCTGGTTACATACAGCGGAGACGCGCACGCTCAATCATCCGGATGTACCAACCCCCTATCCGGCCGGGGCTGAGCTTTTCTTCCGCGCCGTAACGGCAATTCATGAGTCTACTTTTGCGTTGAAAATCGTATTCGTGCTTTGCGATGTCGCCATTGTACTCCTGCTGTTCGACATCTTACGCCGCAGCCGGCAAGGAATGCACTGGGTTTTGGCTTTTGCGTGGAATCCACTGCTGGCGACGGAAGTTGCCGGCAGCGGTCACATTGATATTGTTGGCACTCTGCTCCTATTGACGTCGTTTTACGCGTTGGGCCGTCACTGGCGGACGGTAGCAGCAGTGATGTTTGGTCTCGCGGTTACCGTGAAATTTCTGCCGATAATATTGCTCCCGCTTTACTGGAAACGTCTCCGGATACGGGACGCCGTTCTGGCAACTATTGTAGTCGGACTCCTATACGTTCCATTTTTGCAGCAGGAATGGATTCCGATCGGCTCGCTCGGCACCTACGTGAAGAGTTTTCGTTTTAATGATCCGGTGTTTGCAATCTTCGAACGAGTGACCGGTCCGCAAGTGGCAACTGCACTGGCCGTACTCCTCGGTTTTCTAGTCGCCCTCCTGATGAGAAACGGATCTGCGGCATTGTCTGCAGATGCATTTGCCTGGCCCATGGCAAGTTCTCTCTTATGTGCACCGGTAGTCTATCCCTGGTACCTGCTATGGATGCTGCCGTTGGTTAGATCGCTATCCACGTTGCCGATCGTCATCTGGACGGTCAGCATTATTCCCACCTACGTCGTCTGGTATCTACGCGCCCGGGGAGGTCCCTGGTTACTTCCTGGCTGGGTCACGCCGCTCGAATATGGATGCGTTGGGGCGGCTGGTGCAATTATTCTATGGCACCGCTTTGTAAGATCAACGGCGCCGCGCCGGTCGACCGAAAGACTGGCGCGAGGTGCGGAACAAGACTTCGAACTACCAACTTAGAACTTAAAACCTATAACCTAAAACGTATAACTTCTAACCTCCAACCTTGAACCAACGCTGACCGATACCTTGGTCTAATAGCATTGGGTCAAAGATTTGAGGTAATTATCGAAACGCAGCCGATAACTCGGATGTGAGCAACTGACAGTAATGACCAAACGAATCGCTATGAAACTCGAAAAAAGTGCAGTACGTCTCTTGGCCTTCAGCGCGCTGGCCTTAACGTTTGCGGCAAGCGCAAGAGCAGGGGAGGTCCCGCCGGCCGCCCAAGAAATGGCCAAGACCTTCGGCCTCGAATCCTGGGATAAGATCGAGGGACTCCGCTACACCTGGAACGCAGAACTTCCTGGAGCGACGAAACCTTTCGATGGTGGAGCTGGCACTATCACAATTTCTCACAAGTGGGAATGGGATCCGAAGACCGGCACAATCTCTTACGAAGGTAAAGATAATAACGGTCAGCCGGTGAAGGTCACCTATAAGCGTTCAGAGCTCGACAGCCAAAGCGATATGGTAAAGAACGCCGTGGATCCGGCTTTCTTCAACGACCAATATTGGTTGCTCATCCCGCTGCACGCGATTTGGGACACCAGCGCGAAAGTTACCGATGCAGGCGCGCAGAAACCGGCGCTGGTGGATGGTTCCGCGGATTTGATCTCAGTGAAATATACCGGGAACGATGGTTACACACCCGGTGATACCTGGGATCTCTACGTCGGTGCGGACCATCGATTGGTGGAAATGGATTATCACCGGGGTGGACCTAAGAAGCC
>DASUWQ010000329.1:0-4557 GCA_036378375.1 Chthoniobacterales bacterium
CCGAAGGAGTTATCATCCCGTTACCCGAAAGGGGATTCAAAATCGTCCTCGTGGTCGTCGTCGTCCTCGTCCTCGAATTCTGGCCACGCGGAGTGATGGAGCAGCGGAGTGATGGAGTACTGCGCTGAGTCGGAATTGCACCCGCGCGGCGGGTTGGGCACGCTGAAGGGGCGGCAGAAGTCGACTCCACCGCAACCCGCCTTTCGAGCACGAGGATGAGCACGAGCACGAGGACGATTTAGAGGCGCTTGGCGAGCGCGCATTCCTTTTGGGCCCTCTCTCCGAGCCACCCCTCCTAGCTCCTAGATTCTAGCTTCCTAAAAAACCCGCCGTAGCCCAGACCGGACTACGGCGGAAACTTGCCCAACAACCGTTCTTCTGTCGGCTATCTACTTAACATAGCCGCCTTGCTTCATGGCGCGCTCGACCTCGTTTTGGCTCGCTTTCAGCGCTTGCTCGACGGTCATTTTGCCAGCTAAGGCCGCGGAAATGTTCTGGCCCACTTCGGTTCCAATCGCTTGAAACTCAGGTATACCTGCGAACTGTACTCCGACGTAAGGCACCGGCTTGATTGCAGGATTAGTCGGATCGGCGGTTTGCATTGCCTTGAGAGTTACTGAAGCAAACGGCGCCGCTTTCTGGTACTCCGGATTGTCGTAGGTCGATTTTCTGGTACCGGGAGGAACGGTCGCCCAACCTCCATCTTCAGCCGCCGCTTTGATGTACTCTTTTGATGTAGCCCATTCGGCAAATTTCAGCGCTGCATCCGGCTCTTTCGCAGATTTCGGGATTGCTAACGCCCAGGACCAAAGCCAATGCGAACCGTTGGGGGTGGCTGCCACCGGTGCGGGAGCGAAAGCGACTTTGTCAGACACTTGTGATTGGTTCTTGTCGAACAATGGCCCTGCGCCCGAGGTTGCATCGATCCACATCGCAGCTCGACCGCCGCCAAATAAGGTCAGGTTTTCGTTGAACCCGTTTGAGCTGGCTCCGGGCGGGCCGTCTTTCTTCATCAGATTGACATAAAACGTGATCGCCTTCTTCCATTCCGGAGTATCGATCGTCGGTTTCCAGTTCATGTCGAACCAGGTGGCGCCAAAAGTATTCAGCAGTGTATCGACGAAGGCCATGTTCTCACCCCAACCGGGTTTCCCCCGCAGGGTAATCCCATAGATGCCTTTGCTCTTATCGGTCAGAGCGGCCGCAAATTTGGCAATATCGTCATAGGTTGGCTGCTCTGGCATGGTCAATCCTTTGGCGTCGAAGAGATCCTTCCGGTACATCAACATCGAGCTCTCGGCATTGAACGGGAGCGCGTACAGTTTTCCATTGTAGGACAGACCGTCACGGATCGACTTGAAAACGTCTTCTAAATCGTAACTATCAGGGACATTCTCAATCGGACGGAGCCAGCCGCGTTTTGCAAAAATGGGAGCTTCGTATAAGCCCAAGTAGACCAGATCGAACTGACCGCTTCCTTGCGACACGTCGGTAGTGACCCGCTGTCTAAGGACGTTCTCTTCGACCACAACCCAGTTCAGCTTGATGTCAGGGTTTTGCTCTTCGAATTTACTCGACAGTTTTTTCAACCGGATCATGTCCGGGTTATTCACGACCGCAATCGTGACGGACTTTTGCTGGGCTAACGCGCCGCAAAAACACGTGCTCACGGCGGCTAATAGCGCTAAAGAGCGTTTAATCATGGTTTGGGGTAGGGGGTGAAATGAACAGCCGGCGACCAGGCGAGACGAAACCCGGTTATTTCCAGCTGATGAGCATTTGCCCTTTACTAGGGCAAATGTCAATAGTCTTAATTGATGCACCCCAGCAAAGATGCCGATAAACTCGACCAAGCTGCCAGAATCGCTTGGCTCTATTACGTCGCGGGAAAGACTCAACAGCAGATTGCCGCCACCCTCGATATTTCTCGTCAAACCGCTCAACGCCTGCTCGGGGTTGCTATCGAGCGTAACTTAGTCAATGTCCGTCTCTCTCACCGAATCGGTGCGTGTGCCGAATTGGAGGAAGCTCTTCGCCAGCATTACGGTCTCGAACTCTGTGAAGTGGTCCCATTCGATGGAGATGATACCGATGGCTTGCGAGCCAAAATCGCGATCACCGGCGGACGGGTCATGGAGCATTTCCTTTCCTCAGAGGCGCCGATCATTGTCGCCCTGGGTACGGGCCAGACTCTGAAATCGGTAATCAGCCGTTTGCCCGTACTTCCTCGGCCACAACATCGGTTCGTTAATCTAGTCGGGACTTTTGCTCGAGACGGGTCCAGCAATCTCTACGATGTAGCTTTAAGTATGGCCGATAAAACCGGTAGCCGGTATTACCTGTTACCGGCGCCGCTCCTGGTCTCATCCGTGGAGGAACGGAGTCGTTGGTGCGACCATGATCTTTACAAAACAGTGGCCCGGATCGCAGGGAAGGCGGATGTCACCTTTATCGGGATCGGACATGTTGCCGCAGGCTGCCCGTTAGAGCGCGATGGCTATATCACTCAACTAGAAGTCCGCCAACTGCTGCGAGCAGGAGCAGTCGGTGAAACTTCCGGTTGGGTCCTGAATGCTTCGGGTGAATTGATCAAGCTTCCATCCTATCACGACAAACTCACGACGATTCCTCCCCAGCGCCATTCGAAAAAGCCGGTGATTGCATTCGCAGGTGGTAAATATAAATGGGAGGCGGTGAGAGCCGCTTTGCGTGGAAAATGGATCAACGGGTTGGTCACCGATGAGTCGTGTGCGCTTGCCATCGCCGAATCAGAAAAACTGATCACTCCCATGAAATGAGATGGCGGGTCACTGCACCCCCCTTGGTTCCGACAGGTCGCGCTTGTGCTCTACAGACTTCGAGCACTGGATGCTTGGCGAAAAGGCAAGAACGATGCGCGTTGCTCGTAGACCGCGTTCTGTGTCTACGCATAAACCACGGGTCTCAACCAGTCCGCCCTTTCACGGTCGGAACCTTCGGACTTGTGCTCCTTTATATTTCTTAGAGCCTCTACGCCGCTCGAAGTTCGTCTGATCAAAATCTCGTGTTGGAATCCAGTTTCTAGATCATTGATCGTGATCCTGATATCCAACCTGATGTGTGTAGCCGCTCGAGCCAGAGAATCGACCACAGGAGATTGTGAAAGATCCTCGAAGTTCGGCCGATGCCTGGGCATGAAGTGATAGAAAAGGCACTTCTGGTTCACGGCGCGCCCGGCAGGTTCAAGCAGTCGCAGCGTGATCGGAGATTCTTTTTTGAGGTATTCTACAAAACGAAGGCGCGTGTCCATGCGGGTACAAACGAGCAGTCCATTTTGGGTTCAGCTCTTGATACCATCGAAAGAACGGAAATTCCAGCGGCTATGCGACGCTTTTTATCTGAAAGGGGCAAAAATTCGTGCGGATGTGGACGGTTTTACAGCCGTGCTTCGGCGGTCACAGCCGATCGTTCACAACATCCGATACATCACATACGCATCCGTGTAACCATGAACCGGATGAAGAAACGCTTCGGGCAAGGTTCCGACGCTAGTGAACCCCAGACTTTGCCAAAGGCGCACCGCTCTTTCATTGCTCTTTACGACGAAGTTGAACTGCATCGCTCGGAAGCCACGGTTCTTCGCGTATTCGAGTGAATGGCTGCACATCTGCCGGGCGATTCCTCTGCCGGCAGCTGCTGCTGCGGTGATGTACCCGCAATTCGCTACGTGAGACCCACCGCCTTTTTGATTTGGATGTAGAAAGTAAGTCCCCAAGACCTGGCCTCCATCGTCGGCGACGAATACTTCGTGTCCGTCTGAGAACCAATAGGCCAAAGCTTGTTCGCTGGTTAAGTCACGATCTATAGCATAGGTCTCACCCGCGCGAATAACCGGTTCCAGAATCGCCCAAATGGCGTCTGCATCCTCCGAGCGGCGCGCTTCACGGATTGTTACTGTGACCATCCAGTACGATCGACGCGCAATCTCAGGCTGCAACCTTTCCCCTGCCGCGCTGCTTGGCGGGCGCACCATCAATTCCGAGTGTCATTATGTGGATAAATCCGACCCATGCCGGCTCAGCGCTTTTCTTGCTTCGTTGAACTCCCACTTTTATTGCTTTTTTGCGCTTTTTTGCGGCTATTCCGATCTTTGTGCTCTCTGTGTCTCTGTGGTGAATTTTATTTCTGATGAAGAATGGACCCGCGCCCTATGATAAGCAGGCGACTAGCTACGATCGAACGTGGCGCCGATACATCGCTCGCACGCTAGGTTTCTTAAAAGCGACGATCTCATTTCGTTCGTCCGACAAGATCCTGGATATCGCCTGTGGTACCGGGGAGCTCGAGCGCCTTATCCTGCGCGAGCACCCGGACCAGCAAATGATCGGAATCGATATCTCCGAAAACATGTTGAACTTCGCCCGGGAGAAGTGCAGCGCGTATCCAAATACAGCCTTTTTGAAAGCGGACGCCTCGGCCTTGCCTTTTCCAGACCAGACCTTCGATTTAGTGGTATCGGCTAACTCGCTCCATTACTTCGATAAACCCGGTGTCAGCTTAGCCGAAATGCGCCGGGTG
>DASUWQ010000330.1:0-2316 GCA_036378375.1 Chthoniobacterales bacterium
GGCGCGTTGGCCGGAATGGCGCTTCTGGCCGCAACGGCATTGTTCATCCTTTATCACGCTTTTGTTAAAATCGTTTTCGAACCGCGTGCACCGGCGGTGAATACCTGGTCAATCGCGGTACTAGGGATTTCTTTGGTGATCGACGTCTATCGCGCTCGCGCACTACGAAAAGCCGCTGATGAGTACCACAGTCAGGCGTTGGCGTCAGATGCTGAGCATTTCAAAAATGACATCCTGGGAACGATCGCGGTACTCGGCGGATTCGCGGTTATCCTTATCTCTCGATTAGCCGCTTTACCTGAATGGTTGGTATCACGGGCTGACGCCTTTGCCGCTATCGTCGTCGCCATCATTGCACTAAAATCGGCGTGGCACCTGGGAACAGAATCAATTCGGGCGCTGATGGGCGATGTTCCCGTTGAGCTCACAAATAGAATTGAGCGCAGGGTAGAGAATTTGGATGGCGTCGTCAGGGGTTCGACAAAAGTGCGCATCCATTTCGTCGGAACGCGTCCTTATGTCGACGTGACCGTAGGAACTCCGCGGGGAGGCTCATTGGAATCCGCTCACAACCTGACGGAGGATGTGGAGAAAGCGATTCGGACAGAATTAAAGGGCGCTCAAGCCACAGTTCACGTCGAACCTAGAGTCATCCCGCATGAAGGTCCCGCAGCCGGCGTCAGGGCCGTAGCCGACCGGCTCGGTTTGCGAGTCCATAATATAAACGTTTACGTTATTGGAGAAGAGATCCGGATCGATCTGGATCTGGAACTGCCGGACTCCTTTTCATTGGCCGAGGCTCATAAGCACTCCGAGGACTTCGAACGCGCCTTACAGAGCGAGCTCCCAAACCGGTCAGCAATCGCCATTCATTTGGAGCCGCGCAGTGACAAATCGAGACCGGCAAGAAAACAGTCTGGAACAACCCAGAGCGTCCGGGACGCTCTTTCAAGATCGCCAGAAGCGGCCAAGGCTCGTATTCGGGATGTTTTAGTGACAAATCAAGGATTAGTGGTCACGCTTGAACAACAATTTCCGGGAGAAATGTCCTTGCGCGAGGCGCACGAGGTGATGAGCAACATGGAGCGTAGTTTGAAGCTGGAAATTCCGAACATCGCCAAGGTGCATGTGGATCCTGAAATTCAGGATAAATAGCTAACCCGCCACGGATTCCGAACCGATTAGCTGGGCACGGTATCCAATTTAGGGCGGACAAAAGCTCCGGCCCATTCTATCGCGCTAACGCGCATTCTGGTAACCTGATTTCTAGCCTGAAAAATCGACCTTCTTCAGCCGATAAACAATCGCCGATATCAGCCAGGTCAGGATAAATACTCCTACGATCGTGAGACCGATAGCTCCGAAGTTATCTTGCAGGATTCCAATTGTGGACCAGAACCAGCCACCGTCGAGATTCAGTTTGTCCTTCATCAAGCCAACTAACTCGATTCCCCCAACGACAACTCCAACTACTACTGACACAGAAGTGATGGTTAGATTATAATAAAGCTTCCGGATCGGATTGATAAAGGCCCAGTTATAAGCGCCAGCCATAATCATTCCGTCGGCGCTATCCACCAGAGTCATCCCAGCCGCGAAAAGCAACGGTAACACCATCACATTCATCAAGGATTGCCCTTTGGCTCCTGATGAGGCCGACACCTGAAGCAAAGCGATCTCGGTGGCCGTTTCGAAACCGAGTCCAAACAGGAATCCGATCGGATACATATGAATCGGTTTCGCCAACGTCTTCATTAATGGCCGGAGCAGTCTGCTGACGATACCTTGGCCCATTACCGGATTGACCGTTTCCGACGAAGGCGGGTTTTCCCGTTTTTGTCTTCTGAGCGCCCGGTAAGTGTCTTGCATAGCCAGCAGATTGATGAGGGCAATCGCAAAGAGAAAACCGGCTGATACACACGTGCTAATGATCTCTCCCACCTCTTGCCATTGCTTGAAGCGTTCACTGGCGATCGCCGCTGTCCAATAGACGATCACTACGGCAATCATCACTACCGTCGAATGCCCCAGGGCAAAGTAGAACCCAACAGAAACCGGCCGGTTGCCGCCTTGCACTAGCTTTCGAGTAACGTTATCGATCGCCGCAATATGGTCGGCATCTAACGCGTGCCGTAGGCCAAAGGAGTAAGCTAGAAATGCGGTCCCAAGAAGTACCGGCTGATCATGAAACACAAGATAAGCCCAGACCCACGCCGCACTATTCGCTAATACTAGCGAGACCGATAGCCCCACCGTTCGCTGACGGAAATTTTTGCTACCCATTCTATTCCAAATCCAAGTTTAGTATCCGCAGAT
>DASUWQ010000331.1:0-2643 GCA_036378375.1 Chthoniobacterales bacterium
ACACACCCGTACCCCATGCCGGCGAGACACCAGCCCCAACGACACCGCACCCGGGCGACGCATCGAGTTGAGGACACGGCCTGGAGGGAAGCCGCTTTTGGGGTGCCTAAAGATCTAACGGTATTCTTTCAAGAGCGAGGAATGCCCAATATGGTGTTGAACAAGCGGCTCCCCTCCAGGCGCTGCTTGATCGGTCAAGTCTTGCACCTTGACAGAGCAGTCTAGCCGAATCGACACTGCGACTATGCGCCGCTGTTACCTTCTGCTCGCCTTAACCGGGTTCGCGCTTAATTGCCTCGGCCAAAATGCTTCCGACTGGTCGAAAGTCGCGGACCTCGAGAAACAGCGCGAGGAAAAACCGCCGGCTGGAGAGAATGCGGTGGAGTTTTACGCCGGACGAAAGAAAGCGCTCCACGATGCGGCAGCAGATTTTCTGCAAAAGCATCCGGACGATCAGAACGCCGCCAGCGCGCTATTATGGAAGATCGACAACACCGATTTTTCAGGACCCGCCGAACAAAGGAGCGCAACGTTGGCGGACCTCTCCACTGAAACCGACGCTTTTTTGAAGGCGCATCCGCAATCGGCGGCTAGCGAAACTCAACTGCACGAAACTTTGCTCTACAGTTATCTGGACAATGACGACCTGATTCATACGCCGCAGCAGGCGGGGGAGCTAGCCACCAAAATAGGACAGTTCCTGGCGGATCATCCGCAAGTTGAAAAAAGGACGAAGCTGCAGATCGTTCAATCCAGCTTGTTGCTGAAGGAAAATCAGGCTAAAGGCATCGCCTTTCTGGAGCAGCTCAGCAAAGACTCAAACCCGGAACTGGCTGAAGCCGCCAAAGCCGCTTTGATCAAAGCACGCCTGGTCGGCACGAAGCTCGACCTTTCATTTGTCGACTCTCAAGGCAGGCCAGTTGATCTGAACCAATTGGCCGGGAAGGTCGTACTAATCGATTTCTGGGCATCATGGTGCCCGGATTGCGCCAGGGAGATGCCGCAAGTTCAACAGGTTTATAAAGCCTTCGAATCTAAAGGCTTTGCGGTTCTAGGTGTTTCTTTAGACAAAGACCGGCGGGCTATGGACAACTATATCGCCAAACATTTGATCCCCTGGCCTCAATATTTCGATGGAAAAGGTTGGAACAGCGATCTGGTCACCAGATACTCCGTTCACGAAATTCCGGAGATGTGGATCATCAATAAAAAGGGTGTCGTTGAGACAACTTCAGCCGACGTTACCCAGTTGGCTTCCACCGTACAGCGTCTGGTAGCAGAATAGCACGGCCTGAAGATGAGTGAGCAGCCAACCGCCATCGGGATCATCGGAGGAAGCGGCCTCTATCAAATTAGCGGGTTGGAATCGACCAGGGAAATAGAGATTAATACTCCCTTTGGTAAACCTTCCGACTCGATCGTAGCCGGGCTTTTACACGGTCGCGCCGTTTATTTTTTGCCCCGGCACGGTCGAGGCCACCGGATCTTGCCAACCGAATTGAATCACCGGGCGAACCTATTGGCTTTGCGGTCCCTGAATGTGCGATGGCTGATCAGCGTCGGCGCCGTCGGTAGTCTTCAGGAGAACTACCATCCGCGCGATATCTTATTGCCGTCCCAATTCTTCGATCGAACTAGTCAACGGGCTTTGTGGACATTTTTTGGCGAAGGCATCGTCGCCCACGTTTCTTTCGCGGATCCGGTGAGTCCAAAGTTAAGAGCAATTGCCGCCCAAGCCGCCCGGGCGGTCGGTTGTCAGGTTCATGATGGTGGCACTTATGTAAATATGGATGGGCCGGCTTTTTCAACTCGGGCTGAGTCCGACTTCCACCGAAAAATGGGTTTCGACGTGATTGGCATGACGAACCTGCCGGAAGCAAAACTTGCCCGTGAAGCCGAAATCGCTTTTGCCGCCATCAGTCTAATAACGGACTACGATTGCTGGAAGGTTGACGATGAACCGGTAACAGCAGAGACGGTCATCCAACATCTGCTCGCGAATGCCGAGGCGGCTCGACAGATTATCCCAAAGATAGTCGAACAGATCCCGGAAGAGCCAAATTGGCCGGAACATCGAGCATTAGACTCAGCTCTGATTACTGATCGGAAACTTTGGCCGCCCGCGACGGTTAAGAAGTTAGAAGTCATTTTAAAACGATTCCTGTAAACATGCGTTATCTCCTGGGTTGGTTTTTTGCACTTTTCAGCATGATCTCTTTGGCGGCAGCCGAAGATGCGCCGGCGGCTAGCCCAAGCCCCTCGCCGTCACCAGCATCCTCACCCGAAGTTTCAAACGGAACGCCAAAGCCGGCGACCTGGTTCAGCGTTCACGTCGATGGTCCCTACATCGCGATGACTTTCGACGATGGACCCAGCCCCGAAACCACTCCGCGGCTTCTAGACATTCTTAAGCAACGCAACATCAAGGCGACTTTTTTCATGATTGGTCAGAATGCCCAGGCTAATCCAACGATCGTTCAGCGCATTTTGACAGAAGGACATGAAATCGGGAATCACTCTTGGACCCATCCTCAGCTTTCGAAATTGTCTGATGACCGAGTCACGGAAGAGATCACTAAGACTCAGACGGCGATCAAGAACGCATGCGGTTATACGCCGGTGCTGCTAAGGCCACCGTACGGC
>DASUWQ010000332.1:0-7452 GCA_036378375.1 Chthoniobacterales bacterium
GGCGGGACTACGTCCCATTATGTGCGTTGGTGAGACACTAGCCGAGCGCGAGTCTGGGTCATTCCAAAAAGTCTTGCACCGGCAAGTTGAGAACGGATTAAAAGGGGTTGCCCCGGAACACGTCTCTGAGGTCGTTTTGGCCTACGAGCCTATTTGGGCGATCGGTACTGGCCGGACGGCCACTCCAGCGCAAGCGGAGGAAGTTCACGCATTTTTGCGATCGTTGCTTGCAGAGCTCTTTGACCAAGCTGCGGCCGATCGAACAAGGATTCAGTATGGCGGCAGTGTTAAACCCGAGAACGCCGAAGAGCTAATGCGTGAGCCGAATATTGACGGTGCGCTGGTTGGCGGCGCCAGCCTCGACGCACACAGTTTCGCCCGGATTGTTCGGGCCACCGAGAAGGCGCTCAAGTGAAGGCGTCGAGGCCTTCAGAGTAGCAAATAGCAAATAGCAGATAGCAAATGTGGGGCGTTGCCGAATGGCGGGGCGATTTTACCGCGAAGCGGTTATACACCATAGCCCAGGGTTTTAGCCCTGGGTCAGCTGTGGAGAAAAATCGCCCTGAAAGTGGCGGCCGAAGAGCGTATCCGGGCGATCAAAGACCGAGATCCGCGCGTTGATCAGCACACCTATTGTTTGACCGTGCGCGCCAACGCATCCGCGTATGGCGCCGAATCCTGACAACAAATCTTTCGGGCACCACTTTCAGGGCGCTTTCTCGGGCGACCAACCCAGGGCTAAACCCCTGGGCTATTATCTATAAACGCTTCGCGGTAAAGGCAGCGTCGATCGACAATTTGGCACCAGCGAGTTAGAGGCGCAGCCTCAGTTCGCTATCTGCTATTTGCTATCCTGAAGCCGTAATAGCTTCAACCCTTCACCCGCCTAAGAGTTTTTCGAGGCCGGGGTGGCGCTGGCTTGCTTTTTCTCTTCTTGAGCCGGCCGAACTTTTACCTTTTGGCCAGCGGTCAGGCTGTCAGAGGGATTGACAATAATTCGGTCGTCTAAGGTTAACCCTTGGTTGATCTCCAATTGGTTGCCGAGGTCGCGGCCGATCTTAATCTTCTTTAATTCCACGACATTGTTCTGGTTCACGACTCCAACCGCCGCGCCTTCGGATCGAAAAAGCAGGGTGTTTGCCGCGATAAGCACCGATCGGTTGTTACCGCCCGTAACCAGCCGGACTTGGGTGTAAGCGCCGGGAAATAATTCACCGGACTCGTTGGGGACATCGACTTCAGTCAATAACGTGCGCGAGTTAGGATCGATAGCACCCGCAGTGCGGACCACCTTACCGGTGAATTCTCTGCCGGGAAATTCGTTGAACCTCAATTCAGCGCTTGCTCCGACAGCGACATCCTGGGCCATGTTTTCGGGCACATTGATATAGACCCGCAACGGTTTTACCTGCGCCACAGTAAAGAGCGGATTGCCCGAACCGGAGTTAACCAGGGCCCCGATATCCGTATTTCTTGCAGTTACAATTCCGTCGAATGGGACCTTGACGGTTTTGAAATCCTCAAGTGCTTGCAAACTCATCACGGCAGCTTGATCGGCATTGACCGTCGCCTGTTTAACGCCCAAGTCACTAGCGGCGGTATCAAAGTCTTGCTGTGCGATCACCCGGCGCTGAAGCAGATCTTGATCTCGTTGGTAAGTTACGCGAGAGAGATCCAGAGCCGCTTGCGCTTCCTTCGCGGTCGCCTTGGCTTGATTCAACTGCTGGTCGACCTGAGGGGTATCGATCTCGGCTAGAACGTCTCCCGCTTTCACGTGGGCGCCGATATCGAAATACCAAGTCTTTAAATAGCCGCTGGTTTGGGCAAACACCGGCGCTTGGATATAGGCTTGGGTTTGTCCTGGTAGTTCTATCGAGACTGCGTTAGGTAACCGCTCCGGCTTAACTACCGTGACGGTTTGCTCGGAAGCTGTCTGGTTCGCCTGTTGTTCGAGTTTCTCGGTGGCGGCTGACCGGTTCAGGATGCCGTATACCGCCAGTGCGGCCAGGCAGGCCAAGCCGACGAACAAGAGAAGCATTAGCCGGCCGCTTCGCCGCGGCGCGGGCTTGGTCGCAGGGGACCCATGACCAGTAGAGCCGTGGCCAGGGGACCCGTGAGCAGGTGTAGAGTCTTGTTTCTGGTTTTGTCGAAGAACGGTGTCGTCCATATAGTTCGGTTCCAAAAAGCCCTAAATCATGGTTTGGCGGTTTCCGGTTTGTCGGCCTGCTCAGGGAAGTGGTAGTGACGCCGGACCATCATGAAGACAGTTGGTACGAAAAACAGGGTACCGACAGTCGCCAGAACTAGTCCTCCGATGACGGCTCGGCCGAGGGGCGCGTTTTGTTCACCACCTTCACCCAAGCTCAACGCCATCGGAACCATACCGATGATCATGGCTAGAGCGGTCATGACGACAGGTCGTAAACGAATGTATCCTGCCTGCAGAGCAGCCTGATAAGAGTCTCTCACTTCCAATAGTTTTTCATTCGCGAAAGTGATCACCAAAACACTGTTAGAAGTCGCGACTCCCATACACATGATCGTGCCCATGAGCGCCGGAACGCTCAGCGTTGTGCCGGTGATAAACAGGATCCAAACAATCCCGGCCAAGGCGCAAGGAAGCGCAGTGATAATAATAAACGGTTCCGTCCAGGACTGGAAGTTCACTACCATCAGCAGATAAACCAGAACGATCGAAAAGAGTAAACCGAGGTAGAGGCCAGTGAACGAGGACTCCATGGTCTTCGTTTGTCCGCGAACGATCAGCAAACTACCCTTAGGTAAGTCTTTCTTCGAAGCATCGACTAGTTTCTGGACTTGCTTCGACACGTACCCCAAATCTTTGCCGTCCACGTTGCCGTAAACATTAATTACCGGCCTGATATCGTAGTGGTCTACTACTGGCGACGTCGTGCTGCGGGAAATGGTAGCAACATTGGCCAAAATCTGCGGGGTGCCGGTACCGCCGAGAATCGGCAAATTTCGGAGCGCATCCAGCGAGTCCATCTGGTATTGCGGCTCCATGGTGCTGACTTGATAATTGACCCCGTTTTTCGGATCCACCCAAAAGTTTTGCGTAGTCGATTGTGAGCCGGCTAAGGCCCCCAGAACACTGTTGGCGACATTCTGTTCCTGAATGCCGAGCATAGAAGCTTTAGTTCTATCCACGGCTACATTGAAGCGAGGTACATCATTCGGTTCCTGAATACGCAAGTCCACTAAGCCAGGAACTTTTCGCATCTGGCTCATCAAGTGGCTGGCGAACTGGAAATTCGCATTCTTGTTCAGGCCCTGTACCTGCACATTGATGGGGGCGGGAAGCCCGAAGTTAAGAATCTGCGCCACGATGTCAGCCGGCGGAAACCAGAACTCAACATCCGGAAATTGCTGAGGCATCTCGCGTCGGATCGTTCTTATGAATTGGTTAGTCGGACCGTGATTCTCTTTGAGCGAGACGAGGACATCGCCATCTGCGGCGCTGGTGGTTCCACTTGTGTTGTAGGAAGTATTAATGCCGCTATAGGGAATACCCAAATTATCAATGATGCCATCGAGTTGGCTGGCGGGGATTATCTGCCTCAGCATGTGTTCGACCTCGTCCGCTGTGCGCGCCGTTTCTTCGATGCGGGTCCCGGCCTTCATCCGGATGTGCATATCGAACCGTCCGGCATCAACGCTGGGGAAGAAATCTTCACCGAGGAACGGGAAGAGACCCAGGGACAAGACCGCGAAGGCAAGAACCGAGATCACCGTAATTTTCGGGTGGCGCAAGCAGATGCTTAACAGATCGCGATATCCTTCTCGGAACCTGCTGAAACTGGTCTCAAAGCCCTGTGAGATTCTGCCAAAGATCGTTTTCGGAGTTGCCGGCTCGTGGGAGCGATGGCGATCCAGCTCGGGTGGCAGCAGGAATTTAGCGAAAGTGGGAACAACCGTTCGCGATAAGAGATAGGAAGCCAGCATGGCAAACACGACGGCTTCTGCTAGAGGCACAAAGAGATATTTGGCCGTTCCAGCCAGGAAGAAAATCGGGACGAAGACAATGCAAATGCAGAGGGTCGATACGAGAGCCGGGACCGCAATCTGAGCGGCTCCCTGCAAGATACAGTGATGCATGTCGCCGCCCTCGGCCATGTTCCGATGGATGTTCTCAATTTCGACCGTGGCGTCGTCGACGAGAATACCGACGGCCAGCGCCATTCCGCCCAGAGTCATGATATTGATCGTTTCCCCGAGCATGCTCAGCACCACGATGGAACAGAGAATAGAGAGCGGAATAGAAACGCAGATGATCAATGTGCTGCGCCAACTGCTCAGAAATAAAAGGATCATCAAAGCGGTTAAGGCAGCAGCGATAACGGCTTCACGGATCACGTTCTCGATGGCGGCGCGGACGAAGATCGATTGGTCCGTCAACAAGGTCAGATTCAAATTCTCAGCCCCGGGAGGAAGCGTCTGCTTGATCTGTGGCAGTAACTTTTTTACGCCGTCGACGATGTCCAACGTCGAGGCAGCGCCGATCTTCTGTACATCGAGCATGGCGGCTCGGGAACCATCAAAACGGACTACGTTGGTTTGAGGTATGAAACCGTTACGAACATTGGCTACGTCTCGCACATAAATGGTGGTGCCGTTGGGTAACGATTTGATAGGTAAGGTGTTCAGCTCTTCAATGGTTTGAGGACTGGAATTCAAATCGACCTGATACTCGAACGGTCCGATTTTCATGGTCCCGGAGGGCAAGATCAGGTTTTGATTGCCCATGGCGTTGACCACGTCGGTCGGAGTCATGTGCAGGGCCTGAAGCTTCTGGTAGTTTAGATCGACCGAGACGTAACGCTGTTTTCCGCCGTAGGGGTAGGGAACGGCTGCGCCGGGAACCGTAATTATCTGAGTACGGACGAACTGCAGAGCTAAGTCGTTGAGTTGCTGCTCAGAAAGACCCTGACCAGACATGCCGACGCGAAGCACCGGAACATTTGTGGCGGTATAGGCGATAACCAGGGGCGGAGTCATGCCAGGCGGCATTTGCCGGAGGGCTGCTTGGGAAATCGAAGTAACCTGGGCAACGCCGGAAGCCAGGCTGGCAGTCGGCTGCAGAAACACCTTTACGATCGCGCTTCCGTACATCGACTGCGATTCGATGTGCTCGATATTATCAACTGTGGTGGTGAGACCCCGTTCAAACAGAGAGGTAATGTGGGATTCCACGCCCTCTGGGGACATCCCGGCGTAATTCCAGAGGACCGAAACCACCGGTATATTAATGGAGGGAAAGATGTCCTTTGGGCTCCGCACGATGGCCACGACGCCGCCGATCAAAATCAAAATCGCAAAGACGGTGAATGTATAAGGACGCCTAAGGGCTAAGGCTACGATCCACATGGGTGTTGTTCAGGTTCGGGGATAGGTCGGCATCCGGACGGGGAGCACAGTATTATTGGCTGGGGTAGGAGTAAACCGACAGATTGGTCAAGAGCGAGGACCGGGGTTGCCACCGCTGGGTCCGAGGCATTTCGGCGCCCTGAATCGGGTTAAGTCTTTTTCCTCGGCCTCCGCCCCAGGTCGGTCGAATCGACTTCCGAAATGAGTTGATGTAGCCGCCCCAGAGCCGCACGTCCGCGTCTGCTAGTGAGAAGTAGCTCGAATTTGGCAGCCAAGCGGCGCGCATTCTTAATTGTCGACGGCAATCTGGTGGTGCCAATGCGCCGAGAAAGATTGTCGTACAGATCTGCAAGTTTTGCGATCTGCACGGTCTCTGGTGCATTAAGCAGCTTCTCATCGTATTCGCGTTCTCGTTGGCGCTTGGGGAGTGCCGGATCTTTGGTTAACAGGTCAACGTACTGAGCAATCGTCTTGCCAAACAGTTCTTCGATTTCCTCGATGCCAGTAGCTGTGTCCTCGACGACGTCGTGGAGAATGCTCGCCACGATGGTCGCAGTATCTTTAATCTGGAATACATCTCGCAAAATCCAGCAGACGCGGACTACATGAACGAAATAGGGAGTCACACCGTCGGCCAATGTCTGTTGGCGATGTTTAAGTGCCGAGTAACGAAACGCCTGAAGAACAATTTGAGTCGGCGAGTTGAGCTCTGATTTAAGAGGTCCCTTCGGAGCCAGCCAGCTCAGCAAGCCCAAGTTGTTCCCAACTGCATTTGCGAGCACCTCGGACTGTGGCACCACAATCGCCGGCTCGCGTCGGACTGTTCTACTGCCTTTCTTAGAATTGGAGCGACGTGGCATTAAGCTTTCGCGCTTTAAACAGGTATGAGAGCACCTATTCAAAACTTTTTAGCGCGCGTTGGCAATTTGTCTGATGGACAGTCGAACCGCTACTGCTACTCAGCGGTCAGAATCGCAGCGGCCGCCGTGTACCCGTGGAGAAAACTTCGGTTTCCTACAGGACCGATTTCGCCGTTGCAAAAGAGTCCGGCGGTTGGACAGGGCCCGAACGCTTGGGCAACGATGCCGGCATCGTGATTAGAGACGCCAAATAGACCTCGACCACGACCATTACAGACAAACAAGAGAATACCTAACGATTCCCGGATATTAGCTGCGGTCGAGCGAGCGGCATCTAACATGTCTTGGTGGGCGGATTTGGGGTCACGAACCTGGAATTGAACCGTTTGTCCGACGCGTGGATAAGCAGCGACCGCCAATGCTCCCATTTGAGGGTCGGCGCCGAGAATGTTGCGAATGAGGAAATCGCCGCGCTTGAACTCATCGATATATTCAGAAGCAGCTAGTCCGAGAAACAAGTTATTCCGGACGGCGTTGCGCTCGTCAGCCGGAATCGTCATGAAAGCCGACTCGAGCGTTTGGTAAGCGGAGACGTTACCGATCTCGAGAATAAAATTGTCTTCCGCTTTCGTAATCGGCGACGGATCGCCGATTGGCCGGCACCCTTGGCTAATGAGTGGACGAAGCTGGATGGGCGACTTGAAACCAACCAGCAAAATTGAGGCGCTGGTCAACTCTCCGTCGCGGAAAAGGAAGTAATCGGATTGTTTACCGGCAGCCAAGCCACCGATGATAGGAATCTCAGGATAGGCTTGGTTCCAGCTGGCCAACCACTCTTCCAACTCGTGCAAGGCTGGGTTGGCTAGCACGATCCAACCGCGGCTAACGTCTGGCCGAATATTGGTGAGCTCATGCCAAGACTCTGGTGCGTTCGAATCAATGTCTTCTTCCGAAATGCTGAATACATCGAAGCTATCCTCTGGCAACACCAATAACATCAGGCTTAGCCCGGACTGTCCTTCCAATTCGGATTCGAACCCGATGACAGCGGTCCCGGAGCAGCCGACTAGTCGGGGCACGTGGGCGTGGAGGCGAATCAATTCCAGGGTGTCTTCCAAGTGTGGTTGCCAGTCTGGGGTTACGAAAACAAACCCCAAGGCGGCGTTGGCCCCGAGTTCGTTCCGTAGCTTCGCAGCCAAGGAAACCA
>DASUWQ010000333.1:0-3377 GCA_036378375.1 Chthoniobacterales bacterium
GAAGAGTTCCGTAAACGAGTCCTCGAATCGCATTGCGAGCTGAGAAAAAGGCGCTGGTTGGGATTTAAACCGGCAGCTGCGGACGCTAAAGAAGCGTTTGCCGACAGCTGGCGTCACGGGACAAAGTCTCTAGCCAACTCCGTTCACCTCTATCGGTCCAGGCGACACGATCACACTGGGCAATCAGTTACCCCCGCGCTCTGCTCCGATCTCTTGGAATTCCGGGCTGCCAGAGCCGTCACCAGCCGGATGCATCTCCAGTCGCCTTCCGCTGGTTCCCTGAATCGCAGTGACCAATGACGATAGCGGGAGCGCCTTTCGCCTTCCGCTTTTCACCTTTCATTTCTCACTTCTCGCCGCCCATAGAAGAGAGGTACCCCTTGCCCTTGCTCAAACTGAAAGGTGAGTCCTACTTACCGCCCTATGGATGGGGTACGGAATGGGACGAGCATGACTATTAACCGAAAACCGGTCACACCCCTAATTTTACATTCTCATATCCCAAAAACCGCCGGGACGACGGTGAGCGCGGGGTTCAGGAAATCATTCGAGTTCTTCCATATCCATCACTACCATCCCGACCCCTTTTACGTTCTGACCAAAGAGACGCTGGGAACTCTCCTTGACATCTATCCTCACATACGATCGATCTCGTCCCATCACTTGAGAAGTTTCCCATTAAGTGTCGGTGCACGGCCGACGTTTTTGGTGACTTTCTTGCGCAAGCCGGAAGACGCCTTCATTTCAGAGCTCAAATATGTCCAACGCAAATTTTGGTCCTTACCGGAGCCGATGCGTCGTCTATGGCCGCGGGAAACGCCTTACTTATCTCTCAGAGAATTCGCGCGTCAATACCTGGATCAGGAGTCAGCCACTGAGGATTTGTGCCCGCAGACCAGGTTCATTTGCCATCCGAACGCCGGAGCTTCGTTCGGTTTATCGGACGGCAACCAGAAGGGGTTGAACAGCTACGAGCTGGCTTACGAAATCTTAACTGGGTTCCATTTTGTCGGCATTGTCGAGGAAATGAAGAAGAGCTTGGAAGTGTTAGCGGACCGACTTTGGCAATGGGGCACAACGGTCTATTTCGATCATGATTTGAGGCTGAATATAAGCCAGGAAGCATCGAGACCGGCATGGCTTAGGCCAGAGGATGAGGTCGGCCGGCGAGTACTTGTTGCCAGCAAAAACGACGGATTTCTCTACGATTTATTCCGAGAGCGACTTCTCGAGTCGCATCGGGAACTCAGAAAACGCCGTTGGTTGGGATTTATGCCGGCGGCAACGGATGCTAAAGAAGCATTCGCCGACAACCGGAGTGCCGGAGTACGATCGCTGATCAATTCGGCGAGTCTATTTTGGCTCAGGAAAGAATACCGCACAGAGCAGCCTCTCACGCCCCAAATCTCCTCCGACCTGCTTGAAGTACGCGCCGCGGAAGCAATCGTAAACAGGAACAACGCCGCCATCGCCGGCATCCCACGAAACGACTAATCACTAATCACCTTTCACGATCTAATCCCCGAGATTTCCCAAAGCGTCGTTCGGGAGATCCCGTTTGGCAGAAACCAGAACGGCGGAGCGCAAAGCGTGCCTAGCGCACTACCGATTGCGTCCGGCAAAATCCGTTGAAAAAGCTGGGCCAAGCGCATGCGTTTGTTCAACCACCAACGTGCATCCGGACAGGCCAACAAGTATTGATAATGACGGACTATCTCGTCAGGCGAATGCCGTCGGACTACCTCGCTCATTTCTTCCCAGCGACGAAGACCGCCGGTCCCGGTCTTGTGCTGCGAATGAATCCTATATCGCGATAGGACCTGATCGCAGCGGATAAAACGGCAAACCTTTGCAGCCCGCAAAAACCATTCCCAATCAAACGCATAATGGAGAGATTCGTCCAGGGGCCCCACTCGTTCCCATGCCGCTCGCGTGAAAAACACACTAGGTTGATCTAGGAAATCAGTGATTTGCAGCCGATTTAGATCAAATGGAACCGCGGACCGGCGTTCGATTACCTTCCCGTTGTCCCGGAAAAGCTCGCAACTACCATAGACAACGACTGCTTCATGCACGCACTCAGCCAGCAAGTTGGCGACTGTGTGCAAGGTGCCATTCGTGTGCAAATCGTCGCTGTTTAGCCAGCCAAAGATAAGGCCTCGAGCTCGAGCGAAACCTTCACTTATCGCCGCTGCCTGTCCGTGGTCTGGTTGAGACTGCCAGAACGCGAGTCGTTCTTCCCGGGCGCGGATCACCTCAACGCTCTGATCGGCACTGCCACCATCCATTACGATACACTCGAGATTCGGATAACCCTGAGTCAGGATGCTATCGAGTGTTTCTCCAAGGTACCGCCCCTGATTGAATGACGGAGTGACAATCGAAATTGGAGGGTCAACCATTGGGCTTAGACCTTAATGAATAGCCGCGAAAAGGCACAAAAGGCACAAAAAAAAGATGAAGTTGGTAGAGCGAGGGGACCCTGCATCAAAAGCCAACGAAGCACCTTTCTCGCGCTGTGACCCCTTAACAGTATTTCCAGTATTTCGAAACATAGCCCAAGTTTTTGCGCTTTTTGTGCCTTTTCGCGGCTATTCATTTCTCTTAGCACCTATGCTCATTGCGCCCAATCCAATTCCATGGTTGATTCGATTGGATCGCCCGCAATAGCATGCCGCTTTGTTATGGTTTATGAAGAAACCGATCCGACGAATAGGGTCATCCGCTCAGATAGCACGCCGGATAAACCGCTCCTCTCCATCGTTGTTCCGTTGTTTAACGAACATGAGGTATTCGCGGCCTTACAGGCTCGATTACTAGAGCTCCATAGTCGAGTCGGCGCCGAGTACGCAATCCAGATCGTATTGGTCGATGACGGGAGTTCAGATAATACTTGGACGTTAGCCAAAGCCTTCGCCGATCAGCACAGTTTTGTGAAGGGTGTTTCCCTCTCCAGAAACTTTGGGCATCAACGCGCGCTTTTCTGTGGATACAATTTCGCTGACGGTGATGTCATCGTATCCATGGACGGCGACCTGCAGGATCCGCCCGATTTAATTCCTGCCATGTTATCAGAGTGGAAAAAGGGCGCCGATATCGTCTTTGCGGTCAGACGGGATCGCCATGGCGAGACATTTTTTAAGCGGTGGACGGCTTTCTGGTTCTATCGATTGCTCAATGTATTAGCCAATATCTCCGCGCCCCTAGATTGCGGCGATTTCAGACTAATGAGCCGGCGTGCTCTGGACAGTCTATTCACTATGGGGGATAAAATCATGTACCTCCGAGGGATGGTGGGCTGGATTGGCTTTCGCACTGCCCGCGTAGAATATGATCGGCCAAAACGCCAGGCCGGCTCCACGAAGTTTAATCTGGCG
>DASUWQ010000334.1:0-6054 GCA_036378375.1 Chthoniobacterales bacterium
GTGAACTGCAAATTTTTTGGCGGATCGGCTTACCGCTCATGCAAACCGGCCTGGTGACGGTTGCGCTGTTAGCCTTCGTGGGCGCCTGGAACAATTTCTTTCTTCCCTTGATTGTCTTGAGTGTACAACACCTATTTCCGATCACGCTTGGCCTCAACGTTTGGAATAGCCTGACCAACGCCGCCGGCGGCAAACCAATTTATAATCTAATCGCCGTTGGTTCTATGGTTAGCGTTCTGCCCCTCTTAATCGCCTTTGTGGTCCTGGGTAAGTATTGGCGGGGAGGGCTGACCGCAGGGGCGACGAAAGGTTAGGAGTTCAGAAGTTCAGGAGTTACAGGAGTTCAGAATGGAAAGCCAAGGGAACAGAAAACTGGGGACAAGACCCGCCAACTCTCTCGACCTCCTGAACCGCCCGATCTCCTCGACCGCCGGTCCTCCTGAACTCCTGAACTTCTGCAACTCATGAACTCCTCATGAAGACGTATTCTTATAACAGTTTTCTCTACGGCGTGGTTTATTATCCGGAACAATGGCCGGAAGAACGTTGGGACTCGGATCTGTCGCGGATCGCGGAAACCGGCATGAATGTAGTGAGGATGGGCGAGGGCGCCTGGAGCGTTTGGGAACCAGAGGAAGGAAATTACCAGTTCGGAATGTTCGATCGCGCACTTGCTCTGTGCCAGAAGCATGGACTGAAAGCAGTCATGGGGACGCCGACCTATACTCCGCCGGCGTGGTTGACCGAACGTTACCCGGAAGTTTTACGGACGAGTTTTGACGGCACCCGTCTAGTGCACGGCTCGCGGCGGCATTATAATTACACGTCGCCGCTTTATCAGGCGAAGTCAGAAGCTATTACTGAGGCGTTAGCGCGTCACTATCGAGAGCATCCCGCTGTGATCGGATGGCAAATCGACAACGAGCTCAATTGTCACCTCGACACCAGCTTTGCTGAGAGCGATCACGAAGCTTTTCGAATTTGGTGCAGAGAACGGTATCAAACTCTCGACAGTGTGAATAACGCTTGGGGGACCGCCTTCTGGTCGCAAAAATACACGGATTGGGAACAGATTTGGTTGCCGCGGCCAACGGTTACGTATCAGAATCCGAGTCTGTTGCTCGATTTCTATCGATTCACGTCTGAGGTGACGATCCGTTTTGGCGCCAGACAATATCAAATCATCAAGGAGATCGCTCCGCATCAGTTCGTTACTCACAATGCCTTCCAGAGCATGACGAACGTCGACCTGTCTGCGTTTGTGCGGGAAGCGGTCGATTTTGTCTCTTATGATTCGTACCCCGAATTCAAAGTGTGCGACCTCGGTCTACCGGTTGAGTTTCGTGACCGAGCTGAATCGAGACTGCTGTCCCGGATGCGAGGCGTCTCAGGCAAATTCATGGTGTTAGAGCAGCAATCAGGTCCGAGCGGTCAAATCGGCGGGGTTTTGAACGGGAATCCGGACTATTTACATCCTACGCCTAAGCCCGGACAAATGCGTCTTTGGTGCTGGAACTCGATTGCGAATGGAGCAGATGGCCTGCTGTACTTTCGTTGGCGCTCATTACCGTATGGGTCGGAAGCGCATTGGAACGGCTTGCTCTATCACGACGAACGGAATACCTGGCGCTTGGAGGAAGCGAAACGGCTGGGTGACGAGATCAAACGATTGGGTGCTACGCTCATCAGTACCCGCTGTGTTTCCCAAGCTGCGATCCTTTACGATTTCGATAACGAATCGCATGCGCGCATTGAACGAATGACTGGTAAATATCGAGAGAACAACGAGCTGGCGGTCTACAGAGCCCTTTCGGAACGACATCTCTCGGTTGATGTGCGCGCGCTATCCACCGTTGAGACCGGAGCGGATTTGGCGGGATACAAGATCGTTTTCTTTCCGCATGCTCATATTCTGACAGCTACCGATGTGAGGCCTCTGCGGGAATACGTGGAGAACGGCGGAACCGTAGTATTCGGCTGTTGGAGCGGTTACCGCAATCGCCTTCATTGGTGTTACGACGGCAATGAGAAAGCCTTTTATGAAAAATTAGCCGGTGTTCGGGTCGCTGACTTTACGGTGACAACTCCGGGAGAGACTTCCACACTGCGCTTTGAGCATTCCGGCACGACGGTTCCCGGACCGGTTTTTAACGAAATACTCGCCGCGACCGATAGGAATGTAACAACGCTGGCAGCTTACCAGTCGGATTATTATGCGGGACAACCTGGAGTTACCTTGAACCAGAAAGGCGCTGGCCGGATAGTTCACTTCGGGACATTCTTTACACCCGAGAATGTCGTCTCTCTGTTGGATGCACTAGGAATTCAAGACCCGCTAATCGACAAGGCCGAAGTTCCACCAGCGATTCAGGTCAGCCACCGGTCGAATGGTACAGAGGAGTTGTGCTTCTTTCTGAATTTCACGAACAAGAACCAACCAATTACCTTTAGGGAACAGGCGTTTGATCTGCTTGAAGAGCAGAAGCTGAATGGGCGGGTTGACATTCCGCCGTATGGCGTGCGGTTTGTTAGGTGGTAGCGCTGCGCGAATTGCAGATAGCAAGCGGCACCCGTGGAGCGCTGTCTCGCTTGCGAGGCCGACCGGTAGGGACTGTGGGACTTTGCCGCGAAGCGGCTATACAGAACAGCCCAGGGCTTTAGCCCTGGGAACGGCCCATAACAAGATCCGCCCTGTAAGGGCGACCGACATCGTTGGGGTTATCGATAGGTACCAATTTTAGGCTGGCAGCGGAGACGTTTTTCCCCTGCCTGGGAACCACAGGCCACCACACCACATCGGAACCTCTAATCGGTCGCCCTTTCAGGGCGAGCCTTTGATGTCGCATACCCAGGGCTAAAGCCCTGGGCTATAATCTGTAGCCGCTTCGCGGCAAAGTCCGACACGATCGGTAGCGACGAATCCTCGCTGGTTCGAGATGCGACTCGCGGTCACTCGATTTTGAGTCCAGCGCGTCTGGCAATGCCGCCACGGCTTGCCTAACAATCGCCGCATCGACGATTGGCGTCTCTACCGTTTCGCCACCTTCCCTCGCACCGCCTCATAATCGTACGTCGTCACCTCTAACCGGTTACCGTACGGATCGCTAAAGTAGACCGAGAACGACTGCCCGTGATCCGTGATTTCGGAGCGATTGACGGCATCTTCTCCTTTGAGGGCATCTAATTCTTCGATCAATCTTATAAAATCATTCCCTCCGATCCTGAACGCAATTCGGCGGATACCGATCGGACGTTCAAGGCCTTGGGGCTGGCCTTCAAATAGAGCGAGTTTGGTTTCACCGCCATCGGTCGAGATCATTAGTGGGCCGCGTCTGGCTCCGGCCCAGGGCTCATATTCCCGACAAATCTCGAAACCCAAGACCGTTTGATACCAACGAGCCGCAGCGTAGCGGTCTGGTACCTCGAGCTCCACATGATCGATCTGCGTTACGCGCATTGGAGTTGACGCCTCGTGGTTTGCGGTCGTCTCTTTACGGCAGTTTTTCAAAGATTTTATTCATGAGCACAGATCATTCTTGGAGTCTTGCTGGTAAATTCGCTGTGGTAACAGGCGGGTCGAAAGGGATTGGTTTAGCTACGGTCTCAGAGTTGCTGGGACGCGGCGCCTCTGTGCTTTCTGTAGCGCGCGATAGCGGAACATTGGCGGCTTCGGTTCAAGATTGGCAGAAGGACGGCCTACCGGTAACGACCTTGGCAGCCGATGTGAGCACTCAGCAGGGGCGATCCCAACTTTTGGCCGCCGCGGAACAAGCTAAGCGCATCGATGTTCTCGTAGCCAACGTCGGGACTAACATCCGCAAAGGAATCGAGGGCTACACGCCGGAGGAGATTCTGCACATCTTGAACACCAATTTGATCTCTGCGATTGAACTGGTCCGAGAGGCACTCCCACTGCTGAAAGCGGGCACCGACAGTTCCGTCGTTCTGGTTGGATCGATTGCCGGCCTGAGCACCGTTCGTACCGGAATTCCTTACGGCGCCTCCAAAGCCGCATTAAATCAGGTGACTCGTGGACTCGCCGTAGAATGGGCCAAGCATAAGATCCGGGTTAACCTGGTTGCCCCTGGGTTTATTGTTACCCCGCTCACCGAGAATCTGTTGGCGAATCAAGAATTCATGGCCTACGTCCTAACTCGTATTCCAATGGAGCGGCCCGGTCAGCCCGAAGAAATAGCGAGGATGATTGCCTTTTTGGCGATGCCAGCCTCGAGCTACGTCACTGGCCAAATCTTCGTGGCCGACGGCGGCGCGTCATCCAATCTGATTTGAGGCGGTGGAGGGGAGCCGCTTTGGATCGTATCCAAAGCACCCGCCCGATTTCTCCCAAACCGTGTAGGACCCCAAATTCCGTTAAACAGGCGGCTTCCGCGAACGGCTCAACGCGTGGTTTGTGTCTTGGTGCGTAAATAGATCATTCGAACCGCACGCTGGACCAAACATCGCGCTGGGTAATTTCCGGGAGCCGCTTGTTTAACCCGATGTTTTTGACGTTCCTCGCGTTGGAAAGAATACGTGAGGTCATTGGCCAGGTGCTAAAGCGGCTCCCCTCCAGTCCGCTGCTACCCGCGCCCTCCCAACGGCCGCGATTTTCGGCCCTTCCCAGCGTTATCAGGCTGCGCTCCCTCCGTTCGCAGAATCTATCTGCGTAAATCTGCGGTTTGTTTTTTGTGTTTTTTGCGCCTTTTCGCGGCTATCTCTAAGTCTAGCTTTCCACGCGAATCGTCGGTCTAACCTCAACTGGGAAATTTACTGAATTGGCAATAAAGCACAGCGCATGAGCGCGTTCGTGAAGCTCGTGAGCGGCTTTCAACCCGGCCTCCGAAGTAATCACGATCTCCGGATGCAGTATCACCTTGGTAAATTTCCCGGCGCCATTGGCCGCGATTTCCATTTCTCCCTCGGCGGCGTCGGAGTAATGACTGCAGACGATCTTTTGGTCCGAGCAAAGATGGAGGTACCAAAGCATATGGCACGCGGATAACGACGCCACTAGCAGATCTTCGGGGTTATAACGCGCCGAATCTCCTCGGAATTTTGGATCAGACGAACCGAGCAGAACCGGCTTTTGCGGAATACGGACCTCGTAAGAACGTTCGTAGTCGCGGTAACCAGAGGTTCCTTTGCCGGCGTTGCCAGTCCAGACAGTCGTCAACGAGTAATGATGGGAGGGCATAGGGTAATTACGGATGACAAATGCCAGATGACAAATGCCAGATTGGGCTAATGACCCAAAGGTTGCGCTGCTTGCAGGCACAATTTGTCATTTGTAATCTGTCATTGCTCATTGCCAGGCGGCAATGAGCGCCGGCTGATAAAACTGATTCAATCCCACCAGAAAAGGACTACTATACCCAGATTGGGCCGCTAACCATCGGCCCGGCCGGCTGGTAACCTGTTTATATTCCATTCCTATGTCTCACTCGGTGGAATCCCATCTACGGCTCGACATCGCTGAATACGACCAGTTGATCCGTCGATTCATTCCTGGTTACGACGAAATGCTGCGCGAACTGGCTGACTATTTGGCGTTCTACCTGGGCGATCAAGAGCGGCCTCAGGTATTGGATCTCGGCACCGGGACCGGCTCGTTAGCAGCCTTGGTTCTGAAGCGCATTCCAAACTCCAATGTTATCGGGATCGATACGGATCCGGCGATGATCGTCGAGGCGCGGGAACGGTTAGCGGATTTGTTACCCAGAGTTACGCATGTTCTCGGAGACTTTTTTGGCCCGTTGCCGCATCCTTCCAATGCCTGTATGGCCTCGTTGGCGTTGCACCATGTTCGCGAGCTCGCTGAAAAGCGGCGTCTGTACCGCAAGATCCTCGGTGCGTTGGCGCCTCACGGGATCTTCATTAACGCCGATGCGATGTTTGCTGAGAACAGCCCGTTAGAGCCATGGATGCGGTCGGGTTGGGCGAAGCATCTTATTGCATGCGGCTTCACTAGGGCTGAGGCGAACTCACATTTTCAGCAATGGTCAGCCGACGACCGATACTTCGAAGTCCAAACCGAGCTACATCTCCTACACGACG
>DASUWQ010000335.1:0-5046 GCA_036378375.1 Chthoniobacterales bacterium
GGACGGCAGTATTGGCGAAACTTGTTGGAAGGTGGCCGGGCACGCGCCAAAGCGGCTCCCCTTCAAGCGCTGGTCCTGTCAACGTTGCGCCCCGCGCCTTTCACTTCTCACTTCTCACCTTTCCCCAACCCCGCCCCGCAGTTATTGAACCGGCCGAAGGTTTTGCAGTTGAAATAACAACCCGTGCGCGCAACTCTGGGGCAATCTATGTCTGTTCGCCAAAGCATCGATGACGCGATCAAAACAATCGGTCTCTTGGTACATCTGGAGCCCAAAATCCAGGAGGCGGCTGAGTTGGTCGAGAACGCGCTTTTGAATGGTCATAGAGTGTTGTCCTGCGGCAACGGTGGGAGCGCTACCGATAGCTCGCATTTCACGGCTGAGCTGGCCAGCCGATTCGTCAGCGACCGGCAACCGTTTCCGGGCTTCAGTCTCACCAATGACGGAGGATTAATCACCGCTATCGGAAACGACTATTCGTTTGACGAAGTGTTTGCCCGACAATTAGTGGCGTTTGGAGAACGCGGTGACGTCTTGCTTGCACTTTCCACCAGTGGCCAATCTCGCAATATTCGACGCGCGCTCGAAGTTGCTAACGAGATCGGCGTGACATCGATTTCTTTATTAGGCAGAGACGGTGGCGTTTGCAAAGGCTTGGCTTCAGTGGAAATCATCGTTCCCAGCCAAAGCACGGCTCGTATCCAGGAAGCCCATAAGGTGATCATTCACATCATCTGCGAGCTGATCGAACCGGCTCTGCAGAAGGCCAGTAATCAGAAGTGACGGATCCGAAGCTCGCACAAATCATTGAGCTGGATGGAGCGTGGCTCCCGAACCCTTTGGAACTGACTCGTTCCCTCGATTGCCGGGCTTGGGGACCTAAACTCCGTTACTGTGCACCCACAAGAGTCATTGAGACTTTCTATCGTGAGGTCGAGGAAAAACTAACTCCGTTCACTCTCTATGGATCCGGAGACTTCCATCATCTGACGGCGCTCTGGGTTCGCCAATTCAAGCAACCATTTGTTCTTATCTCTTTCGATAACCATCCTGATTGGGACACTCGTCCGCCGCATTGGTGTTGCGGTACGTGGATGAACCGGGCGCTGGAATCACCCCTTCTAAAAAGAGTTGCCATCTGGGGCTGTGCTAACTTCGAGCTCAATCCGCCACATCGGTGGTTCGCGAATCATAGAGCGTTGCGGGGGGGCCGCTTGGAAATGTGGCCATGGATCGACCGTTTCGGTTCCTCTGCCCACCGGCGCTGGACTGGGATCAACGCGGAGAATTGGCAAGATCACTTCGCCAAATTCGCGGCCGGACTCAGTGATTCACCAATCTACGTCACCATCGACATGGACTGCCTCACACCGGAGACGGCGCGTACCGACTGGGAACAAGGCCTTTTTACACCCGCAGATATCGGCTGGGCCTTAAGGAGGTTGAGAGCGTCCACGACCATCATCGGCGGCGACCTCTGCGGAGCGCATTCACCGGCCCAATACAGTCGCTGGACTCAACGCCAGGCCGCACACATCGATCATCCCAAACAATCACCAAGCGATGCCGGAAACGCGCAACGACTGAATCTAGAAGCCGCCAGACAAATGTGGCCGGCGCTTACGGGTTCTAAGTTCTAGTTTCGAAGTTCAAGGTTCCGAGTTTTACCGCGCCGACAAGCGCTTTGCCATGGCGAGAACGCAACCCGGAACTTTGAACTTAAAACCTAGAACTTAGAACTGTTACGTTCCCGCCACCAAGGCCGTTCCGATGCTGATTACCGCAATGCCTAAGATCAGCTGAGGGGTCAGTCTTTCGCGTAAGAAGAGGGAAGCAGCCACCGCCATCATGGGACGATCGATTGCTTCGATGGGATAAATCTTGCTCAACGGAAAATGGGGAAGCAACGCCAGCCAGAAAAAGAAACCGATGGCAGCAGCGACCAACCCGGCTCCAATCCACGCCCGCCGGTGCCAGGCGACCACCGCGGGGTGACCCATCGCTCGCTTGAAACAGACTTGCCCGGCAATCGCGCTGCTATTTGAGATGAGCAGTAAGAGAAAGAAAAACAGCGTCATAGCCTCTCCTCGAGTCGCGCCAAGGGTCGCGCGATGATCATGATCCCCAGCGTAACAATCAAAATGCCGCCCCAGCGCACGAGCGAGATTTGCTCACCTAAAAACAACCAAGAACCTAGCGGAACAACGACTTGGGTCGCAGCAGCAAGACTAAAGGCGATAATCAGAGGAACGAACCGGAGCGCGTGAAGCCAAACAAACAGGCTCGCGATCATACATCCGATCCCCAGCCACACCGCAGGCGAAGCAAGACTTGAGACCCCTAACAGCGTGCCACCAGGGGTATTATCGCTCCCCGCCTTAAACAGAATCTGGGCGGCTGCAGACAAGATCACCGTAAATCCGATGTGCAGATAGGGGTTTAAGTACCAAGCCATTTTAGGTACGTTTTGCTCGGACTTGAGACCGGCATGGTCCGGTTCGGATGTAAGAGAAGGCATTGTTAAATGCAACCTCCCGCGAGGAAGCAGTTGCAAGTCTTCGCATTTTATCTAGCCTGTCAACGGCTATATGAAGATTCTGGCATACACAAAGTATGACTCGATTCCCGTGATTTGCGCTATAGCTCACGCGGGGTATTTGGTTACTCTCTTCCTGTTATTTCCACATACCCCCCTGTGGATCATGCTGATTTTGGGATTCGTCTATTCCGTCAGCATCTCCTGGAATATCAACGGGATATCACACAACTTTATTCATAATCCATACTTCAAGTGGAAGCCCCTGAACTACGCTTTCAGCTGGTTGCTTTCCGTCACCATGGGATTTTCCCAACAGTTTTACGATCTGGTGCATCACAAGCATCATCAGGGTAATAGTGATCGCCCGGATGACACCGGCGAGACCGTCGATCCGATCTCAATCTATCGGCACGGACATGATGAGATGCCGGAAAATGTCTGGAGCTACGTTTTTCTTAGCTTTTTCCGCGACGATCCAAAACAGATCTACAGCGAGATCAAAAAACGGAAACCTTTCAACGCCTATTTTGGTGTTTTTGAAATCGCTTCCTGGGTATTGCTTTGCGTCATCGCCGGGATCTTAAACTGGAAATTTTTGCTCTTTTACGTGCCGTTTTACTATCTCGGTCACAGCCTGTCTTATCTGAACGGTTATTACCGTCATTTCGGCGGGAACCCGGATGAACCGATCGCCTGGGGAGTAAGCAGCTATGGCAAGCTCTATAACGCGATCTGGTTCAACAATGGCTATCACGCTGAGCATCACTACAAGCCGAAGGTCCACTGGACCAAGATGAACCGGCTGCACGAGCAGATCCGACAAGAGCAAATCAAAGCCGGCGTTCACGTGATCAAGCCGCCGCATGCTCTCGGTTTTCTTGATTCCAACCAACCCAAGCCTAACGCCGAAGTAGAAACACAAGGGGCACCCACGGCGTAAAGGGGCGCGGTAGAGCGAAACCTCGGCGCGATAAGATTCGTAACATCCATTGGCGATACCGCGCCGGGTTTGAGCCGCACCACGGGTGTGGCCGCGTCTATGGTTTGCCTCAGTTTAAGCGCCTCGTCCGAAGGAATTTTCGTGAACATCAGCAAACCGGCCCAAAACCGGCGCGGATGAACTCTTTTAGAAACGGCACCTCGGCGCGCCGGTTTTTCGCCCTACCGGCGCTGGGTCCTGTGTCCGACCCTAGCCCAAAATCTCTTTTAATTCCCCGGACGCGACGATTTCTGCAATCGACCGAGGTTCTCTTGGTGCGTCTTCTTCCGGTAGCAAATCTAGGCTCCACCACCCTACGTCGTGCCATCTGCCGAGTTTGAATCCGACTCGGCGGTAGACTCCGATCGCCCGGAATCCGATCTTCTCGTGCAGCCGGACACTGGCTTCGTTTGGTAGCGTGATACCGGCGAAGGCCCGGCAATACCCCAAGGATTGGCAGATCTTCATCAGCGCGCGGTACAGCGCGGTCCCAATCCCACGTCTTTTCGCCTCCGGCGCTAAATAAGCCGTAAAATCGACAGACCACCGGTAGGCCGCCCTTTCGCGATGTTTACCGGCATAAGCATAACCAAGCACATCGCCCGTTTCCGAAACCGCCACCAACCAAGGATATCGCTGCATTAAAGTGCTGATCCGTTGCCTCATCTGACCTTCGTCTGGGGCCGTCGTCTCAAACGAGACGGCCGTCTCGAGGCAGAACGGAGCATAAATCGCTGCGACGTCCGCGGCGTCAGCAGGCACCGCAAGGCGCAGCCGAGGGGTGGGATCGCTTTTTGACTGCATACCGTGGTCAGCAAGTAATCAGTAGCCAGTGTGTCACCAATCAGTCTTCAGCAGCAATTTCCGATCCCGATGAACAACATCGGGAGCACCGGGAACGAACCTTCCAAACACGCCAGGGCGTCGCGTCTTTTGGAACGGCATCCCTTTGCGGTCGATTATCGGCGTCGACACCCTTGCGAGCTATTGCGCGGAATGCAACGCCCCTCCGTACCTGTCACTTTTCACCTTTCACTTCTCACCAATCACTTCTCACCTTTGACACCCCACCCCCCTCCTCCTGGCGTTTCCACGACGATGGCATCGCCGGCGGCCACGTAGCGTCGGTCGGAGCTATTCAGTACTTCTACGCTGCCGTCGTTCCGCAAGATTGAGGTTCTGCCGACCTTGCCGGCATCTCCTCCCTCAAGACCAAAAGGTGGTACGATGCGATGATTCGCCAGAATAACGACCTCCATCGGTTCACGAAATCGGAGCTTGCGTACGATGCCGTCGCCTCCACCCCAACGCCCAGCGCCACCTGAATGTTCCCGGATTCGAAATGCCTCCAACTCGACGGGATAACGCAATTCCAACACTTCCGGATCAGTTAGCCGGGTGTTCGTCATGTGTGTATGTACCGCAGAAGCGCCCGCGAAATCGGGACCTGCTCCAGCTCCGCCGCCGATCGTTTCATAGTATTGGTATTGATCATTGCCGAAGGTGAGATTATTCATCGTGCCTTGGC
>DASUWQ010000336.1:0-5095 GCA_036378375.1 Chthoniobacterales bacterium
TCGATCGGCATGACTTCCAGCCTCCCAAAGGCAAAAAGCAACACACAATTTGCAATCTTGTCACCGACACCTGGGAAACGGCCTAGCACAGTGCGGATTTCATCTGAGGGCAGTTTGGCCAAACTCTTGAGGTCGATTTCATTACCGGCAACCATGCGAGCAGCCGCGAGCACATTCGCTGCGCGAAATCCAAGACGACAGGCTCGCAGATCATCAACCGTTAATGCGGCTATAACCTCCGGACTAGGATACGAAAAGACGGGCGTCCCGGCGACCTCAAGCCTTCTACCGTATCTTTCACGGATCATAAGCGAGATGCCCCTGATGTGAGCCACCTGTTTGAGAGCCGACGTCAGAAAGGTGGCAAGACATTCCCAAATCGGTTGGCGCAAAATTCGGATCCCGGATGCATAACCGACCGCCGCGTTCAGTGTGGGATCTTCGGGAAAAGTGCGCTGAATTTCATCGATCCGATGATCCAGCGCCAAGTAACGCTGAGCCTGCGAAATCAGATCGCTCGATACCAGCAACTGGTTTCCAGACTGTTCGAGATAACAGGGTTCTTGGTCAATGGCGCCGACAAACCCTTTTCCGTGTTGGGTCCAATGGAAGACTTGGCCGGAGTTTAGGCTTTTGGCGAGGTCGATCCCCACTGCGGCGATCCGGGAGAGTTTGTGATTGCCCATCGCTAAAAAACCATCCCTAACACCAATCATGGCCCACGTTCAATCGTCCTCGTCCTCCTGCTCGTGCTCGTCCTCGGGCTCGATTCATTGAAGCTAGCCACGGCCTGCGATGCACTTCTACGATTGGACGCGCTGCGGATAAGTACATGATGGGGTGGTTTGGACGGTTTCTTTTCGAGCACGAGGACGATTGGAGGCTGCGCTCCTTACGGGCCGAGACGTTCGATGCGCCATGTTCCGTCGATGGTCAGCGTGTAAAGAAACCGGTCATGGAGCCGGTTCTCTCTTCCCTGCCAGAATTCGATCCGCTCGGGGGCAACCCGATAGCCACCCCAGAATTCCGGGACCGGAGGGTTACCCTCTGCGTACTGCGCTGAGACCTCGTCGAATCGGCGTTCGAGCTCAGTCCGGCTAGAGACGGGGCTGCTTTGTGGCGAGATAATGGCACTGAGCCGGCTCTTCAGCGGGCGTTTATCGAAGTAAACCTGAGATTCATCGTGAGAGACTCTGGCAACGTTACCTTCGATCTGGATCTGTCGTTCCAGCCAAGGCCAATGAAAGTTAAGCGCGGCTCTCGGGTTCTCCGCCAGATCGCGGCCTTTACGGCTCTCGTAGTTGGTGAAGAAAACAAATCCATGTTCATCAAATCCTTTCAAAAGGACGATTCGCGCGGCAGGGCGTCCTTCCCGATCGGCGGTGGCCAGAGTCATCGCGTTCGGTTCGCGGTCGCCGGCCAGGCGTACCGATTCTTCGAACCAGGTTCTGAACTGCTGTATCGGGTCCGGAACCAGGTCCTTTCGATGCAACCCGTGCAGCGTGTACTCCTTGCGCAAGCGGGCGATGTCGAGCTTTTCGTCCATCGTTCGAGTTTAGCATGGGTGAAGCGTGGTTACATGCAAAGCGCCGAGCCGGCCTCGTCCCGCGGCCGCGCATGGGCGTCAACCTAAGAAGTAGGAGTAGGTACGGCATCCCAAGCGGTTCAATGGACAACGGACGGAGGGGCGTTGCATTCGGTGTTAGAGCTCGCACGGGTGCCGACGCCGACGAATCCTTTTAGGTATGGCGCTCCGATAGACGCGACGCCCTGGGATGGGACGGATATGCAGCAGGTTGGGAACTAAGGAACGATAACCCCTGCCACACCTAAAGGGAGCCGCGGCCGGACACGTCTATTCAAGCGATAAGCGATAGACCGGCTCCGAATCTGCAGCGGCACATCTCTAATGCGGCTCCCCTCCGTCGGGGGGTGGTGGGCAACGCGGGAGTCGCAACCCGGAGGTTATGCTAGTCCGGCGGCTGCCGCGCGGCCGCGGGACGGCAACGCTCCACGGCTTGGCGACCGCGAAACAAACGGTGGCAAATGCTCGGAGAAATACGTAATTTCTTCACGCGTTCATCCGTCTATCAAACAGCAACAGGCAAGTATGAAGACCTTCGGGCTTGGTTTGGGTTTTGCGTTCCCGGCGCTCACGGCCGTAATGGCGTTTCTGATGGGTACAGCTCGTGCCCAATATTCAGTGCAAATCGACCTTGGCGAACAGAAGGCCTATCTTCTGTATGATGATCGAGCAGTCATGGAGTCCCCGATCAGCTCTGGCCGGTACGGTCATCTGACGCCGGATGGCACATTCAAGATCACCGACAAAGACTTGAATCACACGTCCAGCATTTACGGTCAAATTGTTGACTACTATGGACGCACGGTCGTGGCAGATGCGGACGTGGATATGCCGGTCACTTATGGGACCCATTTCGTAAATGCTCCGATGCGATACTACATGAATTTTGCGCCCGGAATCGGCATGCACGCTGGCTATCTGCCGGGGTACGCGGCGTCACATGGTTGTGTCCGGATGCCGGAAAGCAAAGCGATCGCGTTTTTCCAGGCGGTTTCGGTGGGGACTCCAGTCACGGTTTTCGGGACCACTCCGCGAAACCGAGTTTATCAGATAAGCAACCCGGGACGGCAATCAGGGACGTCGTATCAGTACCAATACCAGAACCAAGACCAACAACGGCGGCCTTGGTGGCGGTTTTTTGGATTTTAGGCGGGGGCGTTAGAGCTGTCGGTGTTGTAGGGAAAGTGGACGGGAGTGGACACAGTGGACTGAGTAGACGGGAGTGGACCCGACACCAGACCACTGTTCCTGTAGGCTGCTAGGCATAGTACGGCCTTAAGGCCGCCGGCATGCTGCCGATCTTGAGAGCACGCTCGATCGTTTGATCGATCGCGTCTACGCCTTGGGTCAGAGGGACGAGCTGTCCGGCTTTCAGGGCAACCGTGGGGACACCGTCCCGTAAAAGAACGCGATGGGCGCTGATCGCCGCGACTCGTAACCCGAGCGTCAGAACTCCCGTTAAATTCAAAGGGTCGGCGGCACTGATCGGGATAAGATCGCCTTTCGGGGCATTCTTACGAATCGTGCGTAGCAGTCCGACGGCTTCAGGTAACGCGTATTGTTCACCGCTGACTCCCGCCACAAAATGGCCGCCGCGGATCTCTCCTCGTGTCTCCAACGTTCGATAGACTCGCACCAGCTCGAACCAAGTCACTCTTAAAGATTCTTGTTCCAAGATCCGGCGAAATACGACTCCATAACGACGGAGCAACACGCGGGCAAAGGCTTCAACCGCCTGTTCTCGTGTCGCCGAAGGGACGGTAGGGATGAGCTCCTGCTCATCCGACGTCCGGTCGAAGCGACCGGCTTGCACCAAAACGGTATCGGATGAGTGGGAGCTCATCTCTACCGATCGCAGCAAAGACCAACGGCCAGCAAATTCCAAACTCGTCACAGCTTTGTGATGCCGGCGGCGTTCGGTCGAAGCAAATGGCGCCCGTTTTTCTTCCGGAACCAGCAAAGCTCTGAGCCCCTCAAAACTGTCTGCCGTAACCAATCCCTGCGCGGTAAGCTCCGCCAACGCTCGTTCTAACCGGGATGGCAACAGACCGGTCTTTTGCACGAGCTCACCAAAAAATAGTGCTCCCCCTTTAGCTAGAACTTCCAGGATGCGGGTTGTGTCGGGCGAAAATTCCGCTGTCTCAAGAGGAGCTGAAAGTGTCAGCCAATGAGACAGGTTTTCACGGGAGAACAACGAGATCGGGCTGGAACGGACAGGTAAGGGCGGACGGCCGTTGGTCTTTTGAGGCGCCGTCAGCCGGCCCCAACCGAATCGCCCGGTAAAACAAAGCTGATCAAGCCAAGCCGGTTGATATTCTTTGACTCGAAGCGCCAAGACTTCCGGTTCCCAAGCGGCAGCGGGTAGTTCGAAACCGTCCAGTAGCTCCAATACCGCTCTTACCCCCTCGAGTCCTTCCGCCCGGTGCTCAATCTCCACTCGTTGCCAAGCCAGCAAGAACCGTTGAAACTCTGCGATCGATACCGGCTGAATTTCGGCCCGGAGACGATTTAGCGTTAACCGATGGATTCGCGCCAGCAGCCGGCGATCACACCACTCGAGCTCTTGCGCCTCCGGATGAAATTTGCCTCTCAGGACGAAGCCTTCACCTTCCAACGCAGTCAAGGCGATGTTAATGTCTCCGACCGGCAGTTGGAACAGACTCGCGACCTTTGTGGCGGTGATTGGACCGATTACTTCCATCCGGCCGCGCACGAGCTCACGGATCGCATCAGCTCGTTGCCATTGGCGTTCAATTTCGCCAGCAGGAGGAACCAGCGCCGGTTCTACTTTCCGATCAGGATAGATAGTTTGCAACATCGGGAGCCTCTCGGCAGCGATCCAGAAGGGACGCCCCAGGGGCTCCGACCGATTCGGCCTCGCATCCCCCTTGGCCAAGGCTATGGAGGACAAGAGCGAGGTAACGCTCCCGGGTTCCGAACAATCGGCCTCGCTCGCTAGGCACGGCTGCAAACGTCCGGCCCGTTTTTCGTTCACCAATTGAGCCAGCCATTGAGAAGAATCGGTACCGACGGTCCGGACTTCGTCGTCAGTCAAGGTACCCAGCAAAAGCAGGGTTTCATGGACCTCGTCAGCGCTCGTCGCTTGTGGCCAGGCTTCAGCACAAACTTTCTCGATAGCGTTCGCATCGAGGATGCCGAGACCGCGATCGGCCGAAGCTTCGCCTACTCGCCGGGTGTATACGGCTTGCGTACGCCGTTCTTCGAGCGGGGCATTGTCCAGAAACGCGTACGGCTTAGCATTCAAAATCTCATGCGCTAGCGGCGATGGTTCCGGCAAATCCCGAGCGATACATTCGATCTCCCCTTTCTCGATGCGTTCGAGCAAATGGATCAACCCTTCAATGTCCATCGCTTCAATTAGACAGTCGTCGATGGTCTGCTGGACTAATGGGTGCTCCGGGATTTCCCGGTCGCCGGCGATGTTTTCGAGGCAGGCAAGCTGGTCGGGAAAGATTGCAGCCAGGAGGTTCTCAGATTCCATGCGCTGCA
>DASUWQ010000337.1:0-27559 GCA_036378375.1 Chthoniobacterales bacterium
AATACTCCGTTAAAGTGAACAAATTTGAAGATGCCTCGCGTCAGATGGAACTAAGAGACTCTGCGCTTTGCAGGATGCCGGGATCGAGTTCGGCTGTCATTCTGCGTCGCATTGGCCCATGACAGGCATGTCTCTGGGGGAACTAACCGAGGACACGGCACGCTCTCGGGCTATTCTGGAAGAAGGACTCGGTGTGACTGTCAACCGCTTGGCTTACCCGTACGGCGCAGAGAACGAGTTTGTCCGCCGCACAGTGGCAAATGTCGGTTTCCAGGCAGCCGTGACCTGTAACCCAGGCATCAGCCAGCTCGGAGACGACCCTCTCCGGTTGCGCCGAATTGATGTCCCCGGCGGCTGTACCCCAGGATGGTTGTTAGGCTTGGTATAGCCCATGAGGCGCTGGCAAATGCACTACAAACTAACTGAGGTAGAACTCGCTCGGCCTCTCGCCTCCTTGGAGCTTGCGGCAGGCGGTCTGGAGGGCTGACGCCTATCTCGCCGACGATGTCGTAGTCGACCGAGGATGGGTGGCCGGGCTGACAGGGCATGGCTGAAATCATGGACGACAAAGATCCGTTACCCGGAATTACGGCTCCGATTACGGATACAGCTGCCCTAGCACGCGTCATAGAAAAATTGCTAGCCGATATTCAATTATCACGAGACTTAGGATTTCACGCAAAAAGACGGGCTCAGCACTTCTCCTTACCATCTGTCAGCACGAAGCTGCGAAGTTTCCCAACGGAACGTATTAACAAGAACTAACTGCGAATAAATGAGTGCACTTCTTCAGGTCCAGGACGGATCTATAAACCAAAGAACCAACTCGTACCTCGGCGGTACCCGGGTAGCGTTAGTGCATCACTGGTTTGTTTCGTTCGCCGGCGGTGAACGCGTGGTCGACACCATAGCGAGTATGTTCCCGAGCGCCGACATCTTTACTCTATTTCTCGATGAGGAAAAGCTTTCTCCGGGATTACGAGGGCGAAAGATAACCAGTTCGTTCCTCGACCGAATTCCAGGTGCGCGCAGCGTCCATCGGCATTGCTTGCCTCTCTACCCGCTCGCGGTAGAGATGTTGGATCTCAGCGGCTATGACCTGGTGATTACTTCCGACAGCGGGCCAATGAAGGGCGTCATCACCGACTTAGATGCGACCCACATTTGTTATTGCCACTCTCCCATGCGCTATCTCTGGGACGGGTACTCGGCCTACCGACGGGATATGTCTTCGATTAGCAAAGTCGTTTTCGAACTAAGTTCTCACTACGTGCGGAATTGGGATTACCTAGCGGCGCAACGGGTAGATAATTTCATTGCAAACTCCGGTTATGTTGCTCGACGTATCCATAAGTATTACCGCCGGCGAAGCACGATCATTCACCCTCCCATTGATACGTCACGGAGTTATCTGGCCGGCAGCCACGATGATTATTATCTGGCCGTAGGGCGGCTGGTTCCCTACAAACGCACGGATGTGCTGATAGGTGCCTGCCAGAAGCTCGGCCGGAAGTTAGTCATTGTCGGCGACGGACCAGAAATGGAGCGATTGAAGAAGTCGGCAGGAAAGAATGTTGAGTTCGTCGGCGAGGCCGCCGATGAGCAGCTAAGAGACATTTATGCGCGTTGCCGGGCATTGCTATTCGCTGCGGATGAAGACTTCGGGATGGTGCCGCTAGAAGCCCAATCATACGGACGCCCGGTGATCGCCTATGGCAAGGGCGGATCGCTGGAAACCGTGGTGGGCGCAGACAGCACGGCTGTCCGAGAGCGAGTTAACCGAGGCGAGCCGATAACAGGAGTCTTTTTTGAAAAACAATCGGCCGACTCCCTTGCAAACGCGATTTTAGCATTCGAGTCCTCGGAGCATTTGTTCGCGGCGAAAGACATTCAATTGCACGCTCGCCGGTTTGATACATCCGTCTTTGTGGAGCAATTGCGCACCTATATCGGGTGGGCAAAAGAGAACCGAGAAGCCAATTTGGAGTCAGCGACCACCACTAACGAGTTCGAAGACGCTCGGATGGTGCGACAATTCGCTTGACTATTTTTTGCTTTTCCGGTTGGTTGTGCCGACAAAAAACGATACGAAATATTGAGCGGAAATTAGCGGAGTACTGACAGGGCAGCAAATGCAACTTGAGCTGTTGCTTAGGGATACCAGGAAAGGCTTGTTAGCTGAGCGAAAAGGCAAAGGCGACTATCGGCGGCTAGCCAGGGTTGGCTATCGCTTAGAAGGAACGGCTTTCTGCAAAGGGTTTAACGAATTTCACATGAATACTTCAGTCAGGCGCGGGGTCTAACCCCAAAGCCTAGCAAGGAGGCGACAATGGCGACTAACGAAAATCTATTTTCTAGGAGTGTATCGAATCACATTTCTGGCTCCGCTGAGCTGGTAACCGGTGCACCGAATGTTCTCTGGCGTTTCCCGACCCGCGATGATAGCGCGCGCCGAGGTCGGGAATTTGGCCGCCAAATTCTAGCGATTGCGTTTGTAGGTGACTTTTTTGTCATCCTGGCGGGCCTGTTACTCACGTTCTTTATCCGATTTCAAAGCCCGATTCGTGAATGGGGTTTCAATGCGCAGCCCGTACTCAGCGATTATCTCGGGTATATTTTGCTAGCCGCGGTGCTTTACGAGGGAATGCTCTGCTACGGCGGTGTCTACGATCATCGGCATTTGCTCCGCTTGCGTGCAGTGACGGCCAATATTCTAAAATGGTCGGTTGCCTGGGTTGGGCTGATTTTGCTCGGATCGTTTCTCCTCAAATTTCAGCCCCCGATGTCACGAATCTTCTGCGTGATGGCTTGGGTGGTCACCCCTACCCTGCTGTTGATTTGGCGCAGTGCGTTTCAAATGGTTTTGAAAGGGACCTCTGCTGCCTCTGCCCTGCGAATGCGGGTCGTTTTCGTTGGCTGGAATCAGTATACGGCTCACCTGGCGCATAGCTTCAATCGCTCCCACGGTTCGGCTTACCTGGTTGTCGGCTACATCCACGGGCATGCCAACGAACACGCGGACCCTTCGATTGCGTACCTGGGTTCGATCGAAGAAGCGGAACGCATCATTTCTTCAATACCGATCGACATCTTGATCCTGGCTGATCTCGAATATGAAGGCCATCAGATCGTGAATCTGGCTGGCTCATGCGAGCGCGAGATGGTGGAGTTCAAAGTCGTACCTTCGTATTTTCAGATCCTGGTATCGGGACTCCACTTGGAAACCGTAGGCGGAATTCCAGTTCTTGGAGTCGGCCGGCTGCCACTAGATCGAATTGTGTGCCGGGCATTCAAGCGAACCGTCGACATCGCTGGAGCAATGGTCGGCCTATTGTTATCGTTACCGATCATCAGCATCTTCGGTATGCTGGTCTATCTTGAGTCTCGCGGCCCCATTTTCTATCGACAGCGCAGATCCGGGAGAAATGGCAAGCCGTTCGACATTATCAAAATTCGCAGCATGCGCCTGGATGCGGAAGGCAATGGTAAAGTCGGTTGGACGGTCCAAAATGACCCGCGCCGGCTACGCATCGGCGGCTTCATGCGGAGATGGAACATCGACGAGGTGCCGCAGTTTTGGAACGTGCTGAAAGGCGAGATGAGCCTGGTAGGTCCGCGGCCTGAGCGTCCGGAGTTGGTTGCGACGTTCAAGCGGGAGATCCCGCACTACAATGCTCGTCACAATGCGAAACCTGGAATTACGGGTTGGGCGCAGGTCAACGGTTTGCGTGGTAACACCGATCTAGCTGAGCGTATTAATTACGATCTCTGGTACATGGAAAATTGGAGTCCGATTCTGGATTTCCAGATCATGTGCATGACCTTTTTCAAGCACCGCAACGCGGCCTAGCGGGCCTCTTGAAAGTGGCTCCGGAGAAGCGACAGCTCGTCGGAACCATTGGTTAGCTTGGGGAACGTGCGGTTCGATGTCGCTCCTAACGGAGCTGGTCGCTTTTAGGTTAACGTAGCTATAAATATTGCGCTCCTACGGAGCTAATCATCGGCGCTGCTGCAATCGGCGTTCGTTTCCGCCCTCAATTTTTCAAGAGGCCGATCGTGTGGGTCGCTCCTAGTATGCCAGATTTTTTTCCGATCCGAAATCACCCGACTCGGGCTCGCTATGTAGCTAAACCAACATCCCCCCAGAACCATGAAGAATGCTCAGACTTGGGCTCCTTCGAAATTTGTATTAGAACGCGGTCGACTCAGGGCCTCCCACAACCCGAAGGAGATCAGTGCAGGATCCAGATTGGGCGCCGACCTGGTCGCAAATTGCTATGACGCGCATGTGAAGAGCCATTGTCGCGGCCGGTTGCTGGATCTAGGCTGCGGGAAGGTTCCCTTCTATGCTCTGTATCGACCATACGTTTCTGAATCCGTTTGCGTAGACTGGCGGAACTCTTCGCATGGCAATGATTATCTAGACGCAGAGTGCGACCTCACAAAGGATCTGCCATTTGCCGACGAGAGCTTCGAAACCATACTTCTCTCAGACGTTCTCGAGCATATCCCAACGCCCCGCCGTTTGTGGCTCGAGATGGGCAGATTACTTAAGCCAGGTGGCAAAGTGCTATTAAATGTGCCGTTCTTGTACTACTTGCACGAAGAGCCCTACGACTTCTATCGATACACAAAATACGCACTCCGGCGATTCGCCGAAACCACCGGATTCGAAATCATCTTGATCAAAGAGGTCGGGGGTGCACTCGAAGTTCTGGTGGATATTGTTTCAAAATCCATCTTACGATTGGGTCCGATTGGGGAATGGGCCGCGCTTGCACTCCAGAGCGCTTGTCTAAGCGTGGTTACCTCGCCTTTCGGTGCACGTATTTCAGAGAAGACCGCAAGACAATTTCCTCTCGGCTATTTTATGATTGCCCGAAGGCTTGGCCGCCTTACTGAAACGGCTGGTGCGAGTTGATGAGCATGACAATCCGGGTCGAGCGTCAACCGTGAATATGAGTTGGCATTGACTCGATGGTGGTGGAGTTCGCGGGTCGTAGTTTCCAAACTAGAAGGCAACGACGGTCTTGGTGCCTCTGAGCCCTGGTAGGCGAAGGCTTCAACATCTGCGAAATCTCCATTCGTAACCGAGTTAATGCTCACATGGCAGGGCTTTGGCTCAACCTTTTTCGATAAGTGTGAGCGGCCTGAGTCGCTCCGGTCAGGATTTGTGAAGCAACTTGAAACATCCGTTAACCTTATGAAGCTATCCGTGATAATCGCGACTCGGAATCGGGCGCACGCCATTGCGGAGTCTCTGGATTCGATAGCGGCCTCCTTGGCGAATGCCGCACCAATCGATGCAGAAATTGTCGTAATCGACAATGGTTCACGAGATGCGACCTCGAAGGCTGTGGAGCAATGGGCGGTCGGATGTCCGTTCCCGGTGCGTCTGGTGGTGGAGCCACGACCCGGTCTATCCGTTGCGCGTAATCGGGCGCTACGTACTGCCCAAGGAGAATTACTGGTCTTCACCGACGACGACTGTCGCTTAAGCAAGCAGTACATCAGCGAGCTGTTACGCTACGATGCCTCCGACATAGAGCCAGTACTACGCGGCGGGAGCGTTGAGCTCGGTGACCAAACCGATTTGCCAATCACAATCAGGACCACCAAGACGCGCCAGCGATTCAATCGACACACCGATCCGGCGACGCATGATTCCATCGTCGGCCACATCAGTGGATGCAATATGGCGATGCGCCGAGGCCTGGTCGAAAAGCTGGGTCCTTTCGATGAGCGTTTCGGAGCAGGTAGTAAGTTGGAATCAGGCGAGGATTCTGACTATCTATTCCGTGCTTACCTGGCGGGTTTCACGCTCGAGTACGTCCCGGACATGACGGTCTTTCATTACCACGGACGAAAGCAGAAGCCGGTTGGCTACAAATTGTACCGGGGTTATTCCATCGGCACCGGCGCCATCTACGCGAAATATTTATTTAGACAGCCAAAGCTCTGTGTCCCGTTCTGTTGGGACCTCAAGAAATCGATCAGCGAGATTGTTTCCGGCAAAAACCTGTTTTATCCCATCATCGGCTTTTCCTTTAAGCACAAAGTCGCTTACGCCGCACTGGGAGCGATAAAGTTTTGTTTAATCTCGCAGTGCCTCCAACCCTGGCCTGCACAAGATTCGGCACAGTCAGACAATGCCACGTCCTGAAAAAAACCCTGGCTATGAAATACTCCAATACTATTTACACAGTTGCATTATCGATTGTTTTTTTTGTTCCATTCGCGGTCGCCTTCGTGGCCCCCCCGCTGGAGCCCTACCCCGCTCTGTTACTACCGTCCGGTGCAGGAACGATCAAGACAACAGAAGATCAGATGGATTTTACTAGAACATCGATCTATGGAAAACTCGCGGTTGGCGACTCTTGGACTCGTTTATCTCCGTCACAGTTCCTAAGTCCGATTCCGCCGGAATTTTTCCCGTCGCTTGCGCAACGATATTTCGCCTTAAGGCCTGTGGAGCCTGTTCCATACAGAACCAGAGTAGGCGTGGTGATTAAGCTCGATCCGCGCAAAGTCGACGAAAAGGATATTCCGCGCGCCAAAGAATGGCTTCGGACACGACTCAAAGAAACCGGTTGTGAAGACAGTTTATTACGGATCTGTCAAGAGGTTGTTACAATTCGCCGGTCGGACGGCGCCGAATTAGGAGTGAGAAATGAAGATGATAGGATTTTTGAACTTCGTTGAGCGCGGGCTAGCGATCGCCTGGCAAAGGCTCGAAGAGGCGTGTAGCAACGATGCTCACTCGTTGGGACTGTTCAGAATATTTTGGGGTTGTTTTATCTTACTTTTTGACGCGCCCTACTCCGCTTTTGTAAGTCACGTTCCACAAGCATTTTACAATCCATCGGTTCTCAGCCTAGCAAATTTCTTTTCCGGGTTTCCACCGTATTGGCTAATGCTCGGCGGTGATTTAGTGAAGATTTGGCTCGTGGTGCTAATCACTGTAGGGATCAAGACAAGATGGTGCACCATCACTTTCTGTGTGTTAACCTTTCTCTCGAACAGTTTCGTGTATTCGCTCGGCAAGATCGATCACGATGTGGTTCTGTGGACAATCACACTCTGTTTGGCGTTCACCGACTGGGGAGCTCACTACGCTCTTGTCCCCGATCGGCACGCCGATCCCAAGGTTAGCAGGCGAGCCCTCGCCACCGCGGGTGTAGTGATCGCCTTCGGATTTTTCACTGCGGGCTTCGAGAAGGCCCTACATTGGGTTAACCTCGACTTTTCGAGCGGCGGCTTTCTCAGCTGGTTTTATCCTGGATACTACCTACTTGATCGAAAGCTCTTGCTTGCGCCTTGGGTATTTAGGGTACCAGCACAGTCATTTAAGATTCTGGATTATACCGCAGTAGCATTTGAGCTCTCGCCGTTCTTGTTTTTGTTCGCGGGACGAACCGCTTGGCGCATCTGGTTGTTAGTAGCAACCTGTTTTCATTTGGCAAACGCTTTACTTCTCAATATCCCGTTCTACATCCATGTACTCGTGTATCTCCCATTCATCACTTTTCCCCGCGGCTTTGGGAGACGGAAGCTTGAAGCGCGAGAAACTAGCGTGGCTTTTCGTTGGTGGCTTCCAGTGACCGTTGGCGCTGTTATATTGGGTTTTGCGCTCACAGCGCAGCGTCTGACAGGAGGCGGCTCTCAATTTCTTTTTATTGAGGGAGCGCCGGTTGTGAGTATCTCTCTGTACGTTTCGTTGGTAGTGCTGAGCTTCTGCGCCCTGATAATTGCACTTGACCTTAGAAGGCGGTTAGCTAGCGCAAGATTATCTCGTACCAGTTCGCCTAGCGCCGTGTATGCAAATGCTTCGAGTGTAAACGATCCAGCGACTGACTGAGCCCCAGCAGAGATAAAGTTCGTTAGATCGGGCTACATTCTACGTCAGATACACTATAGGTGCAAAGTTATGAATATGATGCCGTAGTAGTCGGAGCGGGCCCTAACGGGTTGGCTGCCGCAATTAGGATAGCGCAACACGGTTTTTCCACTCTGGTCCTGGAAGGAAGCGATAAAGTCGGGGGCGCATGTCGGACCGAGGAGCTTACCTTGAATGGATTTCAGCACGATGTCGGTTCAGCCGTGCATCCACTTGCGCTCGCTTCGCCCTTCTTCTCATCGCTTCCGCTTGAGAAATATGGTCTTACTTGGGTTCAACCCGGACTGCCCCTTGCGCACCCGATTAGTGATCGGGCGGTTGCCGTACTAGAAAGATCGGTGCAGGAGACTTCTGATGCGTTAGGAAAAGATGCTCCTACATATAATAGAATTTTCGGACCGATCGTCTCGTGTTCGAAAAGCCTGATTGAGGAGTTTCTGCAGCCGATGATCCATGTCCCCCGGCATCCATTAACAGCGATTAGATTCGGCATTTCAGCCGTCTTGTCCGCTCAGCAATTTGTTCGCAGCCATTCCTTCGGAGAAACCGCAGCAGCCCTTTTTGCGGGCAACGCGGCACACTCGTTTTTGCCCCTCTCATCGCCTGGTTCCGCAGCTTTTGGTCTTATGCTGGGCATGCTTGGGCATTCCGTCGGATGGCCAATTCCGAGTGGTGGCGCTCAGACGATCTCGGACGCTCTGTTGGGGCACCTCAAAAATCTGGGCGGGAAAATACAGACTGGAGTCTTCATTACGAGTTTAAATCAGTTGCCTCGGACGCGGGTCATTTTGTTAGATACCACTCCGCGTCAACTTCTCCGTCTTGCCGGGCAGCAGCTTCCGGTCCGCTATCGACGAAGGCTTGAACATTTCAGATATGGACCGGGCATCTTTAAAATCGACTATGCCCTTGACGGACCAATACCGTGGATTCACGAGGTCTGCCAGCGGGCTGGAACCATTCATATGGGTGGAACATTCGATGAGATTGCCCACGCAGAAGCCGAGGTTTCTCAGGGCAAATGTCCGGAGCGACCGTTCTTGTTGCTTTCCCAACCGACGCTATTCGATCCTACGCGTGCGCCATCAGGGAAGCACATTTTGTGGGCGTATTGTCACGTTCCGAATGGCTCCTCTTTTGATATGACAGAACGCATCGAGAAGCAGATCGACCGCTTCGCGCCGGGGTTTTCCAACCGTATATTATTTCGCCGCGCCACCCCAGCCATTGAGCTTGAAAGCAAAAACGCGAACCTAATCGGTGGAGCTATCACCGGCGGCGCCAATGATCTATGGCAAATGCTAGCTCGGCCGACATTAAGCACTGTACCGTATCGCACACCGATCAAAGGTGTTTTCCTTTGCTCTTCCTCTACTCCTCCAGGAGGAGGTGTACACGGAATGTGCGGATTTCATGCCGCAAATGCAGCGCTTAGGTTTCTGCAACGACGCCCATGAAGACCGCCTATCTGATCGTCGCATAAATATCCAGAGCATCTGGGCCGCCCGACCGGAGCTCTGACGGCACAAAATAGCGCAGTTTTTATCCATATTCGTAAAAAGGCGGATATCACCTCGGGCAATTTTTACAGACTCAGCCGGAAATCAAACCCGTCTCTTTCGAGCACTAAACACAGGTCAGAGCGCGACTGAAGAAGCGCGTCCCGGTTTTCGCTTTCGAGAAGGAGCCGGTAGACAGCCCCGACAAGGGAGGGGTTGACTACCGGCTCTTTTTCATTTGGACTTGAAGCTCAATCCTGGATCTCATCGGCCCGGCACGACACCCCGATCTGATCACCGTTTCCACTACTGGCATATAGTGGTAGCAGCAGATAACAAAACCGCCAATAGCGACAACCATTCGACAGATTGGGTTACATCACCATAACTTGAGAAACGAATCACGATATAACTATTGAGCCAATGACCAGACACCCGTAACCTCCCGAACAGTTTTACGTTTACCCTCTCCACTTTACTACCTCCTAACTTCGCGTCTTGGTGTCCCTGACCGACGAAGCCTTGGCGGTCTTCGCTCGGCCTGAGATTTCCCCTGCTTAGCCGTTTCAGTTAAACGGTTGAGCGAGTTCTCCGTGGCGAATTCCGCCGCGTGCTTACCCAGGCTCTTCAGTGCGTTAACGAGCTGGACGCGTTCGGTTGGCTTCAAGATTTGGGCCAGTTTTTCCATGTCTTCTGCATGCACGCTGAAGATCGTGGCGATTAGGTCGCGGCCTTTCGGCGTCAGGTCGACTACCCGAACTCTGCGGTCGGTTCCGCTCTCCATCCTGGTTACCAGGCCTCTTTCGTAAAGCCGATCCACGGCGATGCTGATCGAACCCGGGGTGAGAAAGACCTTAGGACCGATTGTATTCACCGGTAAAGGTCCTTTATGGAGTAGGGCTTCTAAAACTCGAAAATCCGAGTCCCCTAGCCCATGGTTCTGAAAGCTGCGGGCCGCGTAACCGTTCACAGCGTGGAACGCTTTCATCATAACTAGCCAGATATGAACGCCGCGAGTGTCAGTGGGCATACGAATATATTGACATCAATATACTTTGTATCAATGTATATCGTAAGCTAAATTAAACTTTTCCTTAAATGCAGATCGGTATCGATAGTTTTGTTGAAACCAGTTTAGACCCTGCTCAACGCGGCGCCACCAACGGAGCGGAGCGTGTCCGCGACTTGCTCGAAGAGATCGAGTTAGCCGACCAGGTCGGCCTGGATGTCTTCGGCGTTGGCGAGCATCATCGTCCGGAGTTTATTGCCTCTGCGCCTGCCGTTATCCTGGCCGCTGCCGCCGCCCGCACCAAGCGGATCGGATTGACCAGCGCCGTCAGCGTCCTCAGCTCTGAGGACCCGGTGCGCCTCTTTCAGCAGTTCGCTACTCTGGACCTGATTTCCCAGGGCCGCGCTGAGATCATTGTGGGCCGGGGCTCCTTCATCGAGTCCTACCCACTCTTTGGATTTGATCTCGAGGACTATGACTCGCTTTTTTCGGAGAAACTGGAGCTTCTGCTCGAGATCCGCGGGAACACCCGGGTAAATTGGTCCGGGAAACACCGGGCCGCCCTGACCGGGCAAGGCGTCTATCCGCGCCCGACCCAAAATCCGTTTCCGATCCGAGTGGGAGTGGGCGGCACACCTAAGTCTTTTGTGCGGGCAGGTTTGCTCGGATTGCCGCTGGCCGTTGCGATCATTGGCGGTGAACCGCACCGGTTCCGTCCTCTGATTGACCTTTATCGGGAAGCTGGATCGAAGGCCGGCCACAGGCCAGAAAACGATAGACCGGATACAGCACGTCCCGTCGGTCTAGATGTCAGCATTCATTCCGTCGGATTTGTCGCGGACACTAAGAAACAAGCTGCTGACGATTTCTATCCGCCCTACGCTGAAATCTTCGGGAGAATTGGCAAAGAACGCGGATGGCCACCAATCAGCCGGGCACAATTCGATGCTAGCTGCGGGCCGACCAACGCCTTGTTAGTTGGTGATCCTGAGTCGATTGCCGAAAAGATTCTTTACGAGAACGAAGTACTTGGCGGTATCAGCAGAATGACAATCCTGCTAAACGGGGGTGTTATACCCCACCGAAAAGCGATGCATGCGATTGAACTTCTGGGCACCCAGGTAGCGCCCATGGTGAGGAAGGAATTAGCGGACCGAGATAGATTGAAGAGCCAGAACGAAGTCCACGGATTCGAGAACGCGGCGTAACATCGGAAAAGGAAAACAACAACCGCAGATGGACGCAGATTTACGCAGATAGGTCGGGTGCGCACCGAGTCGAGGGCCGTCAACGCCGGTGTTCGGCAGGGTTTCGACCGAAGCGTCGAGAATCCTGATTTCCCATCGGTGTCAACGAGTGAGAGCTAGGCGTTCCCACTGCAGTTTTGCGTAGCGGAAGTTGAAGATGAGTCCCAGCGGTAAGCCAGTGATCCGCAGATAGTTTATCATTTGACCTCTCTCGTGATTGGTAATTCGATCGACCACTTTTGTGTCGACGATGATCTTATCGGCTGCGATCAGGTCGGGAACATACTCGCCGACTTTGATCATCTTGTAGATCACGTCGAAACGCTTCTGCTGTTGGCAGCATATCTCACGCAGTCCGAGCTCGATCGCTAACGCGTTTTCGTACGGCTTCTCATGAATCCCGTGGCCGAGCTGACTTAAGACTTCGAGAGCCGCCCCGATAACCGCATATGTCTCCTCTTCGAAAGCGTAATCTGTATCATGCATATCCCAAGCGAATGGGTTTTAATATACATAATAACTTTATGTTTGTATTTTTATTTGAAGCCGTCCCTAGACGGTGAAGGCTCCTGGCTAAATCTGCGTTTATCTGCGTCCATCTGCGGTTGCTCTGTAGAGAGGCGGCTCGTTTAGTGTGGACCTTCGGTGATCCGTCGTAGGGTTAGTTCGCCGATGGCGGCGTGTCTGGGATTATCGATTAAACCGGTCTCCAGAAGGAGAGTACCCAGATTGATTGCCCAACCCAATGCCCGCGACCAGGTCGCGGGCGATACATTTCCGTACTCCGCGATCGCGGTTTCGCGTGCTGCTACAGTCGGGAGCAGCATCCAGATGGAGGCAAGATCGGTGGCGCTGTCTCCGGCAGCGATGTCGGCCCAATCGATCACTCCCGTGAGTTTGCCATCTTCGACTAATACGTTTTGCGGGTGAAGGTCGCCGTGGAACCAGGTTGAGAGCTCGGCCGGTGGAGCTTCTAAGGCCGATTCCCAGATTTTGTATACGGTTGAATTTGCGAGTGACGTCTTCTGGGCGAGACGCTGCATCCGTTCCTGTACCGCGATTGCTCTTTGCTGAAGCGGGACCCCTCTTGCGGGATTTTTGGGCGCGTCCGCCGGAGCAGCAATATGCAGGGCACGAAGAAAGCGGGCCAACGGTTTTGCCTGGTCAGCTGTTAGGGGTGCAAGGTCCGCGGTTTCGCCGGGCAACCACGGGACGATGCTCCAAGGCCAGGGATACTGATCACCCGGTTTTCCCATCCTTAAAAGCGCCGGCACCGGCACTGGCAATTGGGGAGCTATTGCGGGAAGCCAGCGTTGTTCGTGCTCGAGCATGGCTACACTCGCGAGGCGGCGTGGGAGCCGAACCGACATTCCTTCACCTAGTCGGAATATAAAGTTATCCCAGCCGGCGGCGGTTTCTTGGAGAGACAAATCAAAAAGGTCCGGATGCTGAGTTCTGAGCAACGCCCGAACTGTTTCGATGTCGACGACGACCTCTGCGTCGGGAGCCCTGGTGATCTGGGACACGATTGGTTGGTTCCACGATGGTAAGGCGACGTCAAGCGAGCGTCTGTGCCTATTCGAACCCGGCGTTAAAGCCCTGCGCCGACTCTTTTCGCAACGCACTCTGAGCAAACGCGTGTAAAATTGGGCAGCCCCCGTTATGGAACCCCAAAAGGACCAAGGCGAGCTTCAAGAGAGAGAACTGGCTAAGTTGGCTCCACTAGCTCGCGAGATACCTAACATCGATTCGGCGATCGCCGAGATTGCACGGTTTTCGGCGGAGTTGACGCTGCCGCGAGGCACCATCCATGTGATCAGCGACATACACGGTGAAGACAAAAAACTTCGCCATGTCATTAATAACGCCTCGGGAACGTTGCGGCCGTTGGTCGAACGGCTGCTGAAAGACCGGATACCGCCCGAACAATTTCAAGAGATTCTCACCCTGGTTTTCTATCCAGCGGAAGTAATCGGCCGTTTGGAGCAAACACTGGCCTCGCAACAGGAACGAAAAGATTATGCGACGCGTACGCTGCACGATCTTTTCAATATCGTCCGCGTTTTAGCTGCGCGCCGCAGCCTCAAACATTCTATGCGGGTTTTCCCGGCCGAGTATCGGGAATTACTAGCCGAGATACTTCATGAACCGTCGACGGAGCGTGACCGCTCTTACGTCGACGCGATTGTCGATGAATTAACCCGTCGTGGACGTGTGCTGCATCTGATCCATTTGACCGGTCGCGTTATCCGCAACTTAGCCATCGACGAACTGATTATCGGAGGCGACGCCTGGGATCGCGGTCCGAGAGGCGACCGGGTGATGGACTATATCATGCAACAGCCGAACGTTTCTTTCGTCTGGGGTAACCACGATGTGGAATGGCTCGGTGCTTGCCTTGGACATCGAGCCCTCATCTGCCAGGTGCTACGGATTTCGCTGCGTTATCGCCGGCTCACTCAGTTAGAGGAAGGCTACGGAATTCCCGTGCAACCGCTCGAAGTCCTGGCTCGTACCGTGTACGCGGACGATCCAGCCGAACATTTCGAAACCAGGGGGACTGGTCTGCGCGAGAAAAGCATGATGGCCCGCATGCAGAAAGCTGCGGCAATTATGCAGTTCAAGTTGGAGGGACAAATGATTGCCCGGCACCCTGATTGGGGCCTGGACCACCGGCGCCTTTTGCATCGGATAAATTATGAGGCCGGAACAATTGAAGTGGATAGCGTTTCTTATCCGCTGCTGGACACGCACTTTCCCACCATTGATCCAGCGAATCCTTATGAGTTGACCCATGAAGAAGAAGTTTGCCTGGAACGAATACGTCGCTCATTCATGGCTAGCCAAAAGCTATGGGACCAGGTGCGCTGGATGGTCTCACACGGGGCCATGTATCTGAGGCGCCAGGAACATCTTATTTTTCACGGCTGCGTTCCGGTGGACCGAAACGGCGAATTCTTGCCGATGAGGGTGAACGGCACATCGTACTCCGGACGGGCGTTGTTTGACGCCATCCAGAGTTATGTCTACCGGCTGCTCGATGGCCCACTGAACGAAGAACCAGACTTGCTCTGGTACTTATGGAGCGGCCCGGCCTCGCCACTTTTCGGAAAAGATCGAATCACGACCTTGGAGCGGGATTTGATTAAGGACCGCAAGACACATGTTGAAACCAAGAACCCCTACTTTCGTCTCATCCACGAAGTGTGGTTTTGCGACAAAGTTCTTTCCGAGTTCGGCGTGCCGGTTGAACAAGGCCTAGTTGTGAACGGGCATGTGCCAGTCGAGGTTGAAAAAGGAGAATCACCTCTGAAAAAGAGCGGGAAAGCCATCACTATCGATGGCGCGTTTTCCGAGGCCTACGGTGATCACGGATTCACCCTGGTGTTAGAAGCGCATCGGACGTTTTTGGCGAAGCATCATCACTTTGAATCCGTAGAGGCAGCCATTAACAAAGGAGCAGATATCATCCCAAGCATCACCGTGGTCCGCGAATGGCCTAATCCGAAACGAGTCGCGGACAGTCAGCGCGGCCTATACTTGGTGCAAGTGATCAAACTCCTGGAAGAGCTGATCGAGGTATATCGAAATAACGATCTACAGCAGCGATTCTAGGTCGGGGGTTCTAGGTTATCGGTTATAGGTTCGAAGTCTTAAGTTATAGGTTTTAGGTTTTGCGCAGATTGACGAATTAGCTGTTCTCTCGATCGTTTCCAGGATGGATCCTCAACCGCTTACCGCCTCTGTCATTGGCTGTGGGACTGGTGGCCGATTGAGCTTGGAGGCGCTTTCAGCTTCTCCGCATTTTCGCATCGTTGCTGCCACCGATCTTCGACCCGAGGTCCGAGCGTCTCTAGAGAGAGAATTTCCCGGGTTACGGACATTCGGTTCGCACCAAGAGATGTTGGCTCATTGTCCGACGGATATAATCTGCGTGAGTACTTACGCTCCGTCCCATGAATCGATCGTACTCGATGCTATTGAGCTGCCGTCTTTGCGCGGGATTTTGGTCGAGAAACCGCTTGCCGATATCGCGGCCGCCGGACGGAGAATTCTCAGCGCGATCAAGTCGCGGCGTCTGCCCATGGTCGTTCCTCATGGCCTGCGCACGAGGGCAACACCGCTGGAAGTCATCGAGAGAGTCCTCCACGGTGAAATCGGCGAGTTACGTTCAATCGAGATTCAATGTGAAAAATGGGATCTGTTGAACGCCGGGATTCATTGGCTCGACTTTTGTCTGGCAGTGACCGGCGAATTACCCATTGCTTCGGTGCTGGCTGCTTGCGATACCTCAACTCGTACCTATCGCGATGGGATGCAGGTCGAGACCGTTGCGGTTACTTACGTTGAAAATGTTAATGGTGTCCGCATGATTCTGCAGACCGGCGATTTTATCAGCGTCAATACTCGGGGAAAGAAAACGTTGTTTCGTTTGGTCGGCACTGCCGGGATCATCGAGTTTTGGGGCTGGGAGGATGGTTATTCGATACTGAACGCTCAATACCCGGCTGGGCAGATCATCGTTCCCCAGGAGTTTCCTGTGTTCGGTCACCGCCGGCATTTGGAAATCTTAGCTGAGCAAATCCGGTCAGGAACACCGGACTATCGGCGGCCCGAGAGCTCCCAAACTGCGTTGGAGATCTGCGAGGCAGCGTTTCTCTCATGGCAGCACCGATGCCAGGTGCAATTCCCCCTCGCCTGTTTTGTTCCGCCTTCCCCATCCGATTGGCAGCCGGGTAAGGCGTATTCGGGCGTCGGCGGTGGACGGGATGGACGGAAGCTTGAAAAGGAGTTCTAGGAGTCTAAGGAGAGGGCCTCCGCCTAGCTATCCTAAAACTCCGCTTGGCGGCTAAGGCACCTACCTCCTGAATCCTGGCTCCTCGAACTCCTTGAACTCCTCCAGTTCTCCCTGTTTGCTCTCCCATGCCCCTTTCTTTCGGAATCATTGGTAGCGGTTGGCGTGCTGAATTTTTCTTACGGATCGCGCGGGACTTGCCGGAACAATTTCCTTTAGCGGGTGTAATCGCTCGTAATCCGGACAAACGAGCGGAACTCGGCCGGCGTTGGGCGGCTCCAACGTTTTCGACCTTGGACGAATTACTGACGGAAAAACGTCCCGACTTTGTAGTTACTTCGGTCTCAGCCGCCGCTAACCTCGAATGGATGGAGCTCTTGTCGGAGCGAGGCGTACCAGTTCTCTCCGAAACACCGATTGGACGGGATCTAAAGGAACTCCGTCGGGTGGTCGATCTAGAACGGGCAGGAGCGCGGATCCAAGTAGCGGAGCAATATATTTTTCAGCCGCTACACGCGGCTCGCCTGGCGCTGATCGAGAGCGGTAAATTGGGAACCATCCACGAGGCGGACGTCTCGATTGCTCACGGTTACCACGGTGTCAGTTTACTTCGACATTTTCTGCAAACTGGCCTGAGATTGCCGAAGATCACCGCCCGCCGTTTCACCTCGCGAATCGTGGCGGGTCCGCATCGGACCCGGCTACCAACCGAGAAGAAGATCGTGGAATCGGTCAGAACAATTGCCCAGCTCGATTACGGAGACCGGTTGGGAATTTTCGATTTCACGGGAGACCAATATCACTCCTGGATCCGATCCCCGCGGCTGATGGTGCGCGGTGAAGACGGCGAGATTAATCAAACGACGGTCCGTTTGCTGAAACGCTTTGATACCCCGTTCCAGTTCGATCTAGTGCGGCGGGACACCGGGCACGCGGGCAATTTAGAAGGCTATTCGCATCGGAGCATCAGCGGCGGAGGAGAGGTCCTGTACGAGAATCCTTACCCGTCTATGCGTTGGAACGACGATGAGATCGCGGTCGCCACTTCACTGTCTCGGATGGCAACCTACCTGACGACCGGCGAACCTGCTTACAACGTAGCGGACGCCTGTCACGACTGCTATCTCGACCAGTTGATCGCGGAGGCTGCGACGAACGGTCAGATGGTTACCGCCGAACCGCAGCCCTGGATGTAGCGCAGAACGGAAACCGGAAATAGCCGCGAAAAGGCGCAAAGAACGGAAAAAGAAAGCTGAAAATCTCACGCAAAGACGCAAAGGCGCGAAGGTTCGGACTAAGGATTATTGATTTTCTGCTCCAGCCTCTTCGGGCCGGATAGCCAGGACATGGGATGTACCTGGGCACAAGGAAACGTCCAACCGGTATGAAGGTGTCGCTGGCCTCGGCCGCAATGTACCCTCCTCCGAACCTTTGCGGCTTTGCGCCTTTGCGTGAGATTTTGTTCGTCTCTGCCCGCTTACTTCAGCTTAGCAAGTACTTGCTCGCCCTCTTGTTTGACCTGCGTATCGTCTTTCTCGGTATTCTGCATCGCAAGGCCCTTTTCGATAAGGTGGCGACCTTCATCTTTCCGGCCCATCTCTACGTAGACTGTGCCGAGAGCGATATAATGCATCAGGCGATTGGGGTTGAGCTGAATCGCTTTTTCAAAGCAGGTGGCTGCCTCCTGATACGTGGCTGGGGGTAAACCTCCCACTGCCTGAGCGAGCGCTCGATGAAGTGGATCCACTTCGGCCAACCCCTGATACCAACGGCCTAAAACGTGCCAGCCCAAATCATTGTTCGGGTCGAGCTCCGTCGCTTTATCGCACGCCTCTTTGACGACATGGACCGAGTCAAACCTTTGCCGGAGGCCTTCATAAGGCTGCAGCTTTCCGACGCTGATCGCCACAGCTAGTTGAGCGTCCGGGTCTTTTGGGCTGAGCGCGACCGCTCTTTTGGCGTAGTCAACCGCCTCACCCCCGAGGCGAACCTTGCTCGTCCGGTCCGCCTCATCCATCATCAAGTGCCGATACTCCCGGGATATGTGGCAAAGTAAACGGACATTGTTGGGTTCAAGCTTTTCGGCTGGCAGATAATATTTGAGGGCCTCAGTGGCTTGAAATTTGGCGTAGAACAGATCTCCCTCAGCGATTAATGCATCGGCTGACTGAGCTCGCAGCGATCCGCCAGTAAACAGCAGTGCTACGACGACTGGAATCGGGCGTAGGAAAACAACATTCATAATTCTCACAATCCAGGGACGCTTGTAAGGACCAAGAAGGGCCGGAACGCAGCTGGCAGCACCTTGAGTGTATCAGTTACAAAAACATCGGCAATATTGAAGTTTGTTACAATTCTGTGAGAATTGCTAGTCAACAGGGGTATGAGGGAGCTCCCCCCGGCTTTTGTGATGCCAAACAACATCCGAGCCTTGGTCAGGTGGGACCCACGGATTAGCGTGATCTCGTCTGGCTTGCCTCGACAAGCCGTCCGGCATTTAGAAGCTCTGCCTCACTCAATCGGGGCCCCACCAGTTGCAAACTAGTCATCGGGAAATGCTCGTGGCTCACCGGAATGGGTACCGCTAACGCCGGATTTCCAGCAAGATTTACCGCAACGGTATTTTGGATACTCAACACCCGTGCTTCTAAGAGGGCGATTCGACCAAACCAGGGAATTGCGGGCGGCGTTGTCTGAAGGGTTGGCAGAGCGATGAGGTCTACTTTCTTGAATTCCTGATGCAAAGCATGTTGCCACGCCGGGCGGCGTGCCAGCGCCTTCTGGTACTGACCTGGGTACAAAATTCTTCCAAGAAGAATTACCGCCGTGGTTCTGGCACGAACTCCCCATTTAAAGCCGTATTTTTGATCACTCATCCAGGCGGCAGCAGCCGCCACGGTATTACCGTCCTTCGTAGCGGCCTCCCACTTCGCTTTGAAGGCCGGATCCAACGGCACGACCTGAAATCCCGCGCGGGTCAAGGCGGCATCCACGGCCTGGTCGATCTTAGGATCGGTACCGCTCAAATAGAGTCTCCCGACTTTGATCTGTCTTGCGAGAGGCTTCTCCTTAACGGCTGCCGCATACCGGGCGGCAAAACCTCTCTCCAAGAGATCCATGCCTTGGACGACGTGGGCGACGTCTTTGCCCATAGGGCCGACCGTATCCAGATGTTTTGGCTCGACGGGAAACACTCCCTTCAGAGGGACCAAACCAAAAGTCGTTTTAAGTCCTACGATCCCGCAGCAAGCAGCCGGTACTCGAATTGAACCGGCAGTATCGGTACCGAAGGTAATATCCGCGAGGCCGGTTTCTACCGACGCCGCCGATCCACTGGACGATCCTCCAGGAATAATCTGATGCCACTTACTGAAAGGGTTCCTTGGCGTCCCGTAATAATCATTGATACCGGACGGCGATAGGGTCAACTCACTCAGGTTGGTCTTTCCCACGATGCGAATATGACGCTCCCGGGCGATAGCCAGGCAGGCCGCATCTCGCGCAGCCGGCCGGCTAGTGCTAGCAACGTATTGTGAACCGGCGGTCGTAACTACCCCTTTAACATCGATGTTATCTTTGACTGCGAGACACAGCTCGCCGTCTTTTGCGGGAACCGGCCAATAGACGATGAAGTCATGATGATGACTGCCGGACGCAGTGCGGCGCTCGGGAATGGTGCAACCGCTAAACCAGAGTACGAAGAGAAACCAGAGAACGAATAGTCGCGAACTGAGCCGATACCTCATTGCGGAGCTCTTCTAGCATTAAAAGTCGTTTAAGTAAGCAGTAAACAGTAAGCAGTGATCAGAGACCAATTTTACCGCTCACTGCTTACTGCTCACGCCGCTAGTCCTCCCCAATGGCCGCGCGTATTCTCGCGCGCAACTTTAAATGCCGGTCGGTCCACCTATGGCCCGACTTTTCAGCGACCGCTTTTTCCACTGCGGCTCGGTTTGCGAGCTCAACCAGCCGGCCGGCACCCAACAGCCGCGCTTCACTCAAGCGAGGGCCGATTAACTGCAGGCTAGTGACCGGGATATTTCTGTCTTCGACCGGAACCGGCATCGCCAAAGCAGGGTTCCCAGCGAAATTGACGGCTACGGTGTTTTCGAGAGCGAGAACGAGCGCCTCAAAAATCGGCGTACCGCCCACCACTGGAACGCTGGGAGGCAACTTCTTTAACGTCGGGAGAGCAATCAAATCAACTTGCCTAAACGTTTGTCGAAGCATGCGCTGCCACGCAGCCTGTCTACTCAGCGCCTTTTTGTAGTTGGTCGTGTATTCAATCTCGCCTAAGGCGATTGCGGCTTTGACCCTGCCGCCGACTTCCGATTTCCCAAGATATTTTCCGTCAGTCAGCCAAGCGCCGGCTTCAGCCACAGAGGTGCCATCTTTCTCAGCCTGCTCCCAGTTAGCCTTAAACGTTTTCCCTAGCGGAATAACCTTAAAATGGGCGGCGGCAAGCGCCGCATCAATGGCTCGATCGATTTTCGGATCGGTACCGCTCACATACAGTCGCCCAACCCGAATTTCCCTGGCAGAAGAGTTTGCGACCGCAGACTCGTACTGCTCTCGAAAGCCTCTTTCCAAAAGCCCCATCCCCTCGACCACATGATCGATGTCTTTACCCATCGGCCCAACAGTGTCCATGTGCTTCGGCTCTATCGGGTATACCCCTCGCAACGAAACCAAACCATGGGTGGTCTTTAATCCGACGATACCACAGCAAGCGGCCGGGGCCCGGATAGACCCCGCGGTATCTGTCCCAAAGGCGACGTCGGCCATACCGCTTTGCACCGCAACCGCGCTCCCGGATGAAGAGCCACCCGGTATCAGATTCCGGAACCTGCTGATCCGGTTTTTTGGGATACCGAAATATTCGTTCATCCCAGTCACGCCAACGGCGAACTCGTCCAGGTTTGTTTTACCGACCACAACAACACCTTTTTCCCGGGCGACCGCCATACAAGCAGCGTCTTTAGTAGCCGGGAGCCCGTTTTTCTCGAAATAGGCAGATCCCGCAGTGGTAACGACTCCTTTGAGGTCGATAAGATCTTTCACTGCTAAACGTTCGTCCGTTGTACCCGTCGCTGACGGCCAATAATCGATGAACGCATCGTTGCGAGTGATACTGCCGTCGTGATTGAACGGGGTTACACAGCCACTGAGGAATGAGACAAGTAGGGTTGCACCCCACGCCAATCGGGCTCCAGAGCAGAGCCGGCTATTAAGTTCCATCGATAAAAAACTAGGGCTTGGACGACTTGGTAATTAACGGCCTATCTACTGAACTGTTTACACTGAGCTCCACCAATCGGCCTGCATTTAACAGTCCGGCTTCGCTTAAAGGTGGGCCGATTAGTTGGAGGCTGGTCAGGGGAACTGCTCGGTCTTCGATCGGGACTGGGACTGCCAACGCCGGATTCCCGGCCAAATTCACGGGGGTAGTGTTTTGGATACTGAGCATTTGCGCTTCGAAGACCGCAGTGCTTCCTAGCGGGGGACTAGCCGGTGTCAAGGTCTGAAGAGTTGGTATCGCAATGAAGTCGATCGTTCTAAATATCTTTTGCAAGTCCGCTTCCCAGAGGAGACGCCTCTTCAACGCGCCCGGATAGTTGACGCGGTATTCATATTCTCCCAGTGCGAGGATCGCTGCCGTCTTGGAACTCACCCCTGGCCTGCCAAGATATTTCCCGTTATTAAGCCATTCGCCGGCTGCCGCTATCGTGTTACCGTCTCGTTTAGCTTGTTCCCAGGCCGTTCTTAAAGACCCGCTTAAGGGAATAACCTGAAATTGGGCAGCGGCCAGAGCGGCATCGATGGCTTGGTCCACTCGGTGATCGGTCCCGGCCAAGTAAAGCCGCCCGATCCTGATCTGGCGGCCCAGCGGCTTGCGTGAGACCGCCTGTTGATACTGCGCGGCAAAGCCTTTTTCTAAGAGATCCATTCCTTGGACCAGATGATCGATGTCTCTCGCTATGGGCCCTACCGTGTCGAGATACTTCGGTTCGATCGGAAGCACTCCCTGCAGCGGGACAAGACCAAACGTGGTCTTGAGCCCTACCACGCCGCAGCAAGCCGCCGGAACTCGGATCGAACCTGCCGTATCGGTCCCGAAGGCCACGTCCGCCAAACCGCTTTGGACCGCGACGGCTGAACCGCTCGACGAACCCCCAGGGATCAACTTCACTTTTCGGCTCAGCCGGTTCTTGGGGATGCCATAGTATTGATTGAAACCAGACGGCGCGACCGCGAACTCGCTAAGGTTGGTTTTTCCCACAATGATGACATTTTGCTGCCGGGCTAACGCCAGGCAGGCAGCATCAGACTGGGCCGGTTGACCGAACTTGGCCAAATACTTAGAACCAGCGGTGGTGATCGTCCCTTTTAGATCAATCAAATCTTTGACCGCCAAGCGTAAGCCATTCTCATTCTTCGAAGGCGGCCAGTAAGCGATGAAAGCGCGGTTACTGGTGGCGGTCGAATGGACCAAAAGATTGACGCAACCGCTCAACCAAAGCGATAACGCCAGAAGTAGGACTTCGTAACTGCGGTTTCGCCGCCTCTGCGGTTTTATCATGTGCTCGTGTCCTGTCCCGTAAATAGTGTCGCCTTCGCCCCGCGGAGCGGGGTCAGTTGGCTGTTTTTTAAAACGCGAGCGACGAGCATATCTCAATTGATATGTAATAAGCGAGCACCTCGGAAAAACAGCCAACTGGCCATGGGCCGGAGGGTTGCGATGAAATTTGCCGGCAGCTGTCCCACGGCCGCGGGATCGGCACGTATCGATCAAGATATGCTCCGCTCCTCGTCCGGCAGCTGCCGGATCGGCGGCCCATTTTGATCGCAACGAAAGCCACGTTATTTACGAAACAGGACACTAACTAGAACGAAGAGGTGCTAATTCTCCGTTGGCGGGCAAGGATGGTATATCTGCGAGCTCTGAACGGATAAAAAGGTGATGCCAGAGTTGGGTGGCCACGACCGCGACCAGGCCCATCTCCACGGACAGCCGTTCCAGGGAACCAGGTCGCAGTTGGCGGAAAGCGTGACGCCAATGACGGACTTGCTCGACATTGAAGTAGCCGCTGCGACGCAACGATTCTTCGCTCATCAACTGGCCGACGAAAGGCGGTTCAGGCTCCATATGAAAACTGTCCAAAGGAGCTCGAAAGATCACTTTTTGGCGGCGATAAACGGAAGGCGGCAGCCAACGTTTCGCTAAGAGACGTAGCAAATGTTTGTCGCGAAAACCACGGAGCTTCCACCGTGGATCGAGTGAAGCTAGAAAACTGAAGACTTCTTCGTCCAGGAATGGATAGCGGACCTCAACCGACGAATTCATGGCCACGCGGTCTCCTTTGGCCTGCAAGAGATGTCCAGCCAGAGTAACCCGAGCAGCCACCCAGATCCCTCGGTTCAGCGGGTGCCATCGTTTTGCCCGATCCAAGGGGATTTGCAGGTCGGCCCAAGCGTTGTGGTTCAAGACGACATCGCGCAATGCCGGTGCATAAAATCTTAGTTTGGATATTGCGAGGAGACCGTAGGCATCGATCCAGGCGTTGGGTCCGCCGAGCGACACCTCAACCGCGCGCCGATATCTCGCAGGATATTGGGGTACGTTATGCAGCCTAAGGTAGCTGCGGCGAAACCAGTCGCTCAGCGGGAACCCCGGGATTACATCCAAAGAATTCAGGATTTTTTCGGCTTTGTACCACGGATAACCTACCAACCATTCGTCGGCGCCTTCACCGGTAAGAACTACTTTCTGGTCACAACCATGAACCCGCTGTGCGAGCTGGAGCAGGGCAGCGCATGACGTGTCGACGACCGGAGCTTCCGCAGCGTGGATCAAACGCGGATAAGTATTAAGCACGTCCTCAGTCCGGAAATTCTGAACTATCGGAGGTTTGGTGCCAATATGCCGGGCTACAAGATTAGCCGCATCAAGTTCATCCAAATCGGGTGCATCGACCCGGACCGTATAGGTGTTAATGGCCGGACCTTTAACGTGACAAGCCAGAGCTGCAATCAGACTTGAGTCGACCCCGCCGGACAAATACGAACCGACCGGTACGTCTGCTCTGAGCCGTTCCTCAACTGCGCTCAAAAGCAAATGCTCGAAGCGGTCGACCAAAGACTTGGCATTTTCTCCGCGCTCTTCTTCCCCGCGATCTGGAAAATCCATTTCCCAATACGCGCGTTCGGTGATCGAAGAAGTCGTTCCTGACTTATCTCCGGGCCGGACCATCAAATAATGACCAGCCTGTAATAATTGAACGCCTTTGAAACAGGTGATCGGTCCCGGCAAAGCGGAAAAAGTGAAAATATGATCGATGCCCCGGAGATCAGGTTCAGCCGGGACCATCCCGGAGGCCAGCAACGCCTTGATTTCAGAAGCAAAGAGCAGCCAATCTCCCTGTCTGGTCCAATAAAGTGGAGCGATTCCAAAACGATCGCGGCCTAGGACTAGACAACGCCGTCGGACGTCCCATAACGCGAACGCAAATTGACCTTGGAGATGTCCAAACATTCCCTCCTGGTCGTCTTCCCAATAGTGCGGGATGATCTCTGTATCGCAATGCGTTACCAGGCGATGCCCTCTGGCTATCAGCTCCGCTCGCCGTTCCGGAAAGTCGAAAAACTCGCCATTGAAGACCACAACCACAGTCCGGTCTTCGTTGGTCACCGGCTGTTGGCCGTCTGCCAAACCGACAATACTTAGGCGTCTTGAACCCAAAGCGAGACCCGGTTTCTGTAGATACCCCTCCTCATCCGGTCCCCGGTGAATGATCGCTTGCGTCATCCTATGGATGACATCATCACCAGGGGTCCGGCCTCCAACCAAGTCTATTATCCCAGCGATACCACACATCTTAATGAGGCCCTTAGCCTATTCGTTTCTGGCAAAATATCGGTTTTTTTTTCGCCGGCCGCAACTTGGGGCGCTGGAACGTAGGCGAACAGATGGGACCTAGGGGACACATGAGACTTAGTAGAAATCTGTCATATAAAGTCGCATACGTCCCACGAATCCCTTCCGTTCGCTACCCCATCCGCGACCATCACACTCCAGGGTTCCGACCGAATCGGCCTCGTCCCGCGGCCGCGGGCAGGCAAGACTCCCTGGGCTCCGCCCGACGCTTTTTGCAGGCAAATCGAATGCAAGATGCAAAAAAGACGTCAAAAAATACGATAGAATCTCAATCCGGACTCGATTTCGTTCGCGAAATCGAAATGTGGTGTTCTCTTTGCCTCGTGTTTGGCACAGTGAACGTAATCCACCGCATCATTGACTTCGCTGAAACGAAATCTGTACGCTAGAACTCTCTGCGCACAGTCGGCGCCGCCAACCACCAATTATGTCGAAAGATCCTATTGCAATTATTGGAATCGGATGCCGTTTTCCCGGCGGAGTAAATGACGTTGATTCATTTTGGAAACTCCTGGTCGAGGCGCGTGAGGCCGTCACTGACGTGCCGCCGGACCGATGGAACATAGAACATTTCTATGACACCGAACCGGGACTGCCTGGAAAATCCATCGCCAAGCGGGCTGGATTTCTGGACAACATCGACCAGTTTGACCCGCAATTCTTCGGCATCTCCCCCCGGGAAGCTCCCTACGTTGACCCGCAACATCGGCTACTGCTGGAGACCGCCTGGGAGGCCATCGAAGACGCCGGCATAATTCTCGATTTTGAAAACGGCACCGACATCGGCGTGTATGTGGGAATTTCTCACAACGAATACCAAGGGATTCAGAGTACCGCTTTCGATCATTCGGGAATTGGGCCGCATTCACCCACCGGCTGCGCCCATAGCATCGCTGCTAACCGGGTTTCGTACTGCTTGAATTTGCAGGGACCCAGCATCGCGATGGATACCGCCTGTTCATCTGCTCTAACGGCGGTGCACATGGCATGCGAACACATTCGCGCTGGTCGCGGCGATACGGCGCTAGCCGGCGGTGTCACCGTGATCATTACGCCGGGCGGCTTTATCGGTTTTTCTCAAGCGTCAATGCTGTCTCCGGAAGGTCACTGCAAAGCGTTTGACGCCGCCGCCAACGGGTTCGTCCGCGGAGAAGGAGCTGGGATGCTACTGCTCAAACGCCTTTCCCGGGCTATAGCGGACGGTGACCCGATCCAAGGGGTTATTGTGGGAACCGCGCTTAATCAGGATGGCCACACAAACGGTATTTCGCTTCCAAGCGTTGAGGCGCAGGCCCGACTGGTGGTCGAAGCGTGCGCAAACGCAGGCGTTTCCCCTTCTGAGGTCGGATTCGTCGAAGCCCATGGCACGGGAACCGCGGTCGGCGATCCCATCGAAGCCCATGCACTTTCGCAGGCTCTCTGCCGCGATCGGGCGCCGGAAAACCCGCTTCTCATCGGGTCGGTAAAGACGAACCTTGGCCATTTGGAAACAGCCGCCGGTCTAGCTGGTCTGGTGAAAGCGATGCTCGTATTAAAACATCGACGCATCCCTGGCAGCCTGCATTTCGATACTCCCAATCCGAACATCGATCTCGGAGCGTTGAAACTGCGGATACCCACTACCCTGGAGGCATTCCCCGAGACGTTCGGCCCGCGTGTGGCCGGGGTCAATTCTTTTGGATTCGGTGGCGCTAACGCACATGTCCTTTTAGTTGAGCCGCCACCACCCCCTCAAGCAGAGCACGAAAAGATCCTAGCTGAACGCGCCTGGCCGATCATGTTATCCGCTCGTTCGGAAGAATCGCTCCGTTCTAACGCGATGCGGATTGCCGCCTGGGTGGATGAACATTCGATCGCTAATGGCAATTCGCCGGTTCTGCCGGACTTAGTTTACACGTTGGGTGCACGCCGGAATCATCATGCGTACCGGCTCACTTTGGTTGCCAGCTCGCTGGTTGAAGTGGTCCAGGAGCTGACGAACTACGCGAGCGGCCAGGCCTCACCCAAGATACAAACAACGTTCGCTCCACGCCCGGCTCAATTGCCACGAGTGGCTTTTGTCATGAGCGGGCAAGGTCCGCAGTGGTGGGGCATGGGGCGCGAACTTATGCGCCACGAGCCGGTTTTTCGGGAAGTGATCGAGCGCTGTGACGCGGCGATGCGGCCTCACAGCCGGT
>DASUWQ010000338.1:0-17298 GCA_036378375.1 Chthoniobacterales bacterium
CTGCTTCTACCCTGGTACCGGCCCTTTTTTTAACCCAATCATCGATATCCGGCAGCAAACGTTCGCGGAGTTTTGCGCGAGCTTGCAGTAGGTCAACCGCCAGCTGCGTCCTAACGAGACCGTTATCCTTAGACCGGTTCCTACTTAAGTTGAGGATTTCTTCAGCGGTTTCCCGATCATACATGCCTTCCACGATAGCGGGCACCAGAACGGTCCATAACGTCTGAGATTGATTCTTTTCCAACTCGTCTAATCGGCCCTTGACGAAGTTCCAGGCCAGATCAGCGTGTTCCCCTTCAGAAGCGACTTTGGCGAATGCCCTGGCAGATTCCGCGGGCGACAACTCTTCGCTGATGGCGACTTCCAATGTCTTCTCCGCCAGTTTCGGATCGAGAGCACACTCCATCGCGTGGTAGTAATCATCTTTCGCTTCCAGCAAGGTGGCATCACGGGCGAGTTGATGAAGTTCAGCGTATACTGTCTCCGAGCTGTATCGCCCAACCACCGCCACCACGGCTCCGCGCAAATCTGGGGTGAGGCTGTTCGGATCTTTACGCATTTGCTCGAAGCGCTCAAAAGCTTGGTTAATGACGGAACGATCACCAAAAATGCTGAGGGCTTCGATCAATTCATTACGGAACAACTTGGTGGCGAGTTCCTCATCGTTATTCGGATACCAACCGAGGCGCTCCAGCACAGGGTTGAGCAGGGAGCAAACATACGCTTGATACGCTGCTCGTCCGGGTTGGCCTTGTTCCAAGCGGTCAATTGTGATGAGAGCTTGCAGGATGCTATGCCAAACACTGTAACTGGTTTCACCCTCGAGGCTTTCCAGAAGCGACAGATACGTTGCCATGGGCGAACGATTCGAGACCACCATCGCCCAGGAGTCTGAGACGACATCTACCCGTTCCTCTTCGCTCAATCGATCCCATTCCCTGAGCAGCTTCGCGAACAGGTCAGGATCGTACCAGACCCGATAGAAACCGAGATCGTTAGCGTTCACGTTGAGCGCGCCCCAGCAATCGGGGAAATCGAAAGTTTGCGTGATTTTATCAAGTAAAGCGTAGCTCGGTCGGTGGGGATTGAATGTGGAAAGGATGCCAACCGGAATGATCCACTGTTGCTCATTGCCTGAGGCCGGCTCTAGCGTGAATCGGGATTGCTCGAGCGTAACGACTTGTTTCGATTTAACGCACTCCGCTGTCACTCGGATTATTGGGAAGCCAGGTTGAGTAAGCCACGGAGATACTATCTGGGAGACGGATCGGCCGCTGGTCCTATCTAATGCCGCCCAAAGATTGGCGGCGGTCGTGTTCGAAAACTGATTCTGCTTTAGATACAGGCGAATCCCGTTCTGGAAACCTTCATCGCCAAGAAAGCCTTCCAGCATGCGGATCACGTATTGGCCCTTCCAGGAAACGATATTGTCAGATCCGTCGTCTACTTGCTGATCTCGATTAATCGGCGGTTGTATGGGGCGGGTATCGGTCCACTCATCTTGCGCCATGGCTTGTTCGCGGTCAGCGGTCGCTCGCAACCAACTGCGCCATTCGGGATGGAGTTTATCTTCTGCTTTATGTGCTATCCACGACGACAAGCTTTCGCTTAGCCAACGATTGTTCCACCAGGCCATGGTAACCAGGTCGCCAAACCATTGCTGGGCGATCGCCCGCGACATGGTTGCGAAAATCTTTTCCTGCGCTTGCGAGGCACTGTTTAGGGAATCGTATAACAAAAGATTCTCGTCGTAAGCAATCGCTCCCCAGCTTTCTACCGATCCTCCGAAGTTCTGAGGAAGCGCGATCTGATCCAGTTTCGGCAACGGATAAGGGGTCCCAAAGTAGTCGCGATAATAGGTTAGTAACTTGCGTTCATTCTCCAGAGCAAACGTCCCGAGTTTGGCTTTCCCAGGGATCGTGAAGACCCGGAGTTTTACGCCGTCGACCTGGTCCTCAATGCTATCCAAGCGTCCACAGATCAAAGAAACGAGATAAGTGGACATCGGTGGCGATCGTCCAAAGATGACGATCTTTTTGTCGGTGCCGACGAGTTCTTCTGCCACGTCTGGCATGTTCGAAACGGCGGAGGTCTTCTTGTCGACTTTTACCGAGAGTTGAAAGGTGGCCCGAAAGGCGGGTTCATCCCAACATGGGAACATTTGCCGAGCCTTGTCCGGCCGCATTTGCGTTGCCAGAATCGTTTCCGTCTTTCCGTTGGACTCATAATGCTGAAGGAAAAGCCCCCGTGACTCAGTATTGATCGGCGACTTGAAACAAAAGGAAAGTGTATAAGGACCTGGGCGAAGATCCTGTGCGGTCTCGAATTTCACCTGCTGTTCATTGAGATTCTGTTGTGGAATCAGCTTCTCGCGAGTGCCGCTGTGGCTAAGCGTGGCGTTCCAGATCTTCATGTCGCCCGCATTCATCACGATTTGACGAGTCGGCTTCAGCACTTCGATTTCGACAGCCTCAGCTCCATCGACCGTCATCTGGTTCTCGTCGGGCTCGAGATGGATAACGTAATGACGGGGCGCGATCGCCTTCGGGAGCTTTCCCGGAGCTGACTCAAAACTGTACTCTTCTTCTGCTTTCAAGCTGCCGATCAGGCAACAGAAGACAAAGAAGGCCACGATGCGCATGGAATTCTAAAAACAGTTTTATTGGAGCGAGGGAGGTCAGGTGACCAGGGGCTCGCTCATTTGGCAGCAACCGACAGACAAAATCACTAACTGATGCGCTTCAACCAATCCTGATACACCAAGGGCGAAATCTCGGACGGTTTGATCTCCGATCTACCACCCCAAAATACGTTGGAGTAGGTAGTCGGAATTCCGCAGGCTTGCAAATGTCTGTCGATTGCTTCCTTGTTCTGCAACAGCCAGTTCTTGTCGGTCCCGTGAGCAACCGCCATGATATTGACGTTGCCGAATTCAGGCCCGGCGTCTCGCCAATAGCAATGGGTTAGAATCTCGTGCCGGCCAACTTCAGACCCGGCTTTGTATTCCCATCCGGGAGGAACCGCCCAATGGAATAAACCGTTGAAACGAGTGACTCGAACGCCCGACGCGGAGGGCTTTACATGTTCCAAAAAGGTGGAGAATCGGCCGATGATTTTTTTCTGGTTTAAAGCCTCAGCCACCTCACAAAAAACTTCCAATGGCAAGTCGGCTTCTCGAGCCCGCTCTAGCCAGGGGTTAGGCCGAACTTCTCCTAAGGCGAATTCCCTTTTTAAGGCCGAGAGGACTCGCCATTCCAGAGTGCTCAGTTCAACGATCTCGGTCTTTAGCATCTCCGCGGGAGTATTTGCTTTGTCCCCGCACGCTAATGTCTTGCGGCGAACGTGACCGACTCCCAATGCAAAAATGCCTTTAGCCGGCATCAATATGACTTTCTCCGCGCCGACTTTGTTTTGCAGCAGCCTGGCGTGCTGTTCCAAGCGGAAGCCCTGAGGTACTTTAATCGTCGTCCATAATCTGTACTCGCTTCCCGCTGTATTCGAGTCGGTGGATCGGATAACGACGTGACCGGAAAAAGGGTCCCGGCGGAACATAAAATCGAACGCCGCATCAAGACGTTCCGGAGAAATCTTCCATGCGACTAAGGCTCCTTGAGCCAGGCTGGTCGATAACAAGGTCTGCCGAACGCGCCGTATCGTGCCCGCCGCGAGCATGGAGCGAATTCGCTCTAGAACGAGGTTTTCAGAGAGTCCGGACAGCTCCGCGATGCGAGCAAAAGGTTCGCGGACAAATCCCTGAATCTTATCCTCGGAGACAGCTAGAATGCGCGCATTGATTGCTTCCGTGTGCTCCGTCGTGCTGTTCATGCGGAGTAGGAAAATAGCACAAAGCCTGAATCGCTCAAAAATCGTCAACGATTTTCGGGCGATTCAGGCCTTGTGTGAAGGAGTTCAGGAGTTCAAGGAGTTGCAGGAGTTCAGAATCGAAATGTGCCGGGTCGGCATTATTTAGCTGCTGATTACGGCGATCTTTTTCTTCTGAACTCCTCGAACTACTGAACTCCTTTAAATGGCCCTTTCCCCAGTCTCGTCGGTCCGGATCCGGATCGCTTCGTCGATATTATAGACGAACACCTTGCCGTCTCCGATCTTCCCGGTCTTCGCTGCCTTCACGATTGCGACGGTTGCGCTCTCGACCATCCCATCAGGCAAAACCACCTCGATCTTGATTTTTGGAAGAAAATCTACCGTGTACTCGCTCCCTCGATAAATCTCAGTGTGGCCTTTTTGGCGTCCGAATCCTTTAACTTCGGAGACGGTCATTCCTTCGATACCTAGGTCTGACAGTGCCTCCTTTACCTCTTCGAGCTTGAAGGGCTTGATAATCGCTTCAATTTTTTTCATTGCTGTGCTGCCAAACAAATCCTTTAGCTGATATAAGCTTCTTCGCCATGTTCTGAGATATCTAAGCCAGCAGTTTCTACCTCGGCCGTTGGACGCAAGCCCATCGCAAACTTGATCGCAAAAGCAATAACTGCCGTCCCTACGACCGACAATACCAAGGTGATGCCGACAGCGGCAAGCTGGGAAACGAAAAGAGAACCGAGAACATCGTCCCGAAGATTTGGATTTGCCTGCTTCGTCGCTAAAAGGCCGGTTAGCAATGCGCCGATGGTTCCGCCAATCGCGTGAACGCCAAATGTATCGAGCGCATCGTCGTAACCTAATTTCGGCTTCAAGATTGATACCGCAACGTAAGGAATGACTGCAGCAAAGACGCCGATAATGATGGCCCCCGTTGAATCCACAAATCCACAAGCAGGGGTGATGACTACCAGGCCAGCGACGGCTCCAGTGCAATAGCCGAGTACACTGGCTTTACCCCGGAGAACCTTTTCCAACAAGGCCCACACAAAAGCAGCAGTTGCGGTAGCCAAAGTGGTCGCTGTGAAAGCGCTTGCTGCGATCCGGTCGGCTGCTACCGCGCTTCCCGCGTTGAACCCATACCAGCCAACCCACAGCATGCCGGTCCCGATCATGGTCAACACAACGCTATGCGGCGGGATTGGTTCCCTCTTAAACCCTAACCTCGGGCCAAGGATAAGACAGAGAATCAATGACGACCAACCGGACGTCATGTGGACGACGGTCCCTCCGGCAAAATCGATCGCCTTAATTCCGGCGCCGGTGTTCCAAATTCCATTCATGAAACCGGTGATACCCCACACCATGTGCGCCATCGGGAAGTAAACGATGAACATCCAAAAGAGCATGAACGTCATCAGGGCCGTATACTTCATCCGTTCAGCAATCGCGCCGACGATGAGCGCCGGGGTGATAATTGCGAACATGAGCTGATACATGGCGTAGACGTTTTCCGAAACCCAAAAGCTGTAGTCAGAATTGGGGGAAGAGGTCACGCCGTTCAGAAAGAAATGCTCTGCTCCACCAAGGAACCCATTGTTGAACCCTTTGCCAAAAACCAAGCTGTACCCAAAGCTCCACCACAAAAGCGTCACCAAACCGGCGATGCCAAGGCATTGAGCGAGTACGGACAACACATTCTTTTTCCGAACAAGTCCCCCGTAAAACAAGGCCAGCCCAGGCAAGGTCATGAATAAGACCAGCGCAGCAGAGGTCATCATCCACGCGTTGTGACCGGGGCCCGGCGAATCCGCCAACGTTTTTGTACCGTCTGTATTCTTGATATACGCCTCAAGGCTGGCAACGCGGTCTTCTAGGGAGCCGCTGGCGTTCGCCTGTGGCTGCGGACTAGGGGTGGGAGTCGCGTTTTGTGCAAATGAAGCCCCTACGAACAAAAAGGAACAGCAAGTTAGGATTGTGAGAACGAGCCGTACTTTGGAGGTATAAGCAGCCAGCATAAAGTATCTGCTACGGTTAATCTGTTTACAGTGTCTGGTAATTGTTTGCTAATCAGGCGATTGAGTGCTGCCACGACATCGCAGCCCGCAAATACCATGCTCCTCTTTGCCAGGCAACCGTAGCGTTCGCCACCGTCTTGAATTCGAGCTTGAGCACGACGTGTGCCATTGAGGTGAAGGAGAAGACCCGGCGGGCGTCGCGACTCAAGGTTCCGGCGCGCGCACTAAGGCCAGCGGAGTGGGAATTTCTTCACAGACTGGTCAAAATCGCACAGTAAGAGAAAGGAAGGCTTCCCCTAGGTACCGCACAGATGGAAGATACGGGACTTATGAGTTAAATCGCGTTCCTACTTAGGAGCGAAATTACATAAGCCTCGCGAGTCCGATAAGTGTCATGCGTCCGAGTTCCCAACCACATTCTACCTGGGAGAAGCGCACTATCAGCCATGGCCATTCGTCCCCCTTGACCGCCCAACGAAACCGCTTTAAATATCGGGTCCTCTGGAAATCCTGAGCAAGCACGGTTAGCTTAGCGGTAGAGCGGCTGGTTTACACCCAGTAGGTCGGGGGTTCGATTCCCTCACCGTGCATACTCGTTCGTGCCAAAGCGCAGCGAAGGATGGACCTGCCGTCAGGAGGTTCAGTATGGGAAAATTGTTTTTCTGTCTTTTGTTTGCGGCCGGCGCTTCTTGGACGCAAGCGCAAACGCACCCAGTAATAGTCGTTGCCCCACACATCCAAGCACCGACTACGTTCCAAGTTCCGCGGGTGCATCTATCGCAGGCCCAATCGTTTGCGAATTCGCAACAGTTTAACTCGCTTTACAATCCACTTGGCAATAACCCATTGGTGAATGATCGGCTGGCGCAACCCAATCCGGCGCGCCGGTCTCAGGTTCAAATCGTCCCGCAAAAGACGGTACCCTTAGGCACAACGGTTGAAACTATGGATCGAACTGCTGTCAACGGTTACACGGTTGGCCAGGTACGCCAAGTCCAACAGGCATTGCATCGGTTGGGATACTATAACGGCAGCGTCGACGGTGATTTTGGGCCGAACACTCAAAATGCGCTCCAGCGCTATCAAATCAGCGCCGGCGAACCTGTGACCGGAACACTGACGCGCGGCACACTAGGGCGTTTAGGGGTTAGCGGAAAATAAAAGTGATTAGTGATCGGTCCGTTTGCCGGACTTGGGGGCGAGGCTCCCGAAAGGGCATGACGTTTCACCGGAGCAATCACGTACACCAATTGACTTGATTAGGTAGGGTCTATAACCCGCCGAACCGTGGTCCAGCGCTGGGCCCCGGCTCGGCGCCTTTATTGGCGTAACCGGATCTGATCGAGTGGTATCTGCCAATTTTCCCTGGCGAAATACGCGGGGAGCCTTGCCCCCCATCACTAATCACCAATCACGGATCATTTCTCGCTCCCGCGCCTCGCGCCATAGATCTCCCGTGCTACACCCGCATCGCGCCCGATCTGTTCCTTAAGCTGAGTGAGGCTCTCGAATTTCTTTTCCGGGCGCAGAAACTCTAGAAAGCTCACCTCTACCTCGTCCCCGTAGATATCCTGGCCGAAATCAAAAAGGTGGATCTCAAGGATCCGTTCGCCCTTCGTCTGTTCAAGAGTGGGCCGGACGCCGATGTTAACGACACCGCCGTACTCTCGCCCTTTGTGCCAGGCTTTGACCGCGTATACACCGTTCGGGGGAAATTGCTCATTGTGGGCACGAAGGTTTGCGGTCGGGAAACCAAGTTGCTTCCCAAGAAGGTTGCCTTTGGTAACCGTTCCGAGGATCGTAAACGGTCTTCCCAAAAATTTCGCGGCTTGCGTCAGTTCACCTCTTTCGACAGCCTCCCGAACTCTGGTGCTGCTCACCACGTTGCCTTCGATAATGATGGGTTTCACCGTGTCTAAAGTGAAGCCTTCGCTGGTGGCAAGCTCACGCAAGAGATCCACGGAGCCAGACCGATTGGCGCCGAAGCTCCAACCTTCACCAACACAAACCGTCTGCAGCCGTTTTGCAAAGTGAAGCAGCTGCAGAACGAAATCGCGCGGTGGTGTCCGCGAAAACGCGAGAGAGAATTCTTGCACTAAGAGGGCTCCGACGCCGAGTTGCTCAATTAGCAGAGTCTTATGCTGAGTTGAGGTGAGAAGCCGTGGTGCTTTCTCCGGGCGAAGCACACGAACCGGGTGCGGGTGAAAAGTTAGCACAACGGCTGTGCCACCGGCGTCAGCGGCCGCGGTGATCGCGCGCTTGATCACCGCCTGATGGCCGAGATGGATGCCATCGAAAACCCCGATAGCCAAGTGAATCGGCCCAGCGACGGACGAAAGCTGTTCTACCGATTGCAACAACTTCATGGGTTCAAGCCCCGCGCATGCGCGAGACATCGGGTAGAGAAATGATTCTTGTGGCTAAGGTTTCACGGCTAAGATCTCGAATGTCTTGGATCGTGGTCGCGTGATCAACCGAAAAGCGGCCAGACTTTGTGCGACGCAAATCGGAAAGATGGCCGCCGCATCCCAGCTCGACCCCAATGTCGTGTGCGTACGTCCTGACATAGAAGCCCTTGCTGCAGATGACGCGGAAGTCGACCTCCGGCAAGCGCAGCGCCTTTATTTCATGGGCATACACGTGGACAAAACGGGGTTCGCGTTCGACCACTTTGCCTTGGCGAGCCAGCTTATAAAGGGGTACGCCGTCTCGCTTGATCGCGGAAACCATAGGCGGCACTTGATAGAAGTCGCCATGAAACTTCTTAAAGGCTAACTCAATTTTTCCCTGATCGATTCCCTCTACTGGACGGGTTTCAACCACGTTGCCATCCCGGTCTTGTGAATCGGTACTCACGCCCAGCGTTAAGGTCCCCACGTACTCTTTATCCTCGCTCATCAGGAGATCCTGAATCTTAGTGCCACGGCCGATTACGATTAGCAAAAGTCCGGTAGCAAAAGGATCGAGGGTACCGCAGTGACCTACCTTTTGCACTCCCAAGCGGTGACGGACCGTTGCCACGACATCGTGGCTGGTCATTTGCGCTTCTTTGTCGACTAGCAGCAACCCATCAAGGGTACTTAAGGACTTCATCGCTGACGTAACTGATTACCTTCGTACGCACCTCTTCCAGCGTACCCCGAATTCGTGCTCCGGCGGCCAACTGATGACCGCCGCCGCCCCACGTCGAGCAAATCCGATTCGCGTCTATGCGAAGGTCCTTTGACCGGACGCTGATCCGAACGCGTTGGTCCGGGAGTTCCTCGAAGAAGATTGCAACTACCACAGTATCGACGCTGCGAATGACGTCGATTAGGCCGTCGATATCCGCCGGGTCAATTGCCAATCTCGCTTTGGTTGCCTCAGTCAGGCTAAAGGTCGCGATGCGATCATTGGCGTGGAAGGTTGCGTCGTTCAGTAGTTGGCCCAGAAGTAGGATCCGTCGTTTCGGATAGCTTTCGTAGATGCGATTTGAGATGGTGGCGAGGTCGACACCGGCTTCAACCAATTTGCCGGCAATTGCAAAAGTCTGTGCAGTCGTGTTCTGGTAGCGAAACGATCCCGTGTCCGTTGAGATCGCCACAAAAAGCGCGTCAGCGATTTCAGAAAAGAAGGGAAGTTTTTGGTCCTGCAACAGTTCGTAAATAATCTGTCCGGTGGCAGGAGCCTTAACATCGATGTAATTAAGGTCGCCGTAGCCTGGATTGCTCGTGTGATGGTCGATGTTCACGAGCGTTTTGCAGGCTCGGACCGCTTTGATGCCGGTACCCAGCCGGTCTTTTGCTGCCGTATCCAGAGCTAAGACGATATCGAACTCCATCGGCGTATCCGGTGGTTTTGTGATCAGTTCGGAGCCGGTCAAGAAAGCGAAGCTTTCCGGAAGCCCGTCCTCGTTCCAAGCAATCACGGTCTTACCTAGTTTTTGTAAGGCCAGGGCCATCGCTAGCTGTGAGCCGATGGCATCTCCGTCTGGTCGCACATGGGTCAAGATCGCAACCGTCCCTGCCGACCGGAGAACCTTTCCGATTGGTGCAAATCCCTGGCTCATTCGTCCCGGGGCGGCTCGTCGAGGTCTTGAATGATCTCGAGTACGCGGTTACCGCGCTCAATCGAATTATCTAACTTGAAATGTAGGTGAGGGGTATATTTTAGCACCACTCGTTTTGACAGTTCCCGCTGAAGGGCGATTCGGTGTTCCTCTAGTTCGGCGATCACATCTGACTTTTGATAGCTTGCCCCGATGACGCTCACGTAGACATTGCAGTTTTTTAAGTCAGGGCTGATATCGACAGCAGGGATCGTCACTAAAACCTCAGACTCAAAATTGAGCTCTCTTGAAATCAATTCACTTAGCTCACGTTTTACTACTTCGTTGACCCGTTCGAGACGATGTTTCATAGAAATTCACCACGGAGACACAGAGGAGACGGAGTTAGGTCGCAAGAATGTTTAAAGCCTGTCAGGGTTTAGTCCCTCAGCCTTTGTGATCTTTGCGGCGTTGTTGTGCCTATCCACCTCCGTTTGAGTCTCCTAAGTTTATTAGCACAACAAGCGCCAAGGAAAACAGGACACAAATCCATCACTTCTCACTCTCTGTGATCTCTGTGTCTCTGTGGTGGAATTTGGGGCTTAAAGCTGTTGGGCGACCTTTTCCAACGTGTAACACTCGATGATATCGCCAACCTCGTATTCATTGAAATCTCCGAGCTTGCATCCGCATTCGACGCCGGCCCGGACCTCTTTCACATCGTCTTGGAACCGCCGCAGAGTAGCCAGTCCGCCGTCATAGATCGGCTGCCGCTTACGCAAAACCCGCGCTCTTCCTGAGCGAATGATTCTGCCATCGGTTACATAGCAACCCGCGACCGTACCCTTGGTCAGCTGGAACACCTGACGGATTTCAGCGTGGCCGGTAATGGCCTCTCGAATTTCCGGATCGAGCATCCCGACCATCGCTTCTTTCACTTGGTCGATCAGTTCGTAAATGATGCTGAAAAGCTTGATCTGGATGCCTTCGCGCTTGGCCGCGGCGGCTGCCTGGTTCTCGGTCTTAACATTGAATCCGACAATGACCGCATTGGAAGCGCTCGCCAGCAGCACGTCTGATTCGCTGATTGCACCTACACCGGAGTGGATGATTTCCAGATCGATCTTCTTGCTCTCGATTTGGTCGAGAGCTGTGGCAATCGCTTCGCAAGATCCCTGCACGTCACACTTCAGAATTAGCTGCAGCTGTTTCTTGCCATCGCCTAAGTTATCGAAAAGCGATTCCAAGGTTGCTCTTTGCGGCATCGCGAGCTTCTGACTCCGGAGTTCCAGCAGCCTTTCTTCACTGAGCGCTCGGGCTGAGCGTTCGGATTCCATTACCAGCAACTCGTCACCGGCATTGGGTAATCCGGTGAAACCAAGGACCTTGACTGGCGTAGAAGGACCAGCCTCTTTCAGGTTTTGCCCGGCATCGCCGATCAAAGATTTCACTTTGCCCCAGTAGTTGCCGCAGATGAAGGCTTGACCCACGGTCAAAGTGCCTACCCGCACTACCACGGTAGCAGTCGGTCCGCGCCCTGGTTCTACCTGAGCCTCAATCACGTTACCACGAGCCGGTACCGAAGGGCTCGCCTTTAGCTCCATGATTTCGGACTGGAGCAACATCATCTCCAACAAATGGTCGATGCCTGTGCCTTTTGTGGCCGACACTGGACAACAAATCGTGTTGCCACCCCAATCTTCAGGAGTAAGTCCACGTTCCTGTAGCTGGGTTTTTACTCGGTCCGGATTCGCAGACGCTAAGTCGATTTTGTTAATCGCGACGATGATCGGAACTTTTGCGGCCTTTGCGTGGTTAATTGCCTCAATCGTCTGCGGCATAATGCCGTCGTCGGCCGCCACCACCAGCACAACGATATCCGTAACGTTTGCGCCTCGGGCCCGCATCGCGGTGAATGCTTCGTGACCGGGAGTGTCCAGGAACGTGATCTTTTGATCGTTGTGCGTGACCGTGTAAGCGCCGATATGCTGGGTGATTCCACCAGCTTCACCTGCCGCCACCCGCGTCTTACGGATCGCATCCATTAACGAAGTCTTCCCATGGTCCACATGACCCATGAAAGTGATGATCGGAGGACGTGACTGCAGTTCTTTCTCCGGAGGTGTTACCGGGACTGGTGGTTTTTCCACCACTGGCTCCGGTTTATGAACTCCACCGCCTTTTTCGCGTTTTTCGACCTCGAAGACAAAACCGTGCTTTTTGCAGATTGCGGCCGCTACGTCAGGTTCGATCGCGTGATTGATAGCAGCGAAGATATTCATCTCCATCAAATCACTGATCAGCTGAAATGGCTTGATGCCGATGCGCTGAGCAAGCTCGCGGACGATAATCGGCGGTTTGATGTGAACCGTTTTATCGTCGGATACCACCGGAGCTTTTTCGGCTGGGGCGGCTGGCGCGGGTTCGGCCGGCTCTGTCTTGGCCGGAGGCGCCGGTTCGGGCTCGATCGGTCTCGAAATTGTCGGCGGTCTGATCTTTGAGATCGGCGGGAGTACCGACCGCGTTTCAGTGGTAGCAGCCGGTTCGTTCTTCTTGGGGCGTCTCTCTTCGATTAGCGAAACTGTCTCTGGCTTTTGGACTGGTTTCGCTGGCGCGGCTGATGCTTGGGCGCCCGGCGTTTGTGCGGTCGATCCGTGTGCTGACCTAACCCCTTCTTTGGCACCATGAGCGGGTCTCTGCTCCTGTTCGTGAGCACGCGCCTTGCTGATCGGCGGTACCCCGGTCCGCTTGGCATGTGCGGGTTTATGTTCGGTAGTTCCCCGTGCAGCCGGTTTCTTCTTTGGAGTAATTAGATCGGTCGATTCCTTTGGTGCAGCACTCTTCTCGGCGGGAGCCTCAGGCTTCCGTTGGGGTTTTGGGGTGGATTCTTTTCGAGTGCTTGCTCGTGTAACCATGACTGATCTGTTTCTCTAAATCTCGCATTCGCTCCACCTCTTTCAGATGGACGCCAATTTACGTTCGTGTTCTTTCTTAGCCGATTCCTGAATTTTCTGCGCCTGCCCGACATCGATCTGCAACAGTTCTGCGATATCGTTTGGATCAGCCTCCAAAATCCCGTCGATGCTATTCATCCCTGCCCGAGCCAGCGACCGAGCTGTTTCCTCGTCGATATTCAGCGTCTTAGCAAGAGTCGTGATAGCCTGAGCCAATTTTTGCTCAAACGCGTGCGTAACCGACTCGTCCTTGGAAATGTTAATCTCCCAGCCGGTCAACCGGGAAGTCAACCGGGCATTCTGGCCGCGGCGCCCGATCGCCAGCGAGAGCTGATCTTCGTCCACCGTTACCTGAACCGCTTTCCGTTCCTCATCGATGGTGATCGATTTGATCTTGGCCGGTTTTAGCGCCTCCATGACGAATTCCCGCGGGTCGGCGCTCCAGCGGATAATATCCACTTTTTCCTGGTTCAGTTCCCGAACAATGTTTTTAACTCGCGAACCCCGCATCCCGACACACGCGCCTACCGGGTCTACCTTTTCGTCGGCGGACCAAACCGCAATCTTGGTACGATAACCTGCTTCCCGAGATATTGCCTTAATCTCGACGGTCCGATCGGCAATCTCGCTGACCTCAACCTCAAACAAGCGGCGCACAAAATTGGGATGGCTCCTTGAGATGATGATCTCCGGTCCGCGGTTCGTGTTTTCAACCGCCACCACATATGCCCGAATCCGATCCCCTATATTATAGTCCTCAGTGGCGACTCGCTCGCGCATCGGCATCACCGCTTCAAATTTGCCGAGGTCCACGACCACATCTGATCGATCAAACCGCCGTACCGTGCCACTCACAATCTCACCGGCTCGGTCCTTGAACTCATCAAAAATCATTTCCTTTTCGATCTGGCGGATCCGCTGCAGGATGGCCTGGCGAGCAGTTTGAGCAGCGATTCGGCCAAAACCTTCTGGCGTCACTTCCACCTCGATCACGTCACCTACCACGGCATCCGGCTTGATCTTTCTCGCCCGCGCCAGAGGAATCTCGTCGTGTATGCTCCGCACTACGTCGGCAACGATCAAATTGGCTAGAGCCGTGATCTCCCCGCTTTTCGGATCAATAGTCACTCGCAGATCACGGGCAGGCCCCACGCTTTTTTTTGCGGCCGTAAGCAAGGCACCCGATAAAGCCTCAAGCAGTATTTCCCGCTTAATGCCTTTCTCGCGCTCCATGTAATCGAGCACCGCAAGTAGATCGCTGTTCATATAAACAATAAGGGACCGAGCGGCCCTAGCCTGGCTTTGCAGCCTGCTCCAGCCATTTCGGTCGAGTCTTTTAATCTAAGACGAAAAAGTTGACCGTCAACTGGGTAAGGGAACACGCTCTAAGCCCGGAATCCGTACACGCAGCTACAACGCTCAGTCTTACGAGCAGAGATTACATTCACAGCACGATCGCAAAGGCCGCAAAGGAAAAAGATCGTGCGGTTCTAAAACTTCGTGAAAATTCGTCTCCGTATCCTTGTTGTTAAGAGTCCGTACTTCAACTCCTTTAACCACTTATTGGTATCAAGATGTAGCTACGATAAACCGGTATTGTCTCCCATGTTTCCGCCCGAAGCGGGCTATGCGCGCATCATACGTGACCAACGGACAGCCCAGCTCAATTGCCGTGGCAACGAGTAATCGGTCCGCCGGATCGCGATGTTCAAGTTGGTGAAGCTGATAGCTACGCGAGGCTGCATCGTGGCTCAAGCGAACAGCCTCGACACCGGGTCGGTCAAGAAATCGCCGTAGCCAAGCATCAACAGGAATGTCGAGGTCGATTAAACCGCGGTCAACGAGCAGCGCAATTTCCCAGGCAGTGACGGAGCTGGTGTAGATCGTTCCTCCGGCCCGCCAACATCCGTCGATCAGCGTTCGGGTGGAAGCACTCAGGCGCTCGTTCCCGCTATCCAGCCAAAGAACGATGTGTGTGTCCAATAGGAGACTGTCGTTCATCTTTCGATCTCCTCGCCTGTCTCAGCATCCGGTAATACGTCAAGAGCGGTCTCAACTAGGTCAACTCCTTCCTGAATTTTCACGGATCCCTGGTGGGCGCCAAAGAGCGATCCTCCGCGAGCGTTCTGTTCCAAGAGACGCTGAACTGCCAAGGCGACGAGTTGAGTCTTGTTACCGCCGGTTAACTTCTGGGCGGCATCTTCGATCAGAGCGACCACTTCTGGGCGATTGATCGTAACAACATTTGCCATGTTTCATTATATCATTACTCATATAATGAATCAACCGTTTAGAAGGGTCGGTCGGGAGTAAGTCCTTCTAAGTATCTATCTTTGTGGCCTTCATGGCCTTGCAGTGAAAAATCTGTTCTCTGGGATCTCTGAGTCCTTTGCTGACGACGCCGTAGTACGGTAACAGCAACCAGAAGCGATTTGTCGACGTCTTCTCAGTGGCGAATTCTGAATGATTAAGGTTCTCACATTCGATGCCGGGAACACACTGATCCGGCTTTCGCGTCCAGTCGGCGTCACCTACGCGGCGGTCGCAAAACGCTTCGGAGCTGAGCTGAACCCTATCGATCTGGAACATGGATTCAGGGCAGCCTGGAAGACCGTTCCCCGGTTGCCGGACGTACCAGGTCCCCGACCTGACGACGGCCGCAGCTGGTGGCGGGACGTTGTGATACAGACATTGGAGAATGCGCGAGCCGAGGTGGAACCGTTCGACGACTTCTTTGATGTGGTTTACCACGAATTCACGCTGGCGGGTGTTTGGCGCTTGGAACCCGGTGCGCTGGAGCTTTTGCAGGATCTACGCCAGGCCGGGTTCCGCTTAGGTATTATCTCGAATTTCGATCTCCGGCTTCGCGAGATACTTAAGCACGTCGATGTGCTGGATTTGTTCGAGCAGATCATTGTATCTAGTCAAGTCGGCGCGGAAAAACCGTCCCCTCGTATTTTTGAAGAGGCTCTTCGACGTTTCGCAGTCGAGCCGGCGGAACTGTTGCACGTCGGTGATGAAGAAAAAGCCGACGGTGAGGGCGCGCGAGCCCTGGGTATTCAGGCTTTTATTCTAGGCTTTGCCGGGAGCGGTTTGCGGGCCCTGCGGCGACAGGTTGGGCTCGCTGCACCGCATGATTGAACTCGGTTTGAATGTCGCCGGTTTATATGTGTTGCTGGCCCGGTGTGGCAGCGCGCCGCGATTTTTTGGAGTGCAATTAGCGAGGCAATTTCTCTGTGTATCCTATTTTCTTTGAGACGCATTGCGATGTCGGCCGCCCACGCTGGGCACGCGGAGAGAATCAGGCACGCGCTCGCGGAAATAGCGACCCTCAAGGCCAAGGGCCTCGAGGGTCGACACCGTAACTTCCAAAGGTTAATGCGAATTTGGGAAAATCCTCGGGCCAGAAAATTTTTGCCATCGGAAAACGACAAGAGCTGTTTGGAAGTCTTGACCCTGATCTAACCAATTTGATACATGCTGCTTTATCGGTTCGGTGAAGCTTACGAATCGGCCGGCATTAGGACTGAGTATGGCGGGTTTTTTTCCGAGATCGCAGCGTCGTTCCTCCCAGGAAGGAGAGACTTCACCTGAGGAAGCTGATCTCGAAATCACCGAGATGTTGCGGCGATGGAGAGATGGCGATGTCTCGGCTTTGGAAAGCTTAACCGAGAGGATCTACGGCCAGCTTCGGAAGCTTGCTGATAATGCACTTAGCAAGGACTGGGGAACCAAGTCGTTGCAGCCCACTGAGTTAGTTCACGAAGCCTATCTCCGGCTGATTGGTGCGCAGCATGTTGACTGGAAAAGTCGTGCGCATTTTATGGGGGTAGCAAGCCGGCAGATGCGGCAAATTCTGGTCGATCGAGCGCGGCGGCGAGCTGCTGAGAAACGCGGGGGTGGGGTAGCTAAGATTTCCATTGAATCCGGCAGTATCGATGTGGGTGACGAGCGCGGAGACTTTGTCGATCTCGTAGGACTCGATTTGGCACTAACTGAACTGGCCCGCAAAGACGGTGAGTTGGGCCGTTTAGTCGAACTTCGATTTTTTTCTGGGCTGACCGTCGAGGAGACCGCAGAAGTTCTTGGCATCTCTGCGCGGACCGTTAAGCGGGATTGGCGATTGGCGAAAGCCTGGCTCAAACGCAGACTGACGGTCATTACCGCCTGATAGTCTGAAAACCAAACGCCATGGGCAAAAATCGGCTGACCTCTTTACGCAAAAATCGACTGGCCCCGCGGGAGGACAGTGCCAGCGCCGTGTCCTCGGCCACGAAATCGCGGACATGGCAAAAACTGCGCGGACTATTCGGCCAAGCGATGCAAATTGAGCCTGGCAAGCGGCGGCGGTGGCTGGAAGAGAATTGCGCCGAGGATTCTGCGGTCGCCCGCGAAGTAGTGTCATTGTTGCGTCACGACGATTCCGATGATCGATTTCTCGAGAACCCAGCTTGGAATCACGACGGAGGGTCAGTTA
>DASUWQ010000339.1:0-5119 GCA_036378375.1 Chthoniobacterales bacterium
CTGTCCGCCGTAGTTTGTGGGAATAAAGGGACGAAGGAGGAAAAGTGGCACCCGATGTTCGAGGGGGGCTGGGGAATCAACACGCCGGCACCCACCCACCCGTCTCGGTCGCCACCTTCGGGGCGATTTATGTTGCTCGACCCTAGGGCTAAAGCCACTGGGCTATTCTGTCGAGCCGCTGCGCGGCAAGATCCGACTACAGAAGCGTTCATACATTATTGGGCCTTCTCAGTTCCTGTTTCATTCTGAACTTCTGAACTCCTGCAACTCCTTCACGGTTTCGCCGGTGACTCGGTAGGAGCGTCCTCGGAAGAAGGCAATGGGGCGGCCGGATTGGTCGGTGACCGCGACATCGTAGAGGCCTAGACGGCCGGGCAGGGCCTGCTCGGTAGCTTCCGCGGTTAGTTCATCTCCTATCCGCGCAGGAGTGACAAAGTCGATGGAGCCTCCGGAGGCCACGGTACTTCGGTTGTAGCTATTACAGGCAAAGGCGAAGGCACTATCGGCCAAAGTGAAAATGGCACCCCCATGACAAATCGAATGGCTGTTCGACATGTCGGCCCGAACCGTCATTTTCAGGCGAGCATACCCCGGGCGAACCTCGACAATACTAATACCGAGAGAGCGCGACATGGCGTCTTGTGCCAGCATACCCTGAGCGACGCGTTCGGCTAATTTAATCTCGTCGGTTTTAGTCGGCTCAGTCATATGATCCTTGCTCAACGCGAGCCGCTCCGGGTTGGGATGAGATCTCGCTCATCCAGATTTTCGTTTTGCTGATCGCCGAAAGCATCGTGACTCGGCAAAAGACTTTCGGATGAGCAAGAGCCATCACTACCGGTTCTTCAACAACTTACTATGGTTCATCCAACTGTTTCCCGATCCAAAGGCTGTTCTTGATTAAAGGAGAGGTTCGATACCGGTCTTCCCCGTAATACGCCGAGAGGTTCTGGAGAACCGTATGGACACGGCGAAGGCCAATCTTGCGGCTCCACTGGAAGGGGCCGGCGGGGTAACGCGTTCCTTTCTGCATCGCCAAGTCGATATCAGCACAGGTCGCGACTTTTTGCAGAGCAGTATCGGCAGCTTCATTGATCAACATGGACACCGTTCGCATCGCGGCTAGCCCGGGCATATCTTCGAAGGTCGCGACTTGATAACCGGCAGCTTGAAAGAGGCCCACCGCCGATTGATATGCTTTTTGACTGCACCGACGCGCGGGTGCGAGTGCTATGGCTTTCGCGACCTCATAGTCATAAGCTAGATCGAGGAGAACTGTGTCAGGTTGATTTTCATCAGAGGCTACCTGACTGGCGGTTCTCCCGTCGGTTAAGCGCACGATTACTTGATCAGCCATTGCCAGTAGACCGGCATCCGCTCTGGCGATACGGCCCGCTGCTGGAAATGGTTTTCGCAAACGAGTTAACAAGCCATTCGTGAGTGAATCGCCGGCTGATAGCCACACTTCGCTCGGACGCGACTGCTGTGCTTCCAGCGCAGGCTCGCTCTTGCTTGAACCCTCACCGTACTCATAAAAACCGCGCCCGGTCTTACGCCCGAGGAATCCCGCTTCTACAAATGCTTGTTGATAAAGGGAAGGCTTGAACCTGGGGTCCTGATAGAACCCGTCAAATACCGATTGGGTAACTGCAAAGTTAACATCGTTGCCGATAAGATCCATCAACTCAAACGGCCCCATCGGGAACTGTCCGGCTTCGCGCATCACATAATCGATGATAGCGGGATCACTGCCTTCCGTGGCCAGACGCAAGGCCTCGGCATAAAACGGGCGAGCGACCCGGTTAACAATAAAGCCCGGGGTCGATTTGGTCTGGACTGGAATTTTGTTCCACGCCCTAGCTGTTTGCGAAGTGATCGAGAGCGTGGCGGAGTCGGTAGCTAACCCAGGAACAACCTCGACGAGTTCCATGATCTGAGCAGGGTTAAAAAAATGCATCCCGATCACCCGGTTCGGATAGACAAGTCCTGCTGCTAGTTTTGTGATTGAGAAAGAGGACGTGTTAGTGGCGATGATCGACTCGTTTGACAGGATATTCTCCAGATCCTGGATAAGATGTTTCTTAGTATCGAGGTCTTCGACGACCGCTTCGATTATGAACCCGACGTCGCTAAGGCCAAAAAGACTGGTGACCGGGGCGATACGCCGTTCGATCTCTGCCGCGGTACCCGGCGTAAGTCTACCTTTGCCCACGGATTTGGTGAGGCTGCGATTCACCTTTTCGAGCGCCCGAGTAACGGCTTCCGGAATCGAATCGAAAATTTTAACTGGATGTCCGCCGCACGCGGCTACCTCAGCGATTCCGGCCCCCATGGTCCCTGCACCGATGACCCCGATCACTGTATCCGGCGGGATCGGCTGTTCGGCCGCAAACTTGGGTGTGGGGAGTGTTATGAGTATACGGGTCATTAGGGAATCGTCCTCGTGCTCGTCGTCGTCCTCGTCCTCGAAAGGGCGGTAAGGGAGTAACGGAGTAATGGAGTAACGGAGTAATGGTGTGGTGGGAGTATTGCTATATCTGCTTTCAGGTCCCCGTAAACTTAGGCGCCCTTTTCTCCAGAAATGCCGTAACCCCTTCGCGAAAATCGTTACTGTGGCCGAGCTCGCGCATATAATCGCGTTCCAGATCGAGCTGCTTGTCCAGTAACAGACCAATCGAACTGTTAATTGCGGCCTTCGTATAAGCGAGGCCCTTGGTCGGTGCTATGGCCAGGGTATTAACGAGTTCTTCGATAGCGTCTTTGAAAGCTTCGTCTTCGACGCAGCGCCAGATCAATCCCCAAGCGGCTGCTTGCTCGGCCGAAAGTCGTTCACCTAACAGAGCGAGTCCCAACGCTCGAGCCGTACCAACTAACCTGGGCAAAAAGAAAGTCCCACCGGTGTCAGGAATGAGACCGAGTTTGGCAAAGGACTGGATAAAGCTAGCCGATTTAGTGGCGATCACGAGGTCACAGGCTAAAGCCAAGCTTACGCCGGCTCCGGCAGCGACTCCGTTAACCGCGGCAACCACAGGCAAAGGCAGAGACCGCAGAGTCCGTACCATCGGCGCATAGTAGGTCTCAATACTGTCTCCTAAATCAACCGAGTCCTCTCCCGGCTTGGTCTTACGATCCGCCAGATCCTGCCCAGCGCAAAAGGCGCGTCCTGCACCCGTTATCAAAAGCACGCGTGCTTGGCCTTCCTTCACCTGATTAAGAGCTTCGCGCACCTCCAGATGCATCGCTTCGGTGAAGCTGTTGAGCTTATCTGGGCGGTTAAGCGTCAACCGTGCGATATCGTCCCTAAGGTCGAAGAGGATGGTTTGGGGCATGGGAAGAAGGAGTTCAGGAGTTGCAGGAGTTAAGGAGTTCAGAATGAATGCTTTTCTCCTTGCGGCCTATCTTGTGGGTCGTCGAGTGCCGGCAACATCCATTCTGAACTCCTGAACTTCTGAACTCCTACCTATTCTTAAAATTCGGCTCACGTTTCTCCAAAAAAGCGGCCATTCCTTCTTTTTGATCTTCTAAGGCGAAGGTCGCTTGGAAACTGCGTCTTTCTACCTTGAGACCTTCGGTCAATGGTAATTCATCAGCGGCCTTAACAGCATCCTTGATCATCATGACGCTCGGGCGGGAAAGAGAAGCGATTTTAGTTGCTGTACGGATGGCTTCCTCTTTCAACTCAGCGAGTGGAACGATCCTACTTACCAAGCCCGTGCGTTCGGCCTCATTTGCATCGATGAACCGTCCGGTCAGGCACATCTCCATCGCCTTCGATTTTCCGATGAGTCTGGTAAGCCGTTGGGTACCACCGGCGCCAGGCATTGTCCCAACCATGATCTCGGGTTGACCGAACTTAGCGTTATCAGCCGCAATGATAAAATCGCAGGCCATGGCTAACTCACACCCACCACCAAGCGCATACCCGGAAACAGCAGCGATGATCGGTTTTCGAATCGCTGATACCCTGGTCCAGGCGCCGCCGCGGCCTTCGGGAAAGTCCTGCAAATAGAGCGTCGCAAAAGATTGATTTTGCATCTCTTGGATATCAGCCCCGGCGGCGAACGCCTTATCATTTCCCATTAACACAATCGCGCCAATGGCGTCATCTGCTTCCCATTGCTCCAGCGCGTGTACCACCTCACGCATTACCTCAGTGGATAGCGCATTGCGTCTCTCGGGGCGGTTCAAAAGCAAAATCCCAACCGGGCCACGAATCTCGCAGAGAATATTTTTATAGCTCATAATTGGCGATAGCCGCCCGACGACGCGAAAATGTCGTGGATCTCTTTTGCGGGCGGATCATATTTCGGGAGCTGAATCCGTTCCCGATTCGGTTCCGGCTTTGGCAAGGGATCACAGGTGCGCATTGTCGCCAGCGAACGTTTGGTCAACGTTTGATAAATGCCGGTGCCTTTGGTCTTGGTGGCGACCTCTTCATCGGTTAATTCGCGAACCAGCCGTCCTGGAATCCCTGCAACTAACATGCGGGGAGGAACGAACATGCCGGCCTTCACAAAAGATAGTGCCGCCACCAGCGAGCATTCGCCGATCTCAACCTCATCCATTACCACCGCGTTCATCCCGACCATCGCGTTTTTTCCGATTCTACATCCGTGGAGAATGGCACCGTGCCCGATGTGTCCGCCAGCCTCGATTATCGCTTCCATATTCGGGTAGGTATGGACAACGCTATTATCCTGAAGATTACTGCCTGCCTCTATCAGGATCCTACCCATATCACCGCGAAGCGATGCCCCCGGACCGATATAACAACCTGGGCCAATAATAACGTCGCCAATGAGAACCGCGGTGGGATGAACAAACGCTGCCGGATCCACTACTGGGATGATACCGTCGATAGAATAGATGTTAGACATAGGAATGGTTTGGGAGGGTAAGGCGGCCCGCTGCGGGTGATGCCGCATGGCTAATAACTCAGCTCATTGGGCCTGGAAGCGCGCCGAGCCGTTTGAGATGGCGTCATGCAGTGATGAGTGTGGGTGTAATGTTAAACTGGAATTCTGGTTTCGATGATGCGGAATCGGTTCGCTACAAAAGCGCTATCGGTGAGGCTGGCGTTAGCGGCGGGATTGGCTCCGGTGCCATGGTAGTCGCTGAA
>DASUWQ010000340.1:0-3605 GCA_036378375.1 Chthoniobacterales bacterium
TTCGGTTTGATCTGCAACTTGGAGATTTCTACCGGCAGTGGATGATCCAACTCTAATTGGACCATTTGGCGATTATCTCGAATCTGTTTCTCTGATTGCTCTAGCCGGAGCCTCAGTTTTTCAGTTTTCACGTCCGGCAGATGCTGCAGGAGATTTTCAACGGTACCGAATTCCCGGATCAGATTGGCAGCCGTCTTGTGACCGATCCCTTCGATCCCCGGAATGTTATCCACGCTATCACCCGTGAGCGCCAAAAGCTCGACGATTTGGTGAGGAGGCACCTCCCACTTCCGCGTGACCTCGACCTCACCTAACAGCGCGTGAGAGTCTTTCGGGTTCTTTAAGTCCGTTTTATTTGTGGAGTAGACCGTTACCCGCGGGTCGACGAGTTGGAAAAGGTCCTTGTCGTTGGTCGCTAAGACAACTTCTACCCCGGTTTTGCGCGCCTCCATGACGTAGCAGCCCATCAGGTCGTCGGCCTCGGTATCGGGTTTCGAAATCGACACCAATCCCATAGCGCCGCAAAACGATTGGATGAAATTTAGTTGAGGGATCATTTTGTCCGGCATGGCCTCGCGCTGTTGTTTGTAGGCCGGCTGTAAAGCCACTCTTTTCTGAGGCATCCCTTCATCCCAAAAAACCGCTGCCAGATCCGGCCGCACATCCTTAATCATTTTCCGCACGGTCTTGACGAACCCGTAAACCGCGTTCGCCGGTTCTCCTTTCGAATTCGTCAGATTCTGAATGGCGTGAAACGAGCGATAAACGTAGTAATGGCCGTCAATAAGGAGCAATTTCACTTGGAGGCGAGGGTTGAGTTACGAAACAAGAGACCAAGATAGATTCTCTTGAAAATCCTCCAAGTGCTTTGTGTCCGAAGATGATTTTGTGTCCGAAGATGATGAGTGGTTACAGCTGTTTACACTCTCATTCGTAAAACGAATCCGCGCATTTGTCATTTACGCAGCGGCAGCATATTCTCCCGCGCTTCGGTTAACGCCGATTGTGCGGTTGCCTGTCCATTGGTTGCTATCTGAAGGGCGGAGCCCATCGCACCCCAGAATCGTCCCATCTGAGGGATGCTCGGCATTACTTCGCCGGCGTCCGCGCACACTTTCATCTCCCGAAGCAGCTCGTTGTTTTTCGACATCGTTTCGTAGAGCGATTTTAACGCCGGAATGCCAAGTGGCTTTAGCCGGTTCGCTGCCGCTAATCCCTCGTCAGTGATCGCGTAATTCTCTAAAAATTCTCTGGCGATATCCAGATTGGGTGAGCTCCTATTAATGTAGGCGACGGAGACGCCAATAAACGCTTTTCCTGGTTTCCCGCCGACTCCTGGAACCGGCGCTACGCCGAAATCGATGCCGCTTTTCATCAAATCCGGCCAGTCCCACGGTCCGGAAAGCATCATGGCGAGCTTACCTTCTGCCATCATCTGTTTTGGCATCCCGGCGACGGAGGTGGCCTTTGGAAGAACACCCGCACGGACCAGCCCAATCAGTTGATTGAGTGCGTCGACGGACCCGGGGGTAGCGATCCCAACATTCTTGGTATCGTAACCGTCTTCTGTCTTGGCATAGACATAGGCCCCAGAGCTGCCGAAGATGCCCCATGAGTAATAAGGGCTGGTGTAGTCCCATAGGATAGTCATTACCCCCGGGTGCTGGGCTTTGAGTTGTTTGTTGAGTTCGATCAAGTCCGAAAGCTGGCCGGGGGGAGTCTGCACCAGCTTCTTGTTATAAATCAGTCCGACGACTTCGAAGCATAGAGGGTAGCCCCAATATTCGCCCCGGTGCTGGACCGCTTCCCAAGCCAGGCTATCAAACCGTGACCGGTACTCTGCGTCGATCGGAATCGGTGCGATTAGTCCTCCATCAGCCCACTCGCCAAGCTTATCGTGCGCAAAGATAACAACATCCGGACCTTTATTGGACTGGACAGCCAAAGGAAAATTGTTCGGAATATTTTCAGTCGCATCGACATTAACCTTGATTCCGTAATCGCGCTCAAACTTGCGACCTGCTTCCTGCATCGCAGGCAGTCGATCTGCGTCCATCCAAATGGAGAGCTCTCCATTCACCCAAGCAGAGGCCGGGCGGACCCACGAGAAGGCGAGAAGGGCACAAACAAGGAGGCCGATGACGGATCTAGGCAACAATTGCGGCTGTCTCGAACCTAATGGCCTTTCTGCCTTCTCATAGGATGCAAAACTTTCGTATTGATCCATGCGTCCAGCTAAATGCTGTTGTTGGTTCCATTTCGTCTGAGGCGACACCCCCGGATGTACTGCTGATACGGAGGTCTATCGTGAAGACGCACTTGCGGACGATATGACGATCACAGCGCTTATAGTTCTCGTATTTTTCCTCATACCTTCGTTCCTCGGATTCATGTCGCGCAAAAGAAGGCTGCAGAAGGCGCATCTTTTTTAGGGCAGTCGCGAGTAGGTGCTGCGCGAGTTTAAGAGTTGGCAACCGAAAATTAAGACCCGAATCTGTCCCTGTTTCAGAAATGTTATGTCCGGCCGCTTCCACGGTTAATTCCTGGCGCTTGGCTTCTCCGAAGGCGCTCTGTGCAATCCGCTCCGCGATCGTCTTTATTTTGTCCAATACTAGAGTACGAAATGCCTCAATTGCGGTCTAGCGCTGGCCTATCTTCCCGACCATCTTCGTTTCAATAACTCTGTTCGGAAAAAGGAATTAACAGATGTCGCTCCAGGAAAACTGCACCGAAGGGAAGGCAGATGGAGCATGACCTATCGAACCCTGTAACCATCACGAGCGTTGTTTCCTGGTGCAAACATCCACTGCTGAGTGTTCTTTTTGCTGCCATCCCTGGTTGGAGAAAGCCGGTTTCGCATCTGCTTACGAAATCATGGTGATCCCCACAATGGAACACTATAGACGTATGCCGGTTGGCGCCGAGGTCCAAAGAGCCGGCGGCACCCATTTTCGGGTTTGGTCAAGTACTTCGTCAAATGTCAGCGTCCGGGTGAGCGGCGATTCTGAGGTGAACAACAGCCCGGTGCAGGCTCTGCTAAATTCGGAGGGAAACCAGTATTTTTCCGGTTATGTACCTGAGGCCCGAGCGGGCGATTTCTACAAGTTCATCATTGATGACCGTCTATTCCCCGATCCGGCAGGCCGGGCTCAGTACGGTGGCCCGCATGGCCCGTCCATCATCATCGATCCCGATAGCTACGCCTGGCACGATCAACATTGGGACGGTGTGTCCTCGGAAAACCAAGTTGTTTATGAGATGCATCTCGGCACCTTCACTGCTGAAGGTACCTGGGCTTGTGCGCGCGAACGAATATCCTATCTGAGGGACTTAGGTGTCAGTGTCCTTGAGATCATGCCGATCGCGGAATTCACCGGGAAATTCGGATGGGGGTACGACGCTGTTTGCTTATATGCACCGTCGGCATTGTATGGCGAACCCAACGAAGCGAAACGTTTTATCGACGAATGTCATCAGGCCGGTCTCGCCGTGATCCTGGATGTCGTCTACAACCACGTCGGTCCAGACGGTAATTATCTTCCTTTGTTTTCCCCCGCCTACTTCACCGATCGGTATCAGACGGAATGGGGGAAACCTTTCAACTT
>DASUWQ010000341.1:0-12702 GCA_036378375.1 Chthoniobacterales bacterium
ATAAACTTAACTCAAGCTGTCTCGGGTCGAGGTCGACGGTATACCGGAGAATGGTGCCCGACTTTTCGAGCTTCTTGACGCGTTCAAAGACGGCTGGGGGCGACAAATGAACCGACCGCCCAAGCTCGGCATACTTGGCCCGTGCATCTTCTCGCAGCAAAGTTAATAGTTTTCTGTTGAGATCGTCTGATGGCATACCGTATGCGAGGCGCTTATTGAATTGGATTCGCTCTTAATTGTGTTCGGATTAAATGCAGTAGACATTAATGTCATTCGGCTATCTATTCAATTCTTAGAATACGATTCTGAGATTTAGCCGTCCGAATTTAGCCAGACCAGCCGGTTGCCCTCAGACAAGGTTCGATCTTAGGACAAGGGGTTTAATCATGAAGAACACGAAGTCAGCCTCGTCGCTTGAGACAGCGGGCCCGAATCCACTCCTGGTAGTGACCGCGCTTTTAGCGGTCTATATCATTTGGGGTTCGACCTATCTCGGGATCCGGTTGGCGATCGCGTCAATCCCTCCCTTTTTTATGGCGGGGACCCGTTATCTCGCGGCTGGTGGAGCGATGTTTTTGTTCGCGCTGTGTCGCGGTGCAAAAATGCCGTCTCTGGTTGAATGGCGAGATGCTCTGATACTCGGGGCTTGTTTGCTGCTGGTGGGCAACGGAGGAGTCACTTTTGCCGAACAATATGTACCATCCGGAACTGCGGCATTGTTGGTAGCTACAGTCCCGGTTTTCCTCACCATTTTTGCGTGGCTCGCTAAACTCGGTCCTCGTCCGAGCGGGACTATTTGCACTGCACTGCTGTTGGGACTTCTGGGTGTGTCGATTTTGGCTCGGCCGGTAGCGCAATCGGCCACACCTCCAGGTAACCAATTTCACTGGTACATGGGAATTATCGCGCTACTCGCGGCAGCCGCGGTTTGGGCTGCGGGTTCGCTTTATTCGAGAAAAGCTGCCCACCCTTCATCCCCAATCGTCGGAGTTGGCATTCAAATGATCTGCGGAGGGGCGCTATTGCTGCTAGTTAGCGTTTCAACTGGTGAAGCCGGCCGAGTTGCTTTGGCCCGGGTTACGGGCGAGTCATTTCTAGCGTGGGTCTATTTGGTTGTGGTCGGCGCTATCATTGCGTTTACCGCTTATGTCTGGCTAACACGGGTTATATCTCCGGCGCTGCTTGGTACCTATGCCTTTGTAAATCCGGTGGTTGCCGTTCTACTTGGTTGGGCGATTGCAGGCGAAACATTGGATAGTCGTACCATCTCGGGGGCCTCTGTCATCGTGGTAGCGGTTGTGATCATCGTGTTGTTCACAAATCGGTCAAAGCGAACCGCGGCTTCTGGCGCGGCCAGCCGGGTGATGGCGAGGGCTGGTAATCAGTAATCAGTGGTCAATTTAGGAGCTAGAGGGGCGAGGAGCACACCGGCTTGTTCTGCTAAAAATGGATGTGATTTATGGGACACATGGGACCGACACGGAACCAGATAAGTCTTATGTGTCCCATAGGTCTCATCCCTTACAATTCCCCAAGACTTGGAATGCCGCGGGTCGAAGGATACGTTGACCGCACGCCGGGATGAACAGGGCTCATTCCTGCCGAATCGCGCCGTTCTTTTCCTCGTATTTACTATTTTCAGGCGGCTATCGGTTCGGCAGAATGGTGTTTGCTTCTGCAGTCTTCCTCATTTTTATGAAAGCTTCTTGCTTGATCTGCCTTTTGCTTCTCGGGCTATTGGTCCCCGCGCCTGCCGTCGAAATATTGCAGGTGCCGTCGCCGGACAACACGAACTCCCTTATGGTCGATAAATCCGGTCGGCGTGATGTCCTCCAGCTGCGAACCGGAGTCAAAGTGGTCCGGCTTTTCTATGATGATATCGATGCCTTGAAACCTTACCTGGCGAGATCTTTTGCAGTTCCGGCGGTGAAACTGGGCAAAATAACGTTGCCTACCTATAAATCAGCAAAATGGATTTCCAACGCTCGGCTGGAGATTGTCTGCGCGGGCGCAGTAGTTGTCGGAGATACGGACCGAGAATTCGATTTTACAGCGGTAGTAGACAGCTCCGGCAAACTCCTGGATGCCACCATTGTTAAGGCTCCTCCGCCTCCAAAGCCGACTCCGAAGCAGAAAGCAACGCCCGGGAAGACGAAGGGGAGAGGGAGGAGCGATTAGGCGAGTGGGCGATAGGGCGAAGGGGCGATACCGGCGATACCGGCGATACGGCGATACGCCAAACGCCGAACGCCGAACGCCGAACGCCAAACGTCACGACATAAACAATCCGCCGTCGACATTAATTGTCTGGCCTGTGATATATGCGGCGTCATCTGACGCCAAGAACGTGACGAGGCCAGCAACATCCTCGGGGCGGCCGACGCGTTTCATCGGGATATTGTTTACCCATTCCTGCATCAATTCGCCGGGCTGATAATTGCCTAGCAATTTGCCCCAGGCTTGATCGTTGTAAGCCCACATGTCGGTATCGATAATCCCGGGACAGAATGCGTTCACGGTCACTCCGCTTGGCGCGAGTTCTTTTGCCAGGCTCTGGGTTATGCCCACGACGCCAAATTTGCTGGCTGCGTAATGAGGCGTGTAGATAAATCCCTGCCTGGCTTGTCCTGAAGCGGTATTGATTATCCGGCCGCTTTTTCTCGGCACCATGTGGCGGGCGGCCTCCTGGCAGCAGAGAAAAACGCCTTTAGTGTTTACGTCCATCACCTTATCCCACTCGGCTTCGGTGAGGTCCTCGACTTTGGCGATGGTAATGACTCCGGCGTTTTGAATCGAGACATCAACGGCGCCGAAGCGTTTGACCGCGGTCGCGAAAAGGTTCTCGACTTCGCTTTTAGAAGTGACATCGCAGATCACGGCGATGGCATTGGCGCCAGATTTTTCAAGTTCGGCCGCCACTTCCTGCACCTTCGCTTCATTAGCGGAAAGCACGAGGTTGGCGCCTTCCTGGGCAAAGCGGCGAGCGAGACCTGCGCCGATACCGCGACTGGCGCCGGTGATGAGGACGGTTTTCTGAACAAAGCGCTGAGAAGGAATCATATAGAGAAAATCAGATAGGGGTTGACACGAGAGAAGGTAGATAAGAATATTTTGTTGTCGATGAATAAAAATTCATTACTGCGTAAAAATTCCATTTCCCTCAATTTCTCGGTTTCCTCCTAAAGCTTTCCTTAACTCTCTTTCTTTTCCCCCAGACTTGATCCCAAGCAATGAGCGACACGAAGAACGCCACCGTTGATTCATCTGCACCCGTCGCCACCTCGAAAGGCGCGTCCTGGGCCAACTGGGTCATTGGAGTCCAAGGGCCACTCCTCGGCCTGATCCTTCTGTGCGTTATCTTCACCTTGACCACCAACGTCTTTTTCTCGGTTCGCAACGCGTTGAACGTCCTCGACCAGGTCACCGTTCTTGGGATCCTGGCCGTCGGCATGACCCTGGTCATCGTGATTGGAGGTATCGACCTCTCTGTTGGATCCATCCTCGCCTTCGTGATGATGGTGATGGGTTGGTTGAAGGATAGCTTTAATGTTCCTTTACCATTAGCGATCCTGATCGCCCTGCTTTGTGGCGCGGTTTGCGGCCTGATTAACGGCTTGCTCGTTACCAAGGCAAGATTGCCCGCGTTTATTGCTACATTGGCGATGATGTCAATCGGCCGGGGATTGGCGAATATCGTGACGGACGGCCGCCAAGTCGTCGGGTTTCCTGACTGGTTTACCAGCCTGTCCACGATCCGGCACTTTGGATTTCTGTCCATCACCGTGGCCCTCTTTCTGATCCTGGTCGCGATTACCTGGATCTTTTTGCGCTATCGCAGTGCAGGGCGCAGCCTTTACGCAATCGGGGGCAGCGCTGAAGTCGCCCGATTGGCGGGAATCAAAGTCCAGATGCTGACGATCTGGGTCTATATAGCGGCAGGGACGTTGGCCGGGATTGCCGGCATCGCCCAAGCCAGCCGCCTCGATTCTTCGGAACCAAGCGCGGGCCTCGGTTACGAGCTCGATACGATTGCCGCCGTTGTTATAGGCGGAGCGAGCTTAAGCGGGGGAATTGGGGGAATCGGCGGCACCATCGTTGGCGTACTGATCATCGGTGTACTTCACAACGGTCTTAATTTGATCGGGGTATCACCCTTTATCCAACAGGTCATTATTGGAGCGGTTATCGCCGTTGCGGTAATGGCGGACACCTTACGGAGAAAGGAGGCGTAAGAAGAAGAGTTGAAGGAGTTCAGAATGGGAATCCAGCAAACGCCGTCAACCGTAGTTAGTAGAGCCTCAGCGCTCCATCACTCCACCACTTCAATTCTTCACTACTCCACTATTTCCACACTCCCCACTTCCCGACTCCTGCGGGGTTGCCGCAAGGGTCAGGCGCAGTCAAAACCCAACCACACCCAACCTATCCCCACAATAGAATGATAAGATCCACGTTCCTCCGCAGCGCCTCACTGATCGCGGTCATAGCCGCTGGTGCCTTCGCGTTTGGTAGTATGTCTCCAGTTGTTGCCCAGCAGAAAGATGTGACCATTGGCTTAGCGGTCGCCAACCTGCAAGCAGACTTCTTTAATCAGATCAAGCAATCGGTCGAAGCCGAAGCCAAGGCTAAAGGTGTCACGGTGATCACCGTTGATGCCAAAGGAGACTCCGCGACTCAGGTTAGCCAGATCCAGGATCTGATCACCCGCGGGATTAAAGCATTGATCTATATTCCAGCCGGAGCGACTGCCGCTGGTGTCCCGGTCAAAACTGCGAAAGCCGCAGGGATCCCGGTGGTATGTGTGGATCGAACTCCGCCTGATAATCCCGGGGACACTTTTATTGCTACCGATAGCGTTTCGGCGGCACGCACCTTGGGTGAGTACGTCGGTAAGATCACCGATGGAAAAGGCAAGGTAGGAATCTTGCAAGGTCAGCTCGGCACAACGCCGGAAATGGACCGGGATAAAGGTTTCAGCGAGGCGCTCGCGAAATTCCCAGGACTCCAAGTGGTCGCTAAACAGCCGAGCAAGGCTTGGATGCAGGACGAAGGTTTTGCTATCGCCCAGGATATGTTGCAGCGGCATCCTGATATCACCGTATTCTTCGGTCGTGCGGACGCATTAGCGTTGGGGGCTGCTCAAGCGGTCAAAGTCGGTAACCTGGATCACAAGGTAATTGTGGTTGGGTTCGATGGCGATGTTGCGGGTCTCAAGGCCGTGCGCGACGGGACTTTAACTGCCACCATGACGCAGCAGACCCAAGGTATGGGCCGCTTGGCGTTGCAATCCGCCCTCGATCTAATTGCCGGAAAGAAACTACCCGCGGATCAATTACAGGACGCGGTTCTGACGACAAAGGACAATGTCGAACCGTTCATTGCTAAGCATCCATAATCCTCAATGACAATGTCGGGTCCCAAGACTGGTGGGGCGAGGCTCCTGAATGTTGCGGTTTCTTGAACCACGAACGCAATCTTGCACGAGTTTCTCCTCCCTCTGCGGAGCGCCCCTCTAGCGGCTCGGCGAGTCTCACGGCCCAGACTCATCATGTGTAAATGAACATCCAGCACCCTGCGAAACCGATAGATCATTCGGGAGCCTCGCCCCACCAGGGGGCCCGGCTCTCGGTCCGCGGTGTTAGCAAAAGCTTCGCTGGTATCCAGGTCCTGTCCGGGATTGACCTCGATGTTTATGAAGGCGAGGTGCTGGCGATTGTGGGCGAGAACGGCGCGGGAAAGTCGACTCTTTCTTCAATTATCGCCGGCCTGGTTTTGCCCGATACCGGCACGATGTGGTGGGAAGGTTCACCTTATGCGCCGGCTTCGCCTCGGGATGCGATGGCGACGGGGATTGGTTTGATCCATCAAGAGATGCGATTATTGCCGGCGCTTTCGGTCGCAGAAAACGTGTTTGTAGGGCGGTTACCGAAACGCAATGGATTCGTTGACCGAGAGAGCATGCACAAAAGGGCGGCCGAACAGCTTCACCGGCTGGGGTTGGATATTTCTCCGGCCACACCGGTTCATCGTTTGTCCGTTGCGGCTCAGCAACAGGTCGAAATTGCCAAAGCACTAACGCTCGATGCCAAGCTTTTGATCTTGGATGAACCGACCGCGGCGTTAGGAGGTCCAGAGACAGACCGGCTTTTTTCGCAGATCGATCGTCTTAAGAAACAGGGCGTCTCCTTCATTTATATCAGCCACCGGTTGGATGAGATTGCTCGAATCGCGGAACGGATTGTTGTCTTACGTGATGGTAAGTTAGTAGCCCGGCATGCTTCCGCCGATATCCCGGTGAATATCGTGCTTGAAAACATGGTCGGCCGAAGCGTTGACCGCATTTTTCCTGCCAAGGTAGCTCCGGGTACCAAAGAAGTGTTCCGATGTGAAAAACTGACTGCTGCTAATGGCCGGTTTCGCGAAGTTAGCTTTACGGTCCATAGCGGTGAAATCGTTGGGATCGCCGGGATTGTTGGGGCCGGCCGAAGCGAATTGGTTCGAGCCATTGTCGGCGTTGACCCTTTGGCGGCGGGCGAAATTTGGATTGAGGGCGAGCGAATCCAGATTCGGCAGCCCGGCGACGCGATCCGAGCGGGAATGGTTCTCGTTCCCGAGGATCGGAAGGCACAGGGGTTGGTATTGGATCACAGCGTTGCCAGCAACTTATCGTTAGGCAATTACGATCGGATCGGAAGTAAGGGTTGGTTATCTCCGCAAGGAATCGGCGCTTTTGCCAAAGACGCGATTCAACGGCTTGGGGTTAAGGGAACACCCCAGCAACTTGCGTCGCATCTGTCGGGAGGTAACCAGCAAAAAGTAATTATTGCTCGCTGGATTTCGCGGGTACCCAAGATCTTCATTTTGGACGAGCCAACGCGCGGTATCGATATGGGAGCCAGGTCGGCTATCTATGAAACCATTGCTGGTCTAGCCCGTGGCGGAATGGGAGTGATTGTAGTGAGTTCGGACCTAGAGGAAGTCCTGGGGCTCTCCCACCGGATCCTGGTGCTCAGTCGAGGCCGCCAAAAAGGCGTCTTAAATACCGCCGATACAAACCAGGTCGCCATCATGGAGTTGGCCACGTCTTGAAAGAAAGGAGTTCAGGAGTTCAGGAGTTCAGTGTGGGGCGCTCGCGAGATTGCAAGACAAAGAGTCTGCTGTGATTTGAAATACGAGACTAATCCAACGCTACCGATGTCAGCTCCTGAACTCCTGCAACTCCTTAACTCCTGAACTTCTTAAAAAATGAACTTATTCAGTTTAGAAGATAAAGTGGCGATCGTTACAGGGGCGGGAAGCGGGATCGGCCAACGCATCGCAGTCGGTTTGGCTGAGGCGGGAGCCACGGTCGCCTGTTTTGATTTGGAAACAAGTGGCGGCCTGGCTAGCACAGTTGAACGCATTGAGGCAACTGGCAGAAAGGCGGTAGCGCTTCGGGGAGACGTGACCCGGCGAGAGGATCTAACCGAGGCGATCGAATCTGCTGAGAAAGATCTGGGGGCTCTTTCTCTAGCGGTGAATTGTGCCGGTATCGCGAATGCCGCTCCCGCCGAAGAGATGCCCCTTTCGCAATGGCAAAAGATGTTGGATATCAATCTCACCGGCATTTTCTTGTCTTGCCAGGCCGAAGCCAACGCCATGTTGCCGCGCCGGCAAGGGTCGATCGTCAATATCGCGTCGATGTCCGGTATCATCGTCAACCGGGGAATCCAGCAGATTCACTACAACACTTCCAAGGCCGGAGTAATCCATCTTACCAAAAGCTTGGCCATGGAATGGTGCGATCGTGGCGTCCGAGTTAATTCGATTAGCCCGGGCTACACGCTAACTCCCATGAACGCCCGTCCCGAGGTCGCGGAACAGCGCAAACAATTCGAGGCAGATACGCCGCTGGGGCGCATGGCAACCGTTGATGAATTGGTTGGGCCCGCCGTTTTTCTTCTGAGCGCCGCTGCTTCGTTTTGTACTGGCGTGGATTTAGTGGTCGATGGTGGGTTTGTGTGCTGGTGATGCGGGTGGGGGTAAGCAGTAAGCAGTAAGCAGTAAGCAGTAAGCAGTAAGCAGCTAACGGTCGCCGGCGGCAACATATAAGTCCCATTAGTCCTATAAGTCCCATTCGGGTTTGCTCGCACGCGTCAAGGTTACCGATACCCTCAGCATCGCCCCGACTGCTGGCTGCCGCCCGAGTACTGCTAACCCTTTCGCTCGAAGCGCAACTGTGGCGGGACCTGATCGACTCGATTCACCCGGACCCCGAGGTCGTTGACTAAGCCATCTTTGAGGCCGTAGATCCATCCGTGGATCTCGAGGCTCTGTCCGCGATACCACGCATCTTGGACAGTGGCGGTTCGGCTTAGTGCCTCTACCTGGTCCGCGACATTCAATTCGCAGAGCGCGTCCGCCTTCGCTTCTGAGTCGGCGATTGAATCGAGTCGTTCATGGTTCCGGAGGTGAAGCTCCTTAATTTTCGCGAGCCAGTTATCGATAAGGCCATGATGTGCGCCAGACATGGCGGCTTTCACGCCGCCGCAACCGTAGTGCCCGCAGACGATAATATGTTCCACCTTGAGTACCTCCACCGCGAATTGAACGACGGAGATACAGTTCAGGTCCGACGGGTAAACCAAATTAGCTACGTTTCGATGGACGAATAGTTCTCCGGGCATCAAACCAACGACCTCGTTCGCTGGTACTCTACTATCAGCGCACCCGATCCAAAGAAATTTTGGGGATTGCTGCTTCGCCAGTTGGCGAAAATAATCGGGCCTGCCTGTGGTCATGCTCTGCGACCAAGCGCGGTTGTTTTCTATCAACGAATCGATTGAGCTCATTGCGGGTGGCGGAGTGTAATCAACCAGCGTCTTCTCGTCTAGAGGAGCTAGAATTTAGGAGCTGGCACACGCGCTCTCTGCTATTTTTCGGCCGGTGTCCCGGGTTTTGACCGAATGTTGCCGAAACCGATTGCTTCCAAAACAAAAACCGGCAGTTTGGAGCCACTGACCGGCAATACTGATCGAAGAACAGTCCAGAAATCAATTCATGAGAAGATGGTTCGAAAGTGCTCTGTGGAGTAGCCGTTTAGTCGTTTTATTAGCGGTGATCACGGCGGTGCTGGCCGGAGTCGCATTATTCCTGGTGATCGGTCTCCAGACGTTCGGGGTTCTTGCTAATATGTTTCACTGTATCGACCCCACCATGGCGGTTGAACAAAGGGAAACGATTATGAGCGAGAGCATAATTAAGTTGATCACGATGATCGATGGCTACCTCCTGGGCGCGTTCATGCTGATCTTTGGTTTCGGATTGTATGAGCTGTTCGTTGCCCAGATTCAGGAAGCGAAGGCGTCCAGGATGTCGGCGCGTATTCTTCGCGTCGAATCGCTCGAGGATTTGAAATCACGGCTCGGTAAAGTGATTCTGATCATTTTGATTGTGGAAACCTTCAAAGACGGATTCCAAATCAGAACACAGAGTCCCTTGGATGTCCTCTGTGTGGCTACCAGCATCGCCCTGATCGGGCTGGCGCTTTATCTTACTCACTCTTCCGGAGTTGAGAAAACGAAAGCAGGATCGGAGGCGCCAAAGTAGGCGGAACGGCGAAGGGGCGATACGCTGCCGAGATAGTGGGCGGAGTGGACTGAGTAGACGTAGTCGACTCTTCTTAACGCGTTGGGCGCCGTGCCGTACGGCGTCTACTCCGGCCACTTTAAGTCCACTATCTCCATGCGTGTCGCCGGGTCGCCGCAATCGCCCTTTCGAGTACCTTCGTGTTACCTATTCGCAGGATGCGCGCAAGCTAGCCGTGAACTGCGATCGCGTTATGTTAGGTGTGGCATGGAAGAGCAAAATAGAACTTATCGTCGCCAATTCTTAGCCAGGTCGTTCAAGATGACGGCTCTGCTTGCTCTTGGATCCATCTCTGCGATTCGGCGAGTTTTGGCGCAGGCAAGGAATATGAAACAACCTGAGACTGCCCTCTTCAAAGACGACGGCGTAATTCCGAACAATCGGCTTCACTTGCTTTTGTACCGCGGAGTTCTCCCGGTCGACGGGGCAGACCCGGCGACGCGAGTCGTGCAGCTGTTCGCGGCCAACAACTGGACCAACTCATGGCGCAACGGCATCTACCCGTTTCATCACTATCACAGCACCAGCCACGAAGTATTGGGCGTGTACCGTGGTTCCGTGACGGTGCGGCTGGGCGGAGAACAGGGAAGAGATTTTAACGTGGGCGCAGGCGACGTGATCGTCATCCCCGCCGGCGTTGGGCATAAGAATCTTGGCGCTAGTGAAGATTTCGGTGTGGTTGGCGCTTACCCCGACGGCAGGGATTGGGATTTATTGACGGGGAAACCGGGAGAACGCCCGCAAGCGGATAAGAACATAGCATCTCTGCCGATCCCGGATAATGACCCCGTGTTTGGGGCAGAGGGGCCGTTGCGAGGGATCTGGGAAGCGTGAAGCGAAACTAGGCTTCGCTTTTGGCGATGTCTCCTTCTCGGGTCTTTGTGGCTTCGGGTGAGACTTTTTGTACCCTTCTCCCTTTGCGGTCAGTAATTCGCTCTATGAATACGTAACAAACTGGGACCAGAAAAATCCCGAGCACGGTTGCGCAAGTCATACCGAAGACCACCGCGGTCCCCATAACGCCTCGGGCAGCTGCGCCGGAGCCGCTCGATAACATCAAAGGAACACAACCAACAATGAACGCCAGCGACGTCATCAGGATCGGACGCAGACGGAGCTTAGATGCTTCCAGAGCCGCTTCGATGGTCGGTTTCCCTTGTTCTCGCTGTAGCTTAGCGAACTCGACAATCAGAATCGCGTTCTTTGCTGCCAGACCGATTAACATGACTAAGCCGATCTGGACGTAAACGTTGTTGTCATAGCCGCGGACCAGTACTCCCAGGAAGGTTCCGAGTACGACTAACGGTGTACAAAGCAGAACCGCGAATGGTAACGTCCAGCTTTCGTACTGCGCCGCCAGCAACAGGAAGACGAAGATGACAGCCATACCAAAAATGATACCGGCTTCACCTTCCGATTTCTTTTCCTGGTAAGTTAACCCCGACCATTCATAGCTGTAGTTGAGCGGCAGCCGCTTGGCCACTTCCTCAAGCGCGTTGAGGGCTTGCGCCGAACTATATCCGGGTGCCGGTACTCCAGTGATTTCTGCGGCCTGATAAAGATTGTAACGAGAGACAAAATTCGGCCCCGACATTTGCTGGACGTTTACCAAGGTGCTGAGTGGGACCATTTTCCCGTCTTGATTGCGCACATAGAATTCTCCTATCTTGCTTGGTATATTGGTGTATTCCGGTTCCGCTTGAAGTAGGACTTTGAACACGCGGCCGAAGCGTACGAAATCGTTTACATACATTCCGCTGAGATAAGCCTGCATCGTTTGGTATACGCTGTCTACCTTGACCCCAGTCGCTCGCGCCTTTTCTCGGTCCAGCTCTACTTTAATCTGCGGGGTCGCCGCATCCAGCGTGGTCGTTAGCCGGCCGATTTCCGGGCGTTTCGATGCTTCGGCCATAAATGCTTTTACCTGGGCGCCGAGTTGGTCGACCGAACCACCTGAGCGATCCTGCAGTTGAAGAGTGAACCCGGAGGAGTTTCCGTAGCCGGGCAATGGCGGCGGTCCAAACGCGAAGATGCGGGCCTCAGGAATCCTGAAAAACTGGGCATTGAGTTTCCGCGCCAAGGCGTCGGCCTGAAGTTCGGGGGCTTCCCTTTTTTTCCAATCGTCGAGTCCGATGAAGATAAGACCCGCGTTGGGCGCAGTCTGTGAGTTCAGGATATTGAAGCCGGAGATGGCCAAGCTCGATCGTACACCTTTAGTAGCAGAAACAATCTGCTCGACTTTTTCCAATACCGCATCGGAACGCTGCAACGAAGCGCCTTCCGGAAGCTGCATCGCGACAAAGATATAACCTTTGTCCTCGTCTGGGATAAAGCCTCCCGGTAACTGTTTCGATAATAGCCAGATTCCGCCGACGATCACCACGAGCAACAGCATCGAGCGCGCTGCCTTGCGCACAAAAAAGTCGACGATCTTGCCGTAACCGGTGGTAACCCGATCAAACGAGCGATTGAACCAGCCGAAAAACCAACCGAGCGGCCCTCGGCCCGGCTCCGGTTTTCGCAACAGCATCGCGCTGAGCGCCGGGCTTAGGGTTAACGCGTTTATCGCCGAAAAAATGACAGAGACTGCGATGGTAATCGCAAACTGCTGATAGAGGCGCCCGGTTACTCCGCTCATAAACGCTACCGGCACGAAGACGGCGCATAGGATCAACGCAATGGCAATGACCGGACCGGATACCTCCTTCATTGCTTGCACCGTTGCATCGCGCGGGCTGAGTCCATGCTCGATATGATGTTGCACCGCTTCCACCACCACAATGGCGTCGTCTACAACGATACCGATTGCCAACACCATGCCGAATAGAGTCAGGGTATTGACGCTGAAACCCAGCATCGGAAAAGCGATGAAAGTACCCAGCAGCGATACCGGAACGGCAAGCATCGGGATGATGGTTGCGCGCAAGCTCTGCAGAAAAATAAAGACCACCACCAGAACCAGCAAGATCGCCTCGATTAAGGTGAGCTGAATCTTGTGCATTGAAGCGACAATAGGTGCCGTCGAATCAAGGGTAATCTCGTACTTCATGTCCGGCGGGAATCGCTTTTCGCTCT
>DASUWQ010000342.1:0-5843 GCA_036378375.1 Chthoniobacterales bacterium
CACGTTGACGGCCATTAGTCTTTCAAGCATCGGATGGGTGGTCTCGTCGACCCGAGCGAATCCACCGGTGATGCCCGCATTGTTCACCAACCCATAGATCGAACCGAACCGAGTCTCAGCCTCTTGAAAGAGTGCGATGACTTCCGGCTCGACTGACACATCGGCTCGAATCGGGATCGCGTCGCCACCGGACCTACGAACCTGCTCAACCACTCGCTCGGCAGCCTCTTGGTCTTTGGTGTAGTTGACCACAATCTGATACTCGGACCGAGCGGCCTTAAGGGCGATGGCCGCGCCAATCCCGCGACTGGCTCCGGTGATGATTAAGGTACGTGGCGGCGACATTGCGGTAATGAATAGCAAATAGCAAAATAGAAGAGTTGAAGGAATTCAAGGAGTTCGAGGAGAAGGAGCCAGGAGCCAGAATCCGGGAGCCAGGAGGCGCATCCGCGTATTTGCGGAAAGGCGAAATCGCAGTTGCCACGAAGTGGCCAAAGAGACTAGCCCAAGGCTTCAGCCCTGGGTATGGCAATTACCGTTCACGCGCCCTGAAAGAATCTCCAACCCCGCGGCGGGGTGCAATCCGGACAGAGCACATAGATACAATTCCAGCCGAAATAGCTGCCAATATACCCTTTCGAGGATGAGGACGAGAACGATGTGCCTCACGAGGGCGTCCGAGCGGGAATCGTGTTTGCCCACGGTTTCCGCAAATCCAGAATCTAGAGAGGTGTGGCGACATAATCCATGCTGAACCCGAATGGCTCTTCGGTCGCCCTTTCAGGGCGACCTTTTCGCAACCCCTACCCAGGGCTAAAGCCCTGGGCTGTTCTGTCTAGCCACTTCGTGGCAGTCGCCCCGTTCGCCGTTTCGCCCATTCGCCGGCACGCCCCAGACGCCCCTTGAACTCGTTGGACTCCTCTGGTTTGCTGGGGTGACGATGAAGCGCGTGATCGGCTACACTTTAGCAGCCCTACTGGTGGGGTTGGACTTAGTGGTCGGTAGTTTCTTGTTGAGCTCAGGAAAAGCGCAAGTTTCCGGCGACGATGCCGCGGCCTGGCTGCGCGTATTTACTCGAGCGTTTGAGCTCGTAAAACAGGATTACGTTGATCCTAAAAAGGCGACCTCGTCCTATTTGTTACATGCCTCACTGCGGGAGATGTTGTCCAAGCTTGATCCGCACAGCGCTTATCTGGAGGCGGAAGACTATCAGGACTTCCAGGAGGAAAATCGGGGAGAGGTCACCGGTATCGGTATTGTGGTTGCGGATATTAATAGTCAGCTGACGGTAGTATCGGCGGTGGAAGAGGCGCCTGCCGCCAAGGCTGGTATTGTAGCCGGCGATCAGATCGTCGCTATCGAAGGGGTTAACGTCGAACACAAACGGGTAGAAGATATCGGTCCGCTTTTGCGGGGGGCTAAGGGCAGTATCGTCCACCTTAAAATTTATCGGCCATCGACTAAAAGCGTCAGCGATATTCAAGTCACTCGCCAAATCTATCGGGTGACCAGTGTCCGAGATGCGCATCTCTTGGATGGCGGAGAAGCGGGTAAGTTCAAGATAGGGTATCTCCGGATCACAGAGTTTGATCAGCCAACTCCCACCGAGCTCGGCGCTCAGGTGGACGACCTGCTGGGCAAAGGGATGCAGGCTTTGATATTAGATCTCCGATTTAATCCGGGCGGGTTAGTCCAGAGCGCCATCGACACTTGCGGGATATTTTTGCCTCCCAAGACAATGGTGGTCTACACAGAAGGACGCGATGCTGGGTCTCATCAGGAATTCTTTACCGATGCAGAGGCCAAACCTCGTCAGGGCTTTCCGCTAGTGATCCTGGTTAACAACGAAAGCGCCAGCGCTTCGGAAATCGTTGCCGGTGCCATGAAAGATTTGCACCGTGCGATCATTGTTGGGCAAACGACGTTCGGGAAAGGTCTTGTGCAGGCCCAATTCGAGCTTCCGGACGGATCCGGCATGCGATTAACTGTGGCCAGATATTTCACGCCGAATCATGAAACGATTCAGGAGAAAGGCGTCAAACCCGACATTGTCAGTCTGATGAATCGGGATGAAAACCGGGCCTTGTTGCTTAGGCAAAGAGGCAGTTTTCTGAATCCCGCGGAGCAAGAGCTGGTCGCGCACCAGAAAGACCAGCAATTGGACCGAGCCGTTGATGCGCTGAAGGGATTGCTGACGTTTGAAGGCTAGGGGGCGCAGCCCCAATCGTCCTCGTCCTCGTGCTCGGGCTCGTGCTCGAAGGCTAGTAAGCGAGTAAAGCCTTGGGCGTACCAACCAATTCGGCGTGCTCCAGAAATATTCAGTGATCAGCCTTCGGTCTCTGAAATCCGACCGATTACTGACTCACTGGTTACTGATTACTTCGTGGTCATCGCTCATCCTTCGAGCACGAGGACGAGCAGGAGCACGAGCACGATTATCTCAAGGCACTAGGCTCACCTTAACCGATTGGCTCTTGTCGGAGGCGAGGCTGAAGGCGTCGAGCGCCGACTTGAGCGGCATGCGGTGGGTGATCAACGGCTTCACATTGATCCGGCCTTTTTCCAGGAGCCGCACGGCGTTCGTGTACTCTTGATAAAACCGAAAGGTGCCGACTACTTCGATTTCTTTGGCGAGAATGCGGCCAAAGGGGAGTTGCGCGCTGGAGAGCATCCCGATTTGGACCATACGTCCGCCTGGTCCGAGGGATTCGAGGCAATTGATCATAGCCGGCACCGCTCCTGCGGCCTCCAGCGCGATGTCAAACTCGCCACGCTCGCTCACCGCTTCTTTTAGGGCTTCAGGGTTGTCCGCTACGTTAAGCGCATAGTCCAGATCCAATTCCGATGCCAGCTTCAGGGGCGACGCGAACCGGTCTGTGATCGTGACCTCGAGTGCGCCGGCGAAACGGGCTGCAATACCGGCTAGGAGCCCGATCGGTCCGGCTCCGGTGATCAAAACCCTCTTAGAGTTAAGATTTCCGGCTTGGTTAATTGCATGCAGGACCACTGCTAGCGGTTCGGCACAGGCAACCTCAGGAAATGAGATCTCCGTGTTGAGGCGGACACATTGCGTCTCTGCCGCTACGAAAAACTCAGCAAAGCCTCCTTGCATATGAGGGAATTTGGAAGCGCTGCCAAAGAAATAAACGTTCTTGCAGAGATTACCCCGGCCAGCTCGACATTGGTCGCAGACGCCGCAGTAACGCGCTGGATTCACGGCAACTCGATCGCCTGGTTTGAGCGAGGTCACACCAGGTCCGCATTTTACGATCTCGCCGGCCACCTCGTGGCCCAGGATCATCGGTTGCCTGATCTTGAAATCGGCCACGCCACCTTCGTGAAAGTAGTGCAGATCGGATCCGCAGATTCCTCCGGCGCCCAGCCTGACGAGTACCTCGTTAGCACCGGGCTCAGGGGTATCGCGGTTTTCTAGCCGAAGATCATGGGCACCGTGAATGACGCAGGAAAGCATATGTAGAGGAGCTAGGAGTTAGAGTCTGGAAGGAAAATCTCACGCAAAGCCGCAAAGACGCAAAGGCTAAGACAGGCAAACCGCAGATGAACGCAGATTTACGCAGACAGATCTCGAGCGTCAGGAATCCGATTCCTACGGTACGAGCCAATCACCTATGACCCTTCACTGCTCGCTGTCTTCCCTTTGCGGCATCGCGCGCCTTTGCGTGAGATTTTTCTCCTAGTTCCTAGATTGTGCCTCCTAAATCAGCTTTAACGTTGTTCTCACGTGAATCTTTTTGATCTTTCCAACCGTCGTATCCTCGTTACCGGATCCAATGCCGGTCTTGGATTTGAAATTGCCCGTGGTCTTGCTCAGCATGGCGCCAGAGTGATCTTGAACGGGCGGAACCCTGAAAAACTTCGATCTGCTGCTGACCGGCTCCGCAAAGAGGGGTGCGCGGTCGAAGAAGCTCGTTTCGATATCACGAACGAAGACGAAGTCCGCGCGTCGGTAACGGAGTTTTCTTCGAAGAATCCAATTGATGTCTTGATCAACAATGCCGGGATCCAGCGACGGGTGCGCTTGGATGAGGTGTCTTTGGAAACTTGGTCGGAGGTCATTCAGACCAATCTGACCAGCGCGATGCTCGTCTCACGCGAGGTGGTTAAAGGAATGATCGTGCGACGGAACGGAAAGATCATCAACATCTGTTCGGTGATGAGCGATTTTGCGCGGACCACCACCGGCCCGTACACGGCTGCGAAAGGTGGTCTCAAGATGCTGACAAAAGTAATGTGTGCGGATTGGGCGCAGTTCAATATTCAAATCAACGCGATTGGGCCTGGGTATTTCATCACCGAAATGACTCAGGTGCTGGCGGACAACCCGGAGTTCGATGCCTGGGTCAAACAACGGTCACCGGCTAAACGTTGGGGACTCCCGGCTGAGCTCGTGGGTGCGGCAGTATTCCTGAGCAGCGATGCTTCATCGTTTGTGAACGGACAGATTCTGTACGTCGACGGAGGCATGACCGCAGTGCTTTAAGGTGCAGAAAAATCTCACGCAAAGCCGCAAAGAGAAGACAAAAAGGGAATAGCCGCAAAAAGGCGCAAAGAACGCAAAATAAACACAAGCCAAAAGCAGAACGGAATCAACCGCAGATGGACGCAGATATACGCAGATGAATACCCGCGAAAGAGCGCGACCTACTAAGGCCGCGACTTGTCGGAACTAGCTAGAGGGACGATTGGGCGAAGTCGGGTGTTTACTGCGGAGAATTTCGGAGATGAAACAATATAGTCTCGCTAGCTCAGGATGAGTCATGGAGCTCAGCAGGTTTTTGTGACCTTCTGAGAGGCCTCGATCTGCGTAGATCTGCGTCCATCTGCGGTTGGGCTGACTTTCTCCGATTTTTTGCGATTTTTGCGCCTTTTCGCGTCTATTCCTTTTCCGTCCTAACCTTTGCGCCTTTGCGTCCTTGGCCGACGTAGCTAAAGGGGGAGATGGGGCGAAGTCTGCTTTGCGTGAGAATTTTTTGCCTTTGTTGCGGGCCTAATGGGCTTTCACTACTCGCCAGGCCGGTTCCAGGACAAAATGATAGCTAACCAGCGATTTCATGTAGGTCTCCATGGCTGCCTCCTTGCTGGTTGCGGGAAAGACGGTGGCCTGAAAATTCTCTAAAGCTGCCCGGTCGCGCCAGAAAGATGCGCCTAGAAATCGGTCGTGATTGCCGTCTACCCGGCAGATCAGCGCACCTAACATCCCATCGGCGGATCGCAAAGCCGGGTTCCAGATCTCCATCTGCCGTGCCACGAAAATTGGCGAGCTATTCGGCTGTAAGGTGACGTCACTAACCCGTAAGCATTGTGCTGACTCCGCCAAAACACGAGGATCTGGCTGACTGATGTGCATAATCACGCTGGCGATGGTGATTTCAATGCGTTCACAAAGTTCTTTTTGTTGGAGCGCCAGCTCGGTGTGGCCGGTTTCCACGAATTGCCGATAAGCGCCAAAACTGCGCCATAGAGTAATGATGCCGGCTTTTGCCGGAAACGTGTCGATCCATCCACCGACTTGAACGATAAACCCGTCGTACGCTGCCAGGTCCGACCATCGCTTTTGAGCCTCATCAAATGCCGCCCGGTTCGAGGCGTCCACCGCGATCCATTTTGCCAGCATGACCGCTTATCTTCCGACGAGATCCGGCGCTGAGCAATCAGGGATTGATAACGCTAGATCCTAAGGGAACTAGGGAATGATTTTACAGCAAAGCCGTCCGGCCGCGTCCGGACCACAAAGAAGGATCTTTCTACCTGCATCTTTGCGATCTTTGTGGCCTTGTTAATGATTTTCTGTCTTTGCGCCGTGTGAGATGATCTGGCTTCAA